>CAZDEC010000070.1:0-15255 GCA_964504295.1 uncultured Thioalkalispiraceae bacterium
GTTTTTTACATTTAAGCTGTTATAAATCAATTATTTAGAGCCGCAGTAGGCTGGGCTCGTGTTGCCATTTGTCGGCTGTTCCTGGTTAACAGACAAGGTGTTGCGAGGAGACAAAATGGCTCCGCAGTATACAGCTCTGGAGGATAAGCATCAATGCTTGTGACTGCTCATTTTAGGGTAAAAAAAATGATATTTTTCAATAGCTTAACCAGAATTTTTGAGGCATGGTTACTAACAAGCGCTACAAAGCCGCTTTTGGCCTTTTTTGGCGCAGATTATTAATAATCCTGGTGATTTGGCCGATAAACAGATATTGGCTGTGATTTCTATTATGGAAAATACTTGAGAAAAAAATGTCTATAAATTTCAGTGAGATAAAAGTAAATATTGGGGAAAGTATCCAGCTCCAGGACCCTTCTAGCAAAACGGATGAGCGTATTTTTGTAAAGTTAATAGGTCATCGTGAAGGTAAAAGCATACTGGTGACGATGCCCAGGGCGAATGGTGATTTAATTCGGGTCGTTAATGGCCAGCTTTTTGTTGTCAGGCTTTTTTCTGTACAGACGGTTTACGCATTTAATGTGACGGTAATGGAAAGTAAAGTAAGCCCGTATCCTTATATGCATTTATCTTATCCAAAAACTGTGGAATCGGTGGTTGTCAGGAATGCCCAGCGTGTTAATGTCGAATTGATTGTTTCTGTGCAGTGCGGTGATCCTGATGAAACTAACGGTGACTCTGTTTCTGCAAAACTAACCGACATTAGTACCGGCGGAGCAAAATTATCGACAAATTCGGCTGTTGGCAAAGTGGGGGATGACCTCAATATGTTGGCAAAATTAATCGTTGGCGGGGTTGAGCAGTACCTGCAAATTTTAGCGACCATTCGTCGGTTTGAAATAGAAGAGCTGGATGAGAAAAAGACTTTTTCTTATGGTCTGGAATTTCGTTTTGTTGAAGAAAAAGACAGGTTGGCCTTGCATGGGTTTGTTTATGAGCAACTTAGTAAAAGTTAATTAACCGGTTTCCTGTCCTTGCTTCGGTGGAATTTATTAGTTGTGTTTCTTGTGTGATTTTACCGACACGCTATTGAGACTGGGTATAGCAGGTAACTCGGTTGTTGGCTTTTTCTGTTTTACTGAGACTGATCTAAATCTTTATGAATGCTGGCAAAGCTGCGTGCCCAGGGCGATGTTTTTTGTAACGCTTTTGGCAATTGCTTAATAGCTTGTATGGCTTCATTGCGGCTATTATAGCTTCCGTAAACCAGAGCGTACCAGTTGCGTTGCTTGTGTCGAGTATGAAAATAAACCGCCTTACCTCTTAATTTATATTTACGTATAAAGGCTTGAATGTTTTTATCATTGCGCCCACCGAGTAACTGTAAAGTATAACCGCGTGGGTTCTGGCTCCATAGCCAGGAAGCAGTGTCTTCCGTTTTTCCAAGCGGCAGTTTTGTTATAGCGGTAGCTGATAATGTATTTTTAGTGGTAGCAGGTTTTTTACTTTTTGGTTTTACGATACGGCTATAATTTTTTTTGCTATCGACTTGCTCGGTATTAATTTTTGCCTGAACACTATCAAACCGGCGCAGCCAGGGTTTAACTTTTTTACTGGTTAAGATTTTTTTAGATTGTGCAGCATCTTCTTTTGTACGGTAACTACCATAAATAACGGCATACCAGGGTTTACCATTGCGGAGCGTTTGGTATACCGCGACCTTATTGGTTATTTTTGTGGTTTTTATAAATTGCGTTATGCTGCTTTTGTTTTGTGTGCCAAGTAATTGCAGTGTGAAGTGATTGGGTTCTTGATCGAGTATCCAGCGTTCGTCTTTTAATCCAGCAAGCTGGGTAATTTTGGCGGGCTGAGCTTTGGGTTTAATCACTCTAAAATTAATAGCTACAGATTCATAACTGTTTTGTTTTAACTGTGCCGCCCATTCATCCGGGTTTATGCCAACGGTAATAGTGAGTTCAATGGTTGAGTCATTAATAATTTTATATTGATGTTTTTTGAGTGCTTTAGATTTCCCCGTCCAGCTTATCCAAACTGATGGCGTCTTGACGCTGCTTTTAAAGCCACTTCCTTTTAGAGTGATCGTCTGAGGTTTTTTACTGCCGGTCACCGGGTTGGGGGATACGCTATCGAGTAAGTATTCGACCGCTTTAGCTTGAGGGACTTCGCTATTAATAGATGTTTCTGCATGCGTTTCTTTTTTGCTGGCCTCATTTTGCAGTGCAAGTTGATTATTATTTACAGGCTCATCTTCAAGCTCCGGTGGTGGCGGCCCCTTTAAGGTAATTTCTTTTGGTTGTTGTAAGGCTTTAACAACTTTAGGCGCATTCTTTATTGCCGAAGGTAGGTTGCGATTGACGGTATCTAGTGCATTTTCTGTGGGTGCAACCGCTTCATTGATACTGTCTTGCATTACAAAAACAATAATGGCGACTACAGCAACGATGGAGATAAAAACAATATGTCGCAGACTAAAGGCAGCCTGATTATAGTTTGCCGGGTTTACTTCAGGTGCATCGATTGCCGGGTTATTATCGGATACGGGATAGCCTAAATCCTCGGCACTGAATTGATCTTCGTTAAAGGGATTGTCGGTTGAGTCTTCCGTTAGCATCGAGCTATTATTTAAACTGGTATTTAAACCGGCTGCATCATCTAAATGTAAATGGGCTAACTCACATATGTTTGATGGAATGCCGCGTGAAATTTTGTGAATTTTTTTGATTACCTGTGGGGGGAAGGGTGAGGCACCTTCAAAGCCGGCAACGGCCATACGGTGTTTAATAAATTCAGCAGTTTGATCTTCGGTTAAAGGATTTATTTCGAGCGTATGGGTAATTCTTTCACGTAAGGGTCGAATGGAAGGCGACTCCAGCATAATATCAATCTGTGGTTCACAGAATAATATAATGCGTAATAAATGCCCCTGTGCGGCTTCAATGTCGGCAAAATAGAATAAGGTTTCGAGTGCGTCCTTGGGCAGTTCATGTGCATCATCAATCAGCAGTATGGGTACCAGCCCACCATTTTGTAATGCTTTTAGATGCTCAAAAACAATTTCCTGTACGCTGGACGGATCGTTGGGCAGTCCGTTTAAACCAAAACCACCAGCGATATCAGTGAGCATGCTATCGGCGTCCATCATGGTATTGGCATTGACTTCACATAGGTACCAGGATTCATCTGCTTGTGAACAGAAGCGACGCAACAGGCTGGTTTTGCCAATGCCGCGTTCACCCGTAACAATTAGTAGCAGGTTACTGTACTGCGTTAAATGGGTCAGTGTTTCCAGTCGTTGACGGCGTTCACTATCAAGGTATAAAAAATTGTCATCATGTTGAATAGAGAAGGGGGCTTCTTTTAAGCCGTATTGCGAAAGATAGGCCGGTTCGAGTCGTTTAAGTTGGTTCGATTCGTAACGGGCCATTAAGAATCCAGAGATGTTTGGTTGTTGGTACTGTCGACACCCTGCATAAAGACGACTTTAAAGCCGCGACTAATCTGGGCATCTCGAACACGCTGCATTGCATGCAAGGCGTCTTCGCGGCATGGGAAATGGTCGCGTTTAACGCGCCCGCTTGCGCCTTGTTTTCCCCATTCTCGTACCAGTGTCCAGCCATCAAGCAAGTCTTGCAGTAGCAGTAATTGGTAGTAACGAGTTTGTTGTTCTTTGTGTTGTATTTGCATATAAATACGCATTTTATTAACCGAACATTACCAGTAACGTTCGTAGATTATACTCAATAATATAGCATAGTGTGCTACTAAATCATTGTTTTGTATTAGTTTAAACTAGGAGTGTTTTTCTCAGTTTTCATTTCTGAATAAATTATTAGTGTTGTCTGGTTAACTTGAGCCTTTTGTTGTTGAAATAGCGAAGTTATGCCTACGTTTGTATAATACTAGTCGGTCACCCCTATTCCATGGCCTACTCTTATACTCAATTCAAAAGTTAATGGGGTTGCAGTGATAATTTAAGTCCCCTTTTTCTTATGTATAGCAGAGGTTAAGTAAGCTCGGTGGGGCTAAATATTTTTCCGTATTCCGCGATGGCGTAACGGTCGGTCATGCCAGCAATATAATCTGCAACCGCGCGTGCTTTACCAAGTTCGGCATTTTGTTGTTGTTTTTGATGAACAATTTCCTGGTATTTAGGGTTGAGTAATTTGGGATCGTCTAAAAAGGCGCTAAATAATTGTTGAATAATATGGGAGGCTTTGGCAGACATTCGATGCACGCGATAGTGTGAATACATTTGGTTGCGTAAAAAACGTTTTAATTCCAGATTCATCTCTAACATTTCAGCGCTGAAGCGGGCGAGATCGCCAGGTTGGCTTCTGACACTGTCGATAGAATTAGGTTTGGCTTTGAGTATGTTTTCTTTTGTTGTATCGATAAGGTCAACCACCTGGCGGTTAATCATGCGGCGAATAATTTCATGAACACGTCGGCGATCCTGTAGTTGAGGATATTTTTTTTCGACAATATCAAACTGTTCTTTAAACAAACGTATTTCGAGTAACTGCTCAATTTGAATTAAGCCGGAGCGCAGGCCATCGTCAACATCGTGATTGTTGTAGGCAACTTCATCGGCTAGGTTGACGGTTTGTGCTTCAAGGCCGGGCTGACTTTTATTGAGAAAACGCTCACCGACATCACCGAGTTGTTTGGCATTTTTAGTCGAGCAATGCTTCAAAATGCCTTCGCGTGACTCAAAGGTAAGATTTAAGCCGGGGAAGTCGGCATAGCTTTGTTCGAGTTTATCGACGGTGCGCAGAGATTGCAGGTTATGCTCAAAACCTCCATAGTCTTTCATACAGGCATTTAAGGCATCTTGCCCGGCATGGCCGAAAGGGGTGTGCCCCAGGTCGTGTGCTAGCGCAATGGTTTCACTCAGGTCTTCATTGAGCTGTAAAATTCGCGCAATACTGCGACTTAACTGTGCAACTTCAATGGAGTGAGTCAGCCGAGTGCGGAACATATCGCCTTCGTGGTTTACAAAAACCTGGGTTTTGTATTCGAGGCGTCGAAAGGCGGAGGAATGAATAATACGATCACGGTCGCGTTGATAGTCGCTGCGATACTTGGGGGGTTCTTCACTAAAGCGTCGCCCCTTTGAGCTTGATTGTTGTGCTGCGTAAGGTGCGAGTTGCATGATGGCTAGTCCGAATCTAGTTATTTAGTAACTTGAAAATGTTCAATGGTTTGGCGTAAATGTTCAGCGCTAAAATTATGGGTGATTTTTGCATCGCCTAACTTATTATAAAGAATGAAGTTGATTTTTCCATCGCGTACTTTTTTGTCTACCCGCATTAAATCCATAAATTTTTCGTAAGTCATTATTTTGGGTAGTAACACAGGTAGTCTGGACGCTTCTATTATTTTTTTAACACGTTGTACGTCCTGGTCTGTGAGCCAGCCTTCGCGGCAAGATAAATCGGCAGCCATTAACATACCAATACCAACGGCTTCGCCATGCAACCAGTTACCGTAACCTGTACCGGATTCGATGGCATGTCCAAAGGTATGGCCAAGATTTAATAATGCTCGAATGCCGCCTTCAAGTTCATCAGCGGCAACAATTTCTGCCTTGCATTGGCAGGAAACTTCAATCGCATAACTTAGAGCTTG
Organism: uncultured Thioalkalispiraceae bacterium; assembly: GCA_964504295.1. GTDB lineage: Bacteria > Pseudomonadota > Gammaproteobacteria > UBA6429 > Thiohalophilaceae > SZUA-37. Next base: position 5,650 of record CAZDEC010000070.1, read on the forward strand.
TGGATCTCGGGCGAGAAGGGTGTCGATATTATTTTCGTACCAGTTGATAAATTCGGGCAGGCGAATAAAGCCGTATTTGATGACTTCGGCTAATCCGGCACTGAGTTGATTATCTTCCAGTGTATTCAGGGTATTAATATCGGCAATAACACAGCTAGGTTGATGGAAAGCACCAATCATATTTTTACCGAGTGCATGGTTTACTCCGGTTTTACCGCCAACCGATGAATCCACCTGAGAGAGCAAGGTGGTTGGTATTTGAATAAAGTTAACCCCACGTTGATAACTGGCGGCGGCATAGCCGGTCATATCGCCGACAACGCCACCGCCTAAGGCAACAAGGGTGCAATAACGGTCGAAATGATTCGACAATAACGCATCATAGATAAGATTAAGGTCGCTTAAGGTTTTGTATTTTTCACCATCGGGCAAAATAACATGTTGGCATTGGAAATCTACAAATAATTTTTTAACCTGTTCTAAATACAGTGGTGCGACCACATCGTTGCTCACAATCATAACTTGAGAACCACTTACATAAGGTGTCAGCAACTCTTTTTGAGAGAGTAGGCCGGCTCCAATGTAAATAGGGTAGCTGCGTTCGCCAAGGTCAACGGTAAGTGTTTTCATTATCTGCTTTAAATTGTGGTTATTAGCCGATTATACTGTAACTGGAAGCGGAATTTAAGGTTTGTTATTTAATGTTATTAATGACAGTCAGGATCTGCTTTAAGGTTGTTTTTAAATTATTATTACTGGTATCAATAATCGTATCGGCAACCTCACGATATAGAGGGTCGCGAAGTTCTAGTAGTGAGGTAATTTTTTCACGAGGGTTCTCAGTTTGCAATAGCGGGCGGTTTTTATCCAGGCGGGTACGTTCCCACAATTGTTCTATGCTTGCTAATAAATAAATAACATGGCCACGTTGACGTAATATATTTCTATTTTCTGCTGTGAGCACCGCGCCGCCACCTGTTGCCAGCACGATATTTTGTTTCTGGCTTAATTCATCCAGCATTGCCGTTTCGCGTTTGCGAAAACCTTGTTCGCCTTCAAGCTCAAAAATAAGTGGTATGTTGGCACCGGTTCGGTTTTCTATTTCATGATCAGAATCAAAAAATTCAAGGTTTAATTGCCTGGCGAGTTGCCGCCCGATAGTGGTTTTGCCCGACCCCATTAGTCCAACAAGTATAATGTTTTCAGCTTTGGACATGTTACTGTTTAGTTCGCCCTGATATTTTAGAATTTAGGCCGCAAGCATATCAGTTTTTAGGTTGGATAAGTATTTACCTTGAGGTTACACCGAAAATTCAGCTAAAAAAAAGAGGCGATGTATCGCCTCTTTTTTTTGTTTACTTGAGTAAAGTTACAGGGTTAAGTTATCACTGATAATTTTAGGTGTGACAAATATCAGCAATTCTGTTTTATCATTAGTTTCCGAACGACTTCTGAATAGCGCACCAATAATGGGTAAGTCACCAAAGAATGGTACTTTAGAGGTGTTTTCAGTTGTTGTTGTTTCATAAACGCCACCTAGTACTACGGTTTCGCCATTTCTAACACGAACTTGTGTTTTTATTTCACGTTTCTGAATCGGGCCATTAACTTGTGATAAATCAGGTTGATCTTTAGTTACCAGCAAATCCATTATGACGTTATCATCTGGTGTTATTTGTGGGGTCACATCAAGCTTCAAGACGGCTTTTTTGAAGGTTGTTGTGGTAATAGCCTGACCATTGGTAACTGTTGTTGTTGTGAAAGGTACGTCAAAACCCTGTTCAATATAGGCTTGTTGTTGGTTTGCGGTAATTAAGCGTGGAGCTGATACAGTTTCTGAACGGCCTTCAGCCTGAGCTGCGGATAACTCTAAGTCAAGCAGAGTACCGAAAGGAAGTCGTGCCAGTGCAAGGGCAACCGTACCAAATTGTGCCGCTGAAGGAAGGTTTACGTTTAAGCGACTAGCTGCAGATGGTTGAATACCCTGTCTGACCGAATCGGCATTGGTTATATTGTTTGAAAGGCCGATACCAACCTGATTGGGAGCGCCGGTATTGCCGGTAGTGCTTCGGTTAAAGCCAAACCGAACACCCAGTTCTTTGCTAAAGTTGGTTCCCGCAATAACGATGCGGGATTCAATCAGTACCTGACGAACGGGTATATCAAGTTCTTTAATCAAGGCAACAATACGGTCAACGTTTTCTTGAATGTCAGTAACAATCAGTTTGTTAGTTCGAACGTCAAGAGTGACTCGGCCACGCTTGGTAAAGTAACTTGATCTGCTACCACCACCACGGCCTCCGCCGCTCGCTCCCGCTCCACCACCACCAGAAACAGCTGACGTTCCGCGTGAGCCAATTCGTGAATTACCACGGGCGCTATAGCCGTAGAGCATCGAAACAAAATCAGCCGCGTCTGCATAATTAATCTGAATAGTCAGGGAGATAAGGGGTTCTAATTCCTGGATACTCTTACGTGCTTCTAATTCAACTTTTTCGCGTGAGGCAATTTCTTCAGCCGGTGCAATCAGCATCACATTTCCATTTTGGCGTTTGCCGAGGCCTTTGGTTTTAAGAATAAGGTCGAGTGCCTGATCCCAGGGAACATTTTTAAGGCGTAAGGTAAGCTCACCAGAAACGGTGTCACTTGTTACCATGTTAATGCCGGTGAAATCTGCAATTAATTGTAAAACTGCACGAACTTCAATGTTCTGGAAATTTAAGGATAAGCGTTCGCCTGTGAAGATATTCTTTTTGCGATTTTTTAATGCTTGTTCCTCGGTGAGTTTTATTTCTGGCTTAATATCAATGGTAAGCAAATTGTTAGTTTGATAAGCCAGATGCTCGTATTTACCGGCCGAGGTGATGATGATTTTACTATCACTGCCCTGGTTAAAGGCGTCAACGGTTTGTACGGGTGTCGCAAAATCAATCACATCCAGGCGGCGTTCAAGGTTTGACGTCAGTTTGCTATTTTTTATGGTGACCAGAACTTTCGTACCGCGTTTTACAATATCAACAGGTGTATTGGGATCATTTAGCTTAATAAGGATTCGCCCCTGACCTTTTTCTCCGCGCCTGAAATCAATATTACTGACATTTTCGATTGTACCGCGCGTGCTTAAGATGGGTTTATTAAATGTTCCACTATTTTTGTCACCCGCACCACCAATGGTGATAAAAATGTTTTTCCCATCAACGGTGGTATTGTATTCTGCAAGTTTGGACAGGTTGATAACTACCCGCGTACGCCCACCCGCTTCGACAGCGGTAAGAGAGCGTGCGATGCCGATATTAATAGGGTGTTTTTTCTTGCTCAGGCCAACGTTCGTATTCGGGAAATCAAGCGCGATACGGGCGGGTTGATCGATAGTGAAAGCATTGGGTAGCGATGCTTCATCGGTCATGCTGAGCTGAATTTCTACGCGTTCGCCAGGTAGTGGATTAAACGTAACATTGCTTAGTGTATTTGCATTTGCCTGAGAGATACCCAGTAGCAGCATGGTTGATATAAGTACTTTAAACATTTTTTGTCGCACCGATGTGTTAAGCGAGTAAGTAGTGTTGCACATCATTAATCTCCTGTTCGAGGCTTATTCTGATAAAGCCAATGAAGCCTCACGGTCTAACCAGCCATCCGCACCGTCTGGAATGATTTCACGTAATAAAATTTTAGTTTCAGTAATTTTGATGATTTCACCAAAGTTTTTGCCCATATAGTTGCCTATTTGAACTTTATAAATAGATTTATCGGGTGCTGATACCAGCCCCCAACGAGTATTGCGTTTTTCAAGGTGTCCGACAAACTCCAGCGTGTCTAACGGGAAGCTTTCCAGCGGATCGGGCTTGCGGTCTGTATTAGGTCGCAAGCTGTTTGATTCTTTTGCCACTAAACCCGGAATAGCTTCTTCATCGAGCAATGGTAAAAAGGGATCGCGTACATCAAAAGCGGCATAGCTAAACGGTGCATAGGTTTTGACCTGAGGTAAGTCAGGTATTTTGCTTTTTTGTCTGGATTTGATGTTGTTAACATAAGCTTCCAGATCATCGTGCTGTGAACCACTGCAAGCTGTTAATAAGCTGCTGGCGAGTATAGGTAATAGTAGTACTTTCAGCAGTTTACGCCCTTGTTTGGGAATCAATGCAGCAGAAGAAATATTTGTAGTTGGTTTATTTATAACAATCATAATAACTAAGCCGAATTATCGACGACCTCTACGTTTTTTCTTGTCTTTTCGACGCTGTTGCGTAACTTCTGTGTCATCTAAATAGCGATATGTTTTAGCTACAAGACTCATTGTCAGATTAGAATTGGACGCTTTTTTCCCGGGTTTTCCACCGGTAATTTTTATGTTGTGTAAGGTTACAATCCGAGGTAGTGCAGCAACCCCACTGACGAAACTGCCAAATTGATGAAAACTTCCCGTCATCGTAATTTTAATGGGTAGTTCTGCATAAAATTCGGTGAATTTTTCTTTTTCAGGTTTGAACAGAGTAAATTCAATACCACTGGCGAGCCCGGTTTGTGAGATATCAACCAGTAAATGTTCTACTTCTGTTTTACTTGGAAGTTGCCGTAGCATGGCACCGAAAGATTCTTCCATTTCTTTCATTTGCTGGCGATAAGCTTCCAGATTGGTGGCTTTTGCCTGTTTCTTTTCAAAATCTTTTTTTAGCGTAATTTCCTTTTTTTCAGCTCTATCGAGGTTGTCCTGCTGATTTTTTACATCCAGAAAATAACCGGCGGCCAGAGCCGCAGTACAAATTAATACGATGATGATAGCTTTAACCGGGGTTGGCCAGGCACCAATATTGTTAATATCAAGATCGTTAAAATCTAAATTGATATCTTTCATCGTTTAGTCGCCTTTTTCTCATTTGCAATTTTAGAAAATTGGCGTGCGCGGAGTTTAAAACTACGATCTCGACTATCTTTGTTGTTGTCATTTTGTATGATATCAAGCACGGGCTTGGTTAGCCATTCAGACCTATCAACTGCTCGCATAAGCGCAGATACACGCGCATTTGACTGTGCTTTACCCTGCAGAGAGAGTGACTTTCCATTTTGAACAAAACTGGTTAAGTATACGCCTTCTGGTAACACTCGAACAAGCTCATCAAACAGGTGAACAACTTCAGGACGGTTACGTTGTAATACCTGAATTTTTTCAATCCGATCTAACAAACGTTGTTTATCTTTTTCAAGACGGGTTATCTCTGCTATTTGTTGTTCAACTTTAGTAATTTGTGTTTGTAAATAGCTGTTTCGGGAATTCTGTACACTCAATGTTCGTGCATATTGTAAGTGGATAGCAACAATGATTAAAACCATAAGCACAACGGATAGACCCAGCATGGTAACAAATTGCTGCTGTTGTTCTTTGCGCCGTTCTTCGCGCCAGGGTAAGAGGTTAATACGTGCCATCTAATCAAACGTCCTCATAGCCAGGCCACAAGCGATGACTAAAGATGAAGCATCATTACTCAGGCTTTGGGCCTTAACCTTGGATGCAATCGTCATATTTGTAAACGGGTTAGCCACTGAAGTATGTACCCCCAGTTTGTTCGCTATCATTTCATCAATGCCGGGTAACATTGCACTGCCCCCGGCTAAAATAATGTGATCGACATTGCCGTATTGACTTGAGGAAAAGAAAAATTGCAACGAGCGGCTGACTTGTTGCGTCATCGCTTCTTTAAAGGGTTCTAATACTTCGGGGATGTAATTATCCGGCAGTCCACCCTGGCGTTTGGCCATTCCGGCTTCTTCATAAGATAAGCCATAACGTCGTTGAATTTCTTCTGTTAACTGCTTACCGCCAAAGACCTGCTCGCGGGTATAAATGGTTTTTAGATCGTGCAGTACATTTAATGTGGTCATTGTCGCACCAACATCAACAATAGCGATGGTTTGATCAATACCCTGGTCGGGCATGGTGGGTGCGAGCATCTGGAAGACATTTTCCATTGCGTAGGCTTCAACGTCCATAATGCGTGCTTTTAAGCCAGCTTCTTCAATGGCGGCGACTCGAATATCAACGTTTTCGCTTCGTGAAGCGGCGAGCAAGACCTCAACACGGTCAGGATCATTTTCTGATTGGCCTAATACCTCGAAATCCAGATTAACTTCTTCGAGTGGGTAGGGAATATATTGGTCGGCTTCGTTTTGAATATCCTGTTCCATTTCATCGTCTGAGAGATTCGATGGCATGGAGATTGTTTTAGTGATAACCGCTGAGCCGGCAACCGCAGCCGCAGCATGTTTGGTGCGTGTTCCCGAACGTTTAATGGCGCGCTTAATGGCTTCGCCAACGGCATCAACGTCAGATATATTTTTTTCAATAACCGAATTAGCAGGCAGGGGCTCAACCGCGTAGCTTTCTACCCGTATCTTGTCACCACTGCGCCCCAGTTCAAGCAATTTAACAGCCGTTGAACTGATGTCTAGCCCGATAACGGGAGGTGATTTTGGTTTAAATAAGTCGCTAAAGCCCATATTTTTGTATTTTTTGTCAGTATAATTTGTTGTTAATTCGGTAGTTACGGTCACTATATGTATAACTACATTAACTCTCTGAGTCAACTATAGGTCAATTAATAGTTAATTACAAATCCTTCGTAGTGTTATCTGCATCAAAGCGATATACTTGAGGATTAGTGCATACTTCTATGCTAATTTGATTAACTTGTGAAAATATTTTTCCGTTAGTGTGAATCCAGTCATAAAAAAAACAATAATCTACGGCCTAACGAGTATTTTTAGCCTGATTTTACTCGGCGGCGTCGGTTTTATTGCCGCTTATACCTATATAACTCCCAAATTACCCGATATCGACACCTTGCGGGACGTGCAGCTGAAGGTGCCATTACGCGTTTATACCAAAGACGGTTTATTGTTAGCCGAATTTGGTGAAATGAAGCGAACCCCACTGCGTTATGAAGAATTTCCCGATACGCTGATTAAAGCCTTAATTGCAGCAGAAGACGATCGATTTTTCGAACACCCCGGTGTTGACTACAAAGGTATCTTACGTGCGGCTATTCATCTGGTGAAAACAGGTGAGCGTGCGCAGGGCGGCAGCACGATTACCATGCAGGTCGCGCGAAACTTTTTCCTGTCGCGTGAGAAAACTTTTTTACGAAAATTTAATGAAATATTTCTGGCTCTTAAAATTGAAGATGAGTTAACCAAGCAGGAGATATTAGAGCTTTATCTGAATAAAATATATTTTGGCAAACGAGCTTATGGTGTTGCGGCCGCGGCTCAGGTTTATTACGGCAAAAACATTGATGAATTAAATTTATCTGAAATGGCCATGATTGTTGGCTTACCAAAAGCGCCGTCACGTTATAACCCCATCGTTAATCCATCGCGTGCATTGTTACGGCGTAACTATGTATTAGGTAGGATGCTGGATTTAAATTTTATTACTCAGTTTGAATATGATGATGCTTATGCTGTAATTGACAACGCCACCGTTCATGGCCAAAACCTTGAGGTAGAAGCACCATATATAGCCGAAATGGTTCGCAGACAGATGCTTAAACGATACGGTAACAAAGCATATACGGCGGGTTATCAGGTTTATACAACCATTGAGTCAAAATTACAGGTTGCAGCCAATAAAGCATTACGACTCGCTCTACACGGCTATGATCGACGTCATGGTTACCGTGGCATTATCGGCCATGTTGAGTTATTTAATTTTGAATATGAAAGCGACGAAGAATACTGGGACAGTATTTTAGCTGAGCAGCCTGTACAGGGTGATTTGATCCCGGCGATTGTTTTTCAGCTTGAAGAAAAATCTGCTTACGCCTATACCGCCGATGGTAATGTTGTTTTTATGGATTGGCCGCAACTTGAATGGGCGCGACGTTATATTGATGAATTTAACAGGGGCCCAAAGCTTGATACGGCAGGCCAAATTATAGCTACCGGCGATGTTATCTATGTCGTGCCGGCAAAACGAGGTTGTTCCTACCTGGCACAGGTGCCGATTGTAACCGGTGCATTAGTTTCACTTAAACCTAATGACGGGGCGGTTCAATCTTTGGTGGGCGGTTTTGATTTTTACCAGAGTAAATTTAATCGTGTTATACAGGCTAAACGTCAACCAGGCTCCAGCTTTAAACCCTTTATATATAGTGCCGCACTCGACAAAGGTTTTACCGCATCAAGTATTATTAATGATGCCCCCGTAGTTTTTGATGCGCCGGGTCTGGAAGATACCTGGCGGCCAGAAAATTACACCGGCAAATGGTATGGCGAAACACGCTTACGAACCGCTTTAATAAAATCCCGCAACCTTGTTTCCATTCGATTATTGCGCGATATTGGTATTGGTTATGCGGTTCGTTACGCAACCCGGTTTGGTTTTAAACGTTCAAGTTTGCCACGCGATCTTTCATTGGCTTTAGGTAGCGGCTCGATTACGCCGCTTGAACTGGCAACGGGGTTTACCGTCTTCGCCAATGGCGGTTTTAAAGTGCAGCCTTATTTTATAGAATATATCCTTGATTCCAGTAAAAAAGTTTTTAGTATTGAACAGCGTCCGGAAGTTTGCGTGAAGTGTGTGGAAGAAATGGAAGCAAAGCTTAAACTAGAAAAAGAGCTGGAAGAGGCCAGGCTTGCGGAACAACATGCTAATTTAGAAGTGGTTGATAAATCTAACAGTCTTGTAACCGAGCAAAAGGCAGATGCAACTGATACCGAGCAAACAAAAGTAGAACAGGTTAGCCATAATGACGCGCAGATCCAAACTAAAGATTTGCCAATTAATCCTGAAGCTAAAATAAAGCCTGAAAGCAACACAGAAATAAACAATATGGATTTAACCGTGCCACAAGTTGAAATGGTGATGCTTAAACAAACCGGCCCACAGCCTCTTAAAGTTGCACCACGAGTTTTAAGCCCGCAAACCACTTTTTTAATCGATACCATGATGCGCGATGTTATTCGCTATGGTACCGGGCGGCGTGCTCTGGTTTTACGGCGAAAAGATTTGGCGGGTAAAACAGGTACAACCAATGATCAGCGTGATGCATGGTTTTCTGGTTTCAATAAAAATGTTGTTACCATTACCTGGGTTGGTTTTGATAACCCGCGACCTCTAGGTAGCCGCGAAACCGGCGCAATTGCGGCGCTGCCCATGTGGACGGCCTATATGAAACAGGCACTTAAAGGTATGCCGGAAACTGCTCTAGAACAACCAGATGGTATTGTCTCGGTCCGAATTGATAAGGCGACCGGCCTGCCTGCCACGCCGGAAAGCACTGATACCATGTTCGAATATTTTCTCGAAGACCAGGTTCCAAATGAATCCTCAGCGGGGCGTCCTCTGTCGGGTAATGCCGATGATGCCAGCGATATCACCGAACAAATTTTTTAATTTCTCCCAAATTCAGAGTAACTTGTATAAACTAATATTAACCTTAGGTTTGTATAAGAAAATAGATTGTTTCGCTGTCGCTCGCAACGACAAAAGTGAGTCATTGCGAGTGATAGCGCGGCAATCTTGCACAATAAAAGTATATAAATCAACACTGCTGTCTCGTTAACTTTTGAAACGAGCATACAAGTAGGATATGGGATGGGTGAGGCTGA
>CAZDEC010000071.1:0-14937 GCA_964504295.1 uncultured Thioalkalispiraceae bacterium
ACTATTCACACACGCTTTCGTGGTTTTTTGCCCGTGGTGGTCGATGTTGAAACCGGTGGTTTTAATGCCAATAAACATGCTTTGCTGGAAGTGGCGGCTGTGCCTATATTAATGAAAGCAGATGGCTCGGTTGGTATGGGCAAAACGGTGTCATGCCATGTTGAACCTTTTCCCGGGGCTGCCATGGAAGAAGAGGCTCTGCAGTTTACCGGCATCGACCCCTATAATCCGTTTCGCATGGCGATGCCAGAAAAGGAAGCGTTAGAGCATATTTTTGAGCCCATTCGCCAACTAATAAAAACCACAAAATGTACCCGTGCGATTTTAGTCGGGCATAATCCTTTCTTTGATTTAGGCTTTATAAAAGCGGCATCTGAACGTTGTAAAATAAAGAAGAATCCATTTCATCAATTCAGTACGTTTGATACAGCTACCCTGGGGGGCTTGGCTTACGGTCAAACGGTTCTAGCAAAAGCGGGTAAAGCGGCAGGGATAGACTGGAATAATAACGAAGCGCATTCGGCTATATATGATACTGAAAAAACTGCTGAGTTGTTTTGTACAATAGTGAATACTTGGGATAGCGTTTTTAAGCCTGAAGTGCCTGAAAAAGAATAGAATTAATTTTTGTGAAGAATACTATTGTTAAAAAAGCCCAACTTGAACTTTTCAGATTGGGCTTTTTTAATTTCAAAGAATAAAAGTTTAAGCAACAGCCTCATCAATCATTTTTTTCAAATCACCTTTCTGGAACATTTCTAATGTAATGTCACAGCCACCGATTAGTTCACCTTTAATATAGACCTGTGGAAAAGTTGGCCAGTCGGCATATTGAGGCAGATTTTGGAAAATGTCTGGATCGGCCAATACATTGACATGAGCAAATTCTTTACCGCAAGCCATCAGTGCCTCGGCAGTTCGGCTAGAAAAGCCACATTGGGGAAGTTGAGGCGTGCCCTTCATAAAAACAACAACCGGGTTGTCGTTTACAATTTTACCAATACGTTCTAATACGTCCATTGAGAGTCCTCTTTCTAGTCATATAAAATAATTAAAGTGCATTAATTAGACTATTCTAATATATTTTGAGCAAAAAGGGTATGCCTTAGTTTTTTACTGCGGTATTGGCGGGTATTGTTTTCTTTTACTTATGCCTTTGCTTCTAAGTCATTATTTAACTTGAGTATTTAATCTTTAAAACTGTGATTAATGCACACTGTAAATGTGCACAGATCACATGAAATTTTCTGAAAATTGTCTAAAATATTTAAAAATTCATAAAGGGTTATCCAATGACAAAGTTATCTCATGCAATGGAAGTTGCTGGAAGGTGGTTAGAAATTGAAGGTGTCGATATGATTATCCCCCGACCTGATGCTAACGAAGTAGTTGTCGTTATAAACTGCCCCCCCGAAAGTTTGAAACACTTAATTCCTTCGATGATTCATGATATTAAAGTCAAAGTACGTTATGAAAAATACCATGCTGCCTGATAATTTATTAGAATTGGAACTGGGCATCTAAACTGAGTTTAAATCTTCAGCAAAAACAATCTGATTTTTCCCTTGCTTTTTCCCTTTCAACATTGCGGCATCGGCTTCTTTAATGGCTTCGTTTATATTGATACTGTGCCCGCACATGCTAATACCAAATGTTAGTGAAATATGGTGTTTTTCATTTTTGTAGTTAAAGCTGTTGGTGTTTAAACTTAGCCTTATCATTTCTACTACTTGTGTTGCCTTTTCGAGTGTCGTGTTGGGTAAAACAATAATAAACTCTTCTCCTCCCCAGCGACCAACATGATCGTCGCGGCGTAACATGCTTTGTATCGAGTCGGCGACGGCAACAAGAACAAAGTCACCACAGTCATGTCCATAGAGATCATTAAATTTTTTAAAATTATCAACATCGGCCAATATAATGGCGAGTTTGGTTTTAGTTCGTTCGCAGTGTAGTGCTTCGAGTTCAATACGCTCAAGTGTATCACGCCGGTTTGGTAAGTTTGTTAGTGGATCGGTGCGCGCCAGTTTATTGATTTTCTCATAAGAAACCTGTAACTCTTCCTGGGCACGGTTAGCGGCAAGCGCATAATAGAACGATAAAAATGCTAACACCACATAAAAATAAAAATTGTTCATATAAAAAAGGTTATTTAAAATGCTGTCCGGTACAGGCATTGTGGGTGGATTTTCTACTGAGTAGTATTTTAGGCTGAGTGAAAAAAATGTGACTAGAACAGTGATACTTATTTTAAATAGGTGCGACCAATCAGGGTAAAAAAATACTAATGGAATTAAGGCCATCAAGTAAACATAAAAACCGCTGTCCCAACCAACAAAATGTGTCGCCAGGCTAGCATGGACAGGTATTTCGATAAGTATTAATAAGAAGGCCAGCTGATGCCATTTTTTGCGGTTTAAGATAAATGCAATCTGGAAAATAAGTGTGCTAATAATATTATATTTCATCATAAATCCATTACCTAGATAACTAAATAAATAGATAAAGGATGAATGAATTAATAGACCCAGAAAATAGGTGTAATTTGTTACAAAAAAGAAACGAAAAAAATGGCTTTCAATTTCTCTGGGGTGAAGTATGTTTTGTAGTTTCATCTTGAATGCAATAGTAACGACCCATTGAAAAGCATAATTACTTTATATTTACTGCTGCTGTTAGGTGATAACAAGGCTATTTGTAATACTAGTCGTCACAAGGGGGTGCTGTCAAAAAATCAGGCACATAGCGGAGGGCGTTAATTCAATAAAAGAACCACTACTGGATGGTTGCAGTAGTGGTTTTTTCTATATCACCTTGATAATTTAAATTACCAGACTACGCATTGTTCATCACCATTGCCACTCACCCAACAAAACTTGGGGTTACTGGTGGTATACATGGTAATGGTCTCAATACTAAGTAAATTACCCGCATGCAGTGGGAATTTTGGCTTAATCACTTTTGAGCCTTCTGGTACAAAGGCCTGCACGGTACCATTGCGTGATACTGAAAAGACTACGCTCGGTGTCTGGCCGTTATGGGATAAGGCCTTTTGAATATCTGTACCAATCGGTTTTGCCGCGTGTGATTCTGCCGGTGGTTGGTATTCTGTTTTATTCATAAATTTATCGGCATACATACCTAAAAGAAAGCTAATAATAATAAGAATACCTGAGATCAGGTTACCGCTATTTTTTTCCACCATGTTGGTGTTCCTCCTGTTTGTTTTATTGTGTTATCTTTTATAATTTAAAAGTTAAGACTAGCTTTAAGCAATATAGTCTGTAGTGGTAAGTACCTTGCGTAAACAGGCTCAGCTCTTAAGAAGTTTAAGTCCTGGTAGATAAAATTTTGCTTAAAGAGATTGCTGACTTCAAGACCAATATAGCCTAGCCGCTTGTCCAGGTTTAGCCGCAGGCCTAAATCAAAAGTGATAAAGTCTTCACGGCTCTGGCTGAAACTGGAGTCTGCTAGGGTTACTTTTTGTCGAACATAATTCAGTTTATAGCTGGCCGAGATACCCTTCGCTATATGATAGCGTGCACTGATTGGTATATGGATGGTGCTGAGCCGAGTCGGGCCGGCGGCCTGATTGTTATAGACTTCTTTTTCCGGGCTAAAGCTAAAACTCCAGTTAGTCGATGCCAGCCAGTTAATATAACCACGATAAATGTTTTCACGTCGTGGTTGAGTTTTCGTAAAGGCATTAGATGAAAATTGCGGGATTCTCAAGTCACGTCGCTGAGCTGATAAACCATAAGATAGTTTATCGCTATCAGCATTAAAGCCAATAGCATAATTACTGGCGGTGGTGCCATTTCTCTCGTCATAAAACTGGTTAAAACCACTGACCTGGGTGGGTTCAATTGTTTGTTGAATAAATAAAGGTCGTTTGACCGTTTCAAAGTAGGCGAAATTAAAACTTGTGTTAGGTGTTGCTGACCACTTAAGCCCAACCTTTGGATTAAATTTTGAAATATGTAATCCACGAGTATCCAGAGTGTCGTAACTGCCACTTAGGTTCGCAGAAAGAGAGCCTGGAAATTTAAATTGAGTATAAATATAGAAGATATCCTGTTCAGTTGTGTAATTGAGTGTCGAACCGCAGGAGGACGGAGCTAAAAACACGGGACAAACGACGCCAAATGTTTGCGACCAGTCAATAACCTGTACTTGAGAAACACCTATATCATGTTTGGCAAAGCCAACTTGTATATTTGAATTAGCTCCAGTGTGTAAATATTGAAATTCTGATTGAGTTAATTCTGTATTGAGTTTTTCATCAATAGCTTGTGATGAACCTAATATTTGAATATTTGTTCGTCGCTTACTTTTAGATAACGAAACAATAATATCTGAGTTAACGCCTGGTTTTTGATGAATGCCAATCCGTTGTATATTTTGGTTTACATAACGGCGGTCGGTGGTCGAGAAATTAGTTGGGTCAAATAACATATCAATATCGCCGATGCTTCTTTGCCATTTTTTTGCTTCCGCCTGAACTGAAAATGTTGGTGTGATGGCTGCTTGGGCAAAGGCGTTGTAAACCGTTTCGTCAGTGTCGGCATTGTCGCGGAAACCATTGGTTAAGTAGCGATAACCACTTAGGCTAAAGGCAAATTTATCCTGCACTGCTGCTAGGGTAATGTCCGAGCTTTTGGTATTATCTGTTCCGGCATAACCACTACTGTAAACGTAAGCCCCGTTTTGTAAAAACAAAGGGCTATATTCATTATAAGATAAGTTGCTGATACCACTTTGGTTAATGGTTGATAAATTATTTTCAGTTAATTTGGCTTGAACGGGTAAAGCATTAATCGGTTGCAGTAATTGTGCAACCAGTGCTTCACTTACCCGACCGACTTCGGAGCGAGACTGGCCTGCGTAGGCATCGGCCATAAAACGGTGCGCGGCATGGTTGGCTGGATTTTTCGCAAGTGAAGCCTGTGCCGAAGACAAAGCACGTTGTTGTAACCCCAGCTTGTTATAGAAGCGAGCCTGACTTAATGCCTGTACAGCCGCGTCCTGATCGAGCAATTGGCTGGAGCGATAAACGGCTTTATTGTTATTGCGTTTTATTGCTTGCTCTAATGCCAGCAGTGCTTCGCTGGGCATATTTTCACTTTGTAATCTGATGGCATCATAAAAATAAGCCGTTGGGTCATTCGGGTCCAGAGCTTTCGCCATTTTAAATTGAGTGGCTGCAAGTTTATTGCGTTTTTCTTCGTAATAAGCTTTGCCTAGGTAGCTACGAATAAGCGCATTATTAGGGTCGAGTGTTGCTGCATATTCAATTTCACGGCGGCCATTGTTTAAGTCACCATGTCGAATGGAGGCTAAACCCAGACCCAGTCTTGCGAATGGGTTGGCCTGATCTTTCTCGATAGCCTTGTTGAAGCTATCGGTGGCTTGTTTAATCTCATTTTGAGTAAGATAAGCAAAGCCAAGCACTGTATGAGTGCGGCCTAATTCAGGGTTTAGTTCATTGGCTTTTTTCGCTGCATTTAAAGCCTTATCGAGTTCGCCGTGCATTAAATAAACTTCGGCTAAGCGAGACCAGATAAGTGCATTATCGCTTTCGTTAGCCGTAGCTAATTGTAAGGTATGTAGTGCCTGGTCAATTTTAAAATATGCTTGCTGTGCATAGCTAAGTGCGAGCTTAGTGGTTGAATTATTACTGTTGGCAGCAACGGCTTGCTGTGCCAGTTTTAATCCCTGTGCTTTATTATTTTGTACGATGCTAATCATCGCTTGCATGGCCAGGGCTGAGCTATTTCTAGATGAATTCTTAGGTGTATTATCAAGTGATTTTTGTAATAAGCGTTTGGCTTTTTCGACTTTACCAACGTTTAAGGCCTTTGCTGCTTGCGCTAAAAGTGGCGTGGTTTTGTTATCTAAAATGGCGGGATAATATAACGACCAGTTAACAGCATCGCGTGGTTTAGCTTTTAAGGTTAAAACAGGTGCCTGGCCTTTTTTAGCTTGTGCTGTTTGATTTGCTGTTAATCTAACTTCACCATGTTGGTTATAAACGCGCACCGTGCCCTCAAATACAGTAACTTCGGCCTTGCCTTTTTCTACCGCAACCACAAATTCGGTACCTTCAATTGCCGCGTTAATGAATGGGGTGATGACTTCAAAGGCGGCTTTGACTCGGCTAATAAAGTGGGCGAAGCCCGTTGTTACTGAAACAACCGATGGTTTATCGGGTGAAAGGTTGGTAAAGGTAATGGTGGTATTCTGGTTTAAGCGAAGCAGGGTGTCGTTTCTAAGCAGTAAGGCAGCACGGCTGTTTTCCTGCACACGTAGAACGTCGCCTTTGCAAAAGCTGTCATTACGATTAACCTGCAACCATTGCTTATTGGTTTTTCGTATTTGCACACTGCCCTGAGCAGATTGTAGTTTTGCAACCCAGTTGTCGCAATTGTAAGCATACGCAGGGTTTGGTGTAAAAGCTGTTAAGAGAAAACTGATAACTAAAAAATATTTCAATGTGCTTATTCTTCGCATTATTATTATTCCTGATAGGCTATGCGGTAATAAGACACAGTCGCTTCCATTGTCTTTAACTAAGATATCCGTATCACTTGTTGGTGTTAGTCAATTAAGGATAGAAATGCAAAACTATTATTATTTTACTTCTTTGTAAATTTTATCGTGCCATCCCAGTCTTCGCTGGGGGGTATTGTACGTTGTTGTTGGCACTGTTGTAAATAAAATCGTGCAACACCGTCTGTAGGTAATGCCTTACATATGGCAAGCAAGGCCTTTTCTGCTTCTTTAAACAAGCCTTGCTTGAAAAAGGATAAAGCCTGATGAAAAGCATCGGCTTCTAGTTTGTCTTTATGCGATATAGTCTCTTTGAGTTTTAGAATTTCATAAAGGGTTATCGGGTTTTGTTTACCTGAGAGAATAAAACTACCAATATTGCGTATATGGAATAGAGTAGTATTGGTTAACACTTCTTCAGAAGCAAGTAAGTAAGTACTAAAGTGTTTATTTAGGTTTTCAATACGTGTTGTTGTATTGATTACATCGCCAACGGCACGATATTCGTAGTGATCAACGGCGCCAATATTGCCAACCATGATTTCTCCTGCATGTAAGCCAATTCTTGTGGGTAAAATAATGGTCTGATTATTGATTAGGTATTTTTTATTGTGCGATTTTATTATTTCAAGTGCGGCTATACAGGATGTGATTCGTAGGTTGATATGGTTGTTTTCTACAGAAACGTTTTCCCGTTTTGAATTAGTGTTTTGTGGTAGCCATAAGGCTAACATTGCATCGCCAATAATATCTGAAACGGTTCCCTGAGTATTTCGCACGGATGAGAATAAAGTTTCATAATATTGATTCATGAGTTTAGCAAGGTCTTCAGGATTTAGTCTTTCTGATAGCTGAGTGTACTGCTCCGCATCGGTTGCCATACAAATGCCATACTTTAGTTCCTGCGAATGTTGGATAGGTTGCTTTTGCTCGGTTAATAAGTCGACCATTGTTTCGGGTACATAGTAGCTAAAAGCACGCCGCATTTTTTTTCGGGAACGATAGCTGTCCAGTGCATACCAGCTAATACCAAATATCAGTGCAAGCGGTGCTTGCACCAGTAAAGGAACCAATAAGGGTAGCCATAAATAATTCTGGTTAAATTGATAGGTAACTATATATAAGTACGCTGCTGATATGCCAAGCCATAAAATAAGAGCGGTAAATTCTCTAAACATGCGAGATGCCAGTGCAATCACAAAGCCGAAAATTATAATAATAAGCAGAGCGGTTTGATTTGATACCGGTTTAATGGTGCTGTTATGCAACAGGTTAGAAAAAGCAGTGGCCGCTATTTCGATTCCGCTTAAGTCTAGACCATTTTGTTGCGAGAAGACGGTGTTGAAATTATCTTTTTGTTCTGGTTCGAGTTTTTCTGAAAAGCCGACAAAGACAACCTTATTTTTAAAACTAAAGTTTTTAGGTAAGCGATTTTCTAATACTTGATCATAGGTAATGGTCGGGACACTGCGTGGTGGGCCATAAAAATTCAAGTAGGGTTGAGGTGTATTAATATAGGCTTTTAGTAGATTTTTTAATGATGTGTTATTTTGTTGGTTTATACTTTTTATGAACTGCTTAAAGGGAGCTTTGTTATCACGGAGGTTTTCTCTTAGTTGTTTTATTTGTTGTACAAGCGAGTTGCTTGCCTGGGTACTATCATTTGAGGTGATTGTTTGCAGATAGGGTGCGAGAGCAGACCTTAAATGATACTGTAAAGCGACAAGTGGCAGTGTGGGTATATCGCCTGATGTTGTGCGGAAGGTCCAGAACCGTGTTACTTTTGCTGGAAATTTTGGCAGAGTAAATGGCGCAACGGATAGTGCTGATTTAGTAAATAGCGGTGTTGGTTGCTGAATGGTTTCGATACTGAATATATTATCTTCATTGAGTGTTTGCGGTGTTTGCCCACGGGTATCTAGTAGCTGGCGGCTGAGTTTAGCAAAAAGAATAACATTCCCGGCATTTTTTAAGGCACTAGTCATAAGTGCATCATTTTTTTTATTGCGAGGGTGTTTAAAGAAAATATCAAATACAATCGTACTGGCGCCGGCCTGGTTAAGTGCCGTTATTATTTTTGCGTGATAATCCCGGCTCCAGGCGAGTGGTTCATTGTCAAAGCCATAATACGATGAAGCAATTTTATCGATGGCGACAATGGCAGTTTCTGTTGGTGGCGGTCTGACACCACGCAATTGAAAAAGTGTATCCAGTCCAAATTTAGTTTCAATTGAAGAGGATGAAGACAGTAATTGAGTACTAATGCCCACAAAAACGATCAAAAAGCCTAGAATTAGGCTTTTATAAAGTGGCAATTTTGGTATGGTAGGCATAGTTTTAGATCTAGTGTTTTTATAGATTATACTGTTTCAGTATGAATTGTACTTATTATTGTTAGTCAGTATACCAATCAAACATATCATATAATAAAGATAAATTATGGAAGCTTTAAAAACAAGACCCCAACAAAATATCAGCGAGGCCAAAATGGTCGAGATGCTTAAAAATGTCCCTATCTTCGATAATCTCTCGGATGATGAGCTCGAAGCAATCAGGTCGTGTGCGGTTACACGTAATTTCCCGAAGAGCAGTGTTATTATTAACGAAGGCGATAGCTCCGATAGCCTTTATATTATTGTGAAAGGACGTGTCACAATTTACCTGAGTGATGAAAATGGTAAGGAAGTTATTTTAAACTCCCAGAGTGAAGGTGATTACTTTGGTGAACTTGCATTAGTCGATGATGATAAACGTTCCGCTTCGGTTGTGACGGCAGAAAAGTCAACTTTTCTGGTTATCAGTAAATCTGATTTTAAAAAAGTATTATCAGCTCACCCTGGACTTGCCTTTAATTTAATTCGTGGTTTAACTCATCGGGTAAGATCATTAACCGACAATGTTCGCAGCCTGGCGCTTTTAGATGTTTATGGTCGTGTCGCTAAAACCTTGTTGTCACTCGCTACTGAAAATGGTGATGAGCTTGTTATCGACATGAAATTAACCCAGCAGGATATTGCCAATCGCGTTGGTGCGTCACGTGAAATGGTGGCAAAAATTCTTAAGGATTTAAGTATTGGTGGCTACATCAGTATCGAGCAGAAGCGTATAACCATTAATGAACGCCTGCCGGCTCATTATTAGATTGCTGCCTATATAGTCTTTTCAATATTTAGTTTTAAAAAAAGCCAGGCTTGATAGCCTGGCTTTTTTATCTATTTAACATATAGGCTGCTTTTTCGCTGACCAGATGAAATAAATCAATATTTCGTTCAATATCCAGTTTACTAAAAATTCGATAGCGATAGGTGTTGACCGTTTTAGGACTAATATCGAGTTCAGATGAAACCGTTTTTACATTCATCCCATTTGCGAGCAGATAGGTAATTTCCAGTTCCCGTTGGGATAATGAATTAAAACAGGAAGGGGACTTCGATTTAACTATCATCCGACTTAAATCAGCACTGAGGTATTGTTGACTGAACGATGCATTTTTCACTGCTTGAATAAGTTCGACGGGGGACGATTTATAACTGATAATTGCGTCAACCCCTGCACTGAGTAGTTTCTTAATAAAATGCTTGTGTGCCATTGATATAACAAGCACTTTTTTTACCAATGGTAAATCCCTGTGTAATTTTCTAACCTGTTTAAATAGCGAATTTGAGTATCCCTTTGCACAATAAACCATAACGTCTGTTGGCGACCTTATGGTTGAATATGGTTGAGTCAGTACGGCTTGCGGTTTAAATAGTGGTTCCTCTTTCAACAGTCGAGAAATTGATTTTATGGTTAAGGCGTGTTCTCCGATGATGGAAATACTGAGCATGTTAAGGTCCTGATTCTTTTACACTATTCTCGCTATACGTGAAAATAGTCTTGTCTGGTATCGATTGGGTGACCGTATCATGCCGATGGAATGGCTTATTTACTGTGGGAATTTACCGTTAATAACGTGCATATTTCACATTTTTTTGCCTCAGAGTGCTTTAAGGTAAGGTTATTCTGCAGTAGTTGATGATATTGGTAAGAACAGGTCGAAGTGCCTGTATTGCTGTAAACCGTGTTGAATAAGTTGTCTGGAATTCGGGGTTGTATAGGTTGTAGTTGTATTAAGAGAGGGGTTACATGAAATGGAGAAATCAAAATGGAACTAAAAGAAATTCATCAGTTGATGCTAGTTGGGGTGCTTGTTCTAGTGAATGTTGTATCGTTAGTTATTTTATATACTTATTAATTCCTATCCTTGCCCTTAGGGCTTATTAATAAGTTAATGGCACAGCAGAGAAGTCGATGATTTAATAATTATTGCAGTTTCCATTGAATAGTCTCCCCGGCTTTCAGTGGAATAAGTGCTTCACCACCGAACGGGTATTGTTCTTCAATTTTATGTGCTTCTTTTACCAGGGTGATTTTTTCATTATTGACGGGTAATTGGTAAAATTGAGGGCCAAACAAACTCGCAAAGCCTTCCAGTTTATCTAATGCATTATTTTGTTCAAATGCTTCAGCGTATAGTTCTATTGCGGCATGCGCACTGTACATGCCGGCACAGCCGCAAGTGCTTTGTTTTGCAGATTGTGAATGTGGTGCACTGTCGGTTCCCAGAAAAAATTTTACATTACCACTGGTAGCAGCTTTGATTAAAGCGGCTCGATGTTTTTCGCGTTTTAAAATGGGCAGGCAATAATAATGCGGGCGAATGCCGCCTACGAAAATATCATTACGATTAAATAATAAATGTTGTGGGGTAATGGTTGCGGCAATATTGTCTGTGGTACTGTTTACAAAATCAACTGCCTGAACGGTGGTGATATGCTCAAGCACAATTTTAAGTTTTGGAAAATCATCTACTAAGGGTTTTAAAATCCTATCAATAAAAACGGCTTCACGATCAAAAATATCGATATTTGAATCGGTTACTTCACCGTGAAGCAGTAGCGGAATTTGTTCTTCCTGCATTCGTTCTAATACCGTATAGGTTTTTTTTAATTCGCTTACACCAGCATCGGAATTTGTTGTCGCTCCTGCGGGGTAATATTTTACCGCATGCACAATACCACTCTGCTTAGCGGTGCTAATTTCATCGGCTTGCATATTATCTGTTAAATACAAAGCCATTAAAGGATTAAAGTTAAGGTTTTGTGGAACCGCTGCCAGAATACGTTGACGATAGGCTTTTGCCTGTTCGGTTGTGGTAACCGGTGGGTTTAGATTGGGCATGATAATCGCACGACAAAACCGTTCGGCAGTATGTGGAATAATATTTTTTAAAACGTCACCATCACGTACATGCAAATGCCAGTCGTCTGGTTTGATTAGAGTGATTGAATTCATTATTAATAATAGAAAAGTAATATTACAAAAAGAAGTAAGCCCGGTCGTTGCTTACCGAGCTTTAATTACAGCGAGCTATTTAAAACCTAATTTTTTGAACAGCATCAGCCCTGGGCAAATTCCAGAAATCGCGGCAAAAAGAAGTGCTGCAGCTGGAATATATAGTAGCCAATGTACAGACTGGTAGCCCGAAAGATAAATGCCAGCGGCAATAATTATCGCCATTACTAAAAATAACATGCGTTGTGCGCTCATATCCTTGTCCCCTGTTTTTTTATCGAGTTAAAACTGTAACTCACTGTTTATGTGTTATGCAATAACATTATGCTTTTATTAGGGGCGATTGAGCTATTATTCGTTAATTCCACCCTGGGTTAAATTAGCGGGATTAAGCAGGCGTTCTAATTCCTCCTCGCTTAAATCGGTTTCTTCCAGCGCGACTTCAAAAATAGCGCGTTTTTCCTTATAAGCTTTTTTAGCGATTGCGGCGCCTTTTTCGTAGCCAATCACGCGGTTAAGTGCGGTGACCAATATTGGGTTCTTATCCAGAGCATTTTCAATGTTTTCCTGATTAACGCTAAAGCCATCGATGGCTTTGTCAGCTAATACGCGTGCTGAGTTTGCAAGCAGTTGAATGCTCTGCAATAAATTAAAAGCAATAACCGGTAACATCACGTTTAACTGGAAGCTGCCCGACTGGCCGGCAATAGTAATCGTTGTGTGGTTGCCCATAATCTGGGCGCAAACCATTGCCACGGCCTCGGGAATTACTGGGTTGACCTTACCGGGCATTATCGAGCTACCCGGTTGCAATGCAGGTAGCGCAATTTCACCAATACCTGCTAATGGGCCGGAGTTCATCCAACGTAAGTCATTGGATATTTTCATTAATGCGGTTGCCAGGGTATTTAACTGACCGCTCATTTCAACAGCGCTGTCTTGTGTTGCCAAACCCACAAACTTGTTTGGCATCGAGGTAAAGGTCACCCCGGTTTCTGAATATAAAACCTCGGCAACCCGTTCGCCAAATTCTTCGTTACAGTTAATACCGGTACCCACCGCCGTACCGCCCTGGGGAAGGGCATGTAATCTTTCCAGAGAGTCTTCAATACGCTCAATACAAATGCGGATCTGGTCGGCCCATACGGTTATTTCCTGGCCCATTGTTACCGGCATGGCATCCATTAAGTGAGTGCGACCTGTTTTTACAATATGCTCAAGCTGTTGTGCTTTTGCATCCAGTGTTTCGGATAAGTAACGTAGTGCGGGCAGTAATTGTTCCGAAATTTCCAGCGTCGCACTGACGTGAATGGTCGTTGGAATCACATCGTTGGAACTTTGGCTCATATTAACGTGATCATTGGGGTGTATTTCCAAACCTGAGTCGCGTGTGGCGGCGGTGGCGATTACTTCATTGGCATTCATATTGGTGCTGGTGCCTGAGCCAGTTTGAAAAACATCGATAGGAAATTGATCATCGTAAATGCCATCGGCCACGTCGTCTGCGGTATGTTTAATCGCGTGATAAATTTCTTTTTCCATTAAGCCCAGTTTAAAATTGGCACTGGCGCAGGCATGTTTGACTAAACCAAGTGCATGAATAAATGCAGCAGGTAGAATGGTTCCGCTAATAGGGAAGTTATCAACCGCGCGTTGCGTTTGTGCGCCATAAAGTGCTTCTAGCGGTACTTCCAGTTCACCCATGCTGTCACTGACAGTTCTTGTTTTAGATTCATTAGCCATTTGATTGTTGTCCTATGTCCATTTTTTGCCAGTGGTGAATTTTTTCTTCAACCACTCGCCAGTTTTCGTCTTCTTCGCGTTCAAGCAGGATGTCTTTGTTGATAATAACGACTTTACCATCAGTCGACATCATTTGTTCTTCAACTTCAAAACCGAGTCGGCGTTGTTGATCCTTTTTAATGCGTATTAATTTGTACTTCAAACTTAAGAGTCGGTCGTGTAAAAATTCGTTATGCCGGCGGTAGAGCCATTGCTGATAATTAAGTGACTTGATATCTGGAATACCATAAACACGAACATTTTTAGAGACCAGACGCATGTGGTCATTTATATCCTTATTTTTGACCGACTCGCTAATAGCGTTTAACCAGTCTTCTGCAATGTTTTTAGCCATGCTCATAATGTCGTTCAATATGTCTTTTTCTTTATTTTAATTTCGGTTTGCTGTGGCCGTACTATTTTTATTCTATTATATAACCTTTATTGCGCGAGTATCGGATAGTTGCACCTAAAATAACGCTAAGCAATTGATTTTTATCTGTTTACTCGTAAAGCATACGGTAAGTCATTCATTCTTTTAGATATTTTAAGCTAAGTGATGAAAGCAAAGGATAAAAATGGCTGTTAAAGGAAATAAATTTCTATCGCTGTTAAGGAGAACCTACCTTTGAAGAATAGTTGGAGCGTAAAATTGGCGGTTTTCTCTATCTCTATTCAGGTCAATAAGTTGTAGCAATTGGTGTATTTGAGGTGGCTGTTCAGCCTGAATAAGACATCAGCCTATCTCCAATTAAGCAAAACACATACTGCCTACCTGTCTGAATAATTTGTTTATTTTGATATCTTGGTCTATATTTAGTATTCATAAAATCATTTCATGATTATAACTTATTGAAATATAAGTATATATTTTTAATGGTGTAAAAGGTGCTTGTTTTTGCCCTGTTTACTGGTTTGAAAGCGTTATTTATTTTTGTACATTCTGTTGTTTTAGGCTATATTAGCAGACGTAAAATTATTTCATGGCTGTAACTTATTGAAATATAAATATATATTTTTCACTATGTAAAAAGTAGTTGTTTTTGTGTGGTTGTTAATTGAAGTTGCAGCCAGACAATAGATATGCAGATAAACAAATGAACCGGTAAACACCGGCGTGAAGGTCATATGGCTGCAACCATATGGTTATATGAAGTGGAGAAAGCTATGTCTACGCAGAATCAAGACCAGGATATTGACCATCAGGAAACCCTTGAATGGCTTGAAGCAATAGAAGGTGTTTTACAAACAGATGGTGCCGATCGCGCACAT
>CAZDEC010000072.1:0-6996 GCA_964504295.1 uncultured Thioalkalispiraceae bacterium
GCGGGCATTTAGACTACCTGAATGCCCGTCACTGCACCATTTCTCACTTCCTCATCAATCCTCTGCAGTAACTTCCTAACGCCTCTTGCGCTAATTAGGTCATCGTCATCACCGAGATTAATTGATACCTCAGACCCTCTTGCGCCGGTAGCGTCAATATTTGGAGATGAGGCTTGAGGTGCCGCTGAAGCACTTGGCGCACCTGCTGCCGCTGATGCCCCGCTTCCACCGAATGGGGTTGATAGTATTTTCGCCACATTAGCGGCGGCAAATATCCCGGTTGGGATAGCGAGAGCTAAACCGGCAGGTGAGGCTAGCGCCGTGTTAACAGCCTCAATTCCTTTCATGGTGGCTATGCCCGCGCTGGCAATTTTAGTGATGGCAAATAACTGCTTATTTTTTCCTTGGGTTAGTCCCATCAAGGCGTTAGCAGCCTGGCTGCTCATACTAAGGATAGCCTGTCCCTCTGACTTTTTAAGCGCCATCATTGCGCTGGTGTGGCGCTTCTCAGCCTTCTCACTCTCAGCCCTAGCCTCCCCCTCAAGGATTGCACCGGTAGCGAGTGCGTCTTGGATAATAGTTAACTCTTGAACTTTTGTGAGTCTTAATAATTCGGTTTCACTTAAAAACGACTCCTGTAGTCGCGTTAGTTTAGCTGCCGCTGATGATTGCTCTGCGTCAAATCGTTTTTTATCTTCAGCTGTTGGCCCGAAAACCTCACCACCATCTGGCTTAGTTTTATCTTTTGGTTTATCATCTTCTGGCCCGCCAGTTAGACCGCCACCCTTAATTGCATCAAGGGCACGCTTATAGTCTTTAGTGGATAGATTTAACTTATCTAGCTGATCCTTTAGAAATTTAACAGCCTCTGCCTCTCTCCTTGTCGCCGCCTCAAGCGGGAAGAGAGTATCCAATAGCGCCTTTAGCGATCTCTCATCCTGGTCAACCTCTGAAGCAAAGTCCTTTAATGCCGCGGTCATACTCCTTGTTGCTTTAGCTTGAGCTATAGATAAATCAAGTGCCTTTTTTCTAGCGGCAGCTGCACGCTCATCAACCGTCTGAAGGAGCTTTAACTCTTTACGGTTCGCGGCGATGATAGCCGTCAATCTAACAATTGTATCAGCTAACCGCTTAAAGGCTGGGGAAGATGCTTTAACATTTAAATCATTGAGTGTTTTTAAGGATTTTGTGACATTCTTTAATCGAATGCTAAACTCGAATATCTCCGCTTTCAACCGTTTTATTCTTGTTGTGTCACCAACTTCAACACCCCACTTCTTGAGCGTACCAAGCATTTCCTTTACCGCTTTTTCGTTCACTTTGCCGCTACTAGTCAGCCCCACCAAATTCTTCCTGAAAAACGAAAGCAGGTTAATGTTTGGCTTAATCTCTGTCTGGAATCGATTAAGTAAATCAGCCGCTTTTTCAGCGGGCTTAAGGAATCCATTAAGCGTAGTGCTTAATTTATTGATTGCCCAGTTTGCGAGACCGAAGTTTTGCGTTGAGCCAACCGCCTCATTTAACCTGGTCCACCGATCAGTGAGGCGATTAACGGAGGCTGTTAACCCGGTTGACATTGAGGCTGATACGCCTTGAACTTGCCCGCTTAGCTTATTTAAGATAATCTCTTGTGCGCCAAGAATGTCATTCTCTTCAACAAGCGACTTAATCAAGTCTTGTGTAGTTTTAGTTAAAAAAAGCCCTCTCTCCTCAAGGGATATCATCTCATCGGCGGGGTTGGCTATTGCTTTAGCAAGATCCGTAGCGACTGACTCTAATGGGCCAAACCCAAGATTTGATAAATCTTGAGAAAGCCTTAGTACGCGCTCAAAAGTATCTCCAGATATGCGCTTAAATGACAATATTCTTGCGGATACAGTCTCGATTTCTGATGTGCTTGTCCCGAAATCTTCAGCGATAGCTCTTGATATCTGCCTTACCTCTGTCGCTGTTTTTCCTGCCGCACCACCTGTAGCCACAATAATTGCTTGTACAGACTTTAGTCTTCTCCCGGCGTTTGCAGCGGCCTTCTCCATTGCAACCATCGCCACAGTTGTTGCACCAATGGTTGCCGCTAGTGCGGTAAATGGGTTAGCTAAACCCGTAGCAACCGTACCGAGCGCATTCAACCTTCCCGCCAGCCCGCCTAGCGGACCCTCAATAACGGCCACGTTAGCCGCCGCATTGCGGAATCCGGTAGTTATACCTGTTGAGGTGCGAGCTGCCGCACCCCGAAGGCCATCGATGCGTGCTTCTGCGGTTCGTAGATTCCTAACTAAACCCTCTACTTCTGCGCTTAGCCTAAGCTCGATATCCGATGAGGTTGCTGACATTTAATTTACTCCCTTCACTCTTTAGTTTCGGCTAGCTTAGCCTTTAATGATGAAAACTCCGACTTAGTCATTCCCCTTTTTTCCTCAACGTTATTAGCTTTAGAGTAGCCGTAATAAGCTATCATTAGGTCTGCCATGGTGCTCTTCCAGAACGTCTCTGGCGTCCAGAGAAGCACACCTAGGGCAAACTTTAAATGCATCATTAAGTCTGTTCTGATGAGGTCTTTGCTATCGGCTTTTTTCCATCTTCAAGACCCTCCTTTTCTCGCCGAACCACCTCTTCAATTAATGAGGATTTTTCCCCGTAAGCGATGTTGTGAACAAACTCACCTAATGAGCTTAAACTACCGTCGTTATCTTGACTCATCCCTTGAATGGTCACATTAACTGCACCCTCCTTCATCACCAAGCCACCGATCATCTCAACGTTAATTTTCTTATTAAAATCAGGGTGAGCCATTGCGCCAGCGTATATCAAATGAACGATATCGGTGACTCGTAGGTTGCCATTTAATATATCTGCATAACACTTCACGACAGATTTACCTGAAACGTCCTCAAAACCCACTAGCGCCTCAAAGGATGGGCGTAATTCCCAAACCTCTCCAGCTAAAGTTAACCCTACGTCCCCACGTCTCTTGTTAATCATGTTAAATTAAACCCTCACTAATGTAATGACACCTGAGCTAACCATTGAAATACTGAAAGTTTGCTCACCTAAGTGCTCGCCACCATGCTCGAATGAGGCGATTTGAAAGTTACCGGTAATCGTATCCAGTGACTCAAAAATTAGCCTACACGAAATGATAGCCCCGTTAAATGCTGAATCTTCGACCAGCGCTGTTGCTGCATCATTATCCTCAAATACACCTGATCCCGACAGGGCAACTGCTCGCGCACCCGTGTCAGCCAGAAGCGCTTTCCATGGCGCATTATCCGATGTGGTAATGTCCACACCATCGTTAGTGATACTTAATGATCGAGTTCTGATACCAGCAACAGTCGTAAATACTGTTGCAATATCAACTTGAAGTAAAATATTACGTCCTCTTTGAGCCATCAGTTTTCTCCTAGGCAGTCATAACTTTGAAATCAACCACCATCTCTGGTCGTTGGTCTTGTTGGTCCACTCGAAGTAACCGAGGGGCTGAAGTGGTTGGATAAATATAAACATACCCCACAACCGTAGGGTTATTAAGTGTGGCTAAAACCTCTTCCATTTTTGTTTGAAGCTCCTCAATACCCCAAGGGCCACCACGACCCCTTGCTTGAAATTCAGGGTAGGAATGAGAGATAACGGTGGACTGGTCTGGCGATCCCCCGGCAAACTGGATGAGCGTAATACACTTATCTGGAGTGGGGGGTTGGTGTTCGATATAAACATCCCAACCAGACGCGCCTTCCACCACATTATTTGTCGCTAAATGATCAGCTATGTCGGTTAGTAATGACATTAAGTGAAAGCCCTCATTAAGCGCTGTCTCACGTCCTTTTTTAGAGCCTCTCGTCTTCGGTCAAAGGGAATAGCTAGATACTTAGCCACACCATTACTATGATACACTAACATGTCCTCATGAACGATCTCAGCATAATCAACATCCTCATTACCGAACGTTACCGTAAAGGTCACACCTCCTTGCGAATCCTCCTTAATTATCTTGCCGCTTGCACGTAGGGCGCCCGTATCAACAGGCACTAGATCTTGAGCTTCCTTTAATATCTCTTCAGCCTCTTTCTTTAATCTTCTCGCGGGCATCCTTTTAGCGATATCTTCAAGCTTCCTGAGCTGCTCCCTCATCTTTCCGATACCTGTTAATATATATTCTCTAGCCATTAGTTTCTTAACCCCGCCACTGTTAATCCAGCTGAAAGTGTTCTATTGGTATCCCAGGTTGGTGGGCTTGGGTTTCCAACCATCCAGGCATAAATAACGTCATCAGGAAAATCAGCATTCCATGAAAACCAGAAAGGCTGCGTCAGCGCCGCCTCAATAAACGTTCGCCAAACGCCACGATGAAAGGCGATATCCCTAAAGGTGACCATAATTTCTGCCGAAACAGCTTGACGGATCACCGATCGACCTAAAAACTCACCACCATTACTTACCTGATTAATAATTTTATCTGTAATGCTGTCGGTGGGGATTGATGAACCCACACTGTAGGCGCGAAGAAGATCGAATTGCGGCCCAACCGATGCTGCCGCCACCTTAAGTGACACCGTTGGCACTCCGGATGGGATGAATCTTATCCGCCAATACCTTGAATTTATTACTGAAAAAGACTCCATAAATGGGGATCTATCAGGAATAATTGTATTGGCTGTCGCGTCATTAATGTCACCTGAAAAATTATCATTACTGTATTGAAGATTAACCGTAAATGGAACAGCCGAATCCCAAGTAGCTGCAGTTAAAGCAAAATACGTTACATCTGCTGGCGAGCCAAGATCGACGGTGATAGTGTGCGTGCCCGTAAGCGTCAATGGAGACCAGTAATCATAGGTCGTTCCACTGTAGGCGTTTGCTATCTCATTACCAGCGACAGATCCACCGGTAGCTGAAACCACGCCAGTACTAAAGAAGTTCTCATATCCAATTAAAGGCGCACCCATAAGTTAACTCTTTTTGGTTTAATAAATACTTGCTATGTTATCATAGCTACACATAAAATCATAAGGGTTAACTCATGACATATGCCATTGAAAGTAAGCGGGTTGGCAGAACGCCGTATCGTTTTGTGACGCTCTCGCTTGATCGATGCGATAATCAATTCGGACTCGCGCCATGCTCTCCACCATTAACGTTGGCATCAACCGTGGTATCAGTACCAACCGCTCTGTCGGTTATCCTGGCTGGTGGATCAGCCGTTGACGGAGAATATGTTGGCCTAACAATACTCTTCCTTGATGGTCCAGCTTTTAATGATCGACGATTAATCCTTGCTTATAACGGGACAACTAAAGAGATTACCTTTGCTAATGCGTTAACCGCACCACCGGTTGCCAGCAACAGTATATCCATTCTTAATCCGCCATGCTTTAACACAAGAGCCACCTGCCAGGATGCGCCAAACTATGCAAGAAATGCCACCAACGGTCAGATAATATTAGCGGAAAGGCAGGCGTCAACCCCGCGCGAGCTGATTGAAAGCGCCAATGTGAGGGCGGTTGTGCCTTGCGTGAAGTCGTTCAGTATAACCCCAGCAAGGCTGATGTTAGGAAAAGGGTTGGGATCTCGGGCCTCTATGCAGTTAAGTTGTGCTGACTTTGCTCATAATGATGCCGGGCTTGACCCATACCTATTATCAAGAGGGTATAACCCACTAACCCAGGGGACATTTTTTGGTAAACTGATTGCACGAAATCCGTTTTATCTTGGAAGAAGCGCCACATTTAATACCGGATACCTGGTTAATGGCGTGTATGACCCGGTAAACTTCCAAACTGAACTGTTCTTCCTTGAGAAGATAGCGGGAATAAGATCCAACAATACCATCTCAATCATAGCTCAAGATCTACTGAAGCGATTAGATGATGATAAGGCGCAGTTTCCGGCGGTCTCTATTGGTGAGTTGGCCGCACCTATTGTGAGCGCAGATAGCTCAATGACTGTGCAGTCTGGTGCGGGCGCAGGCTATGCAGTAAATGACGTGGTAAGAATTGGGGAAGAATTAATACGCATTATTACAAAGTCAGGCGATAGCTTCACACTTATAACGAGAGGCGTGTTTGGAAGTACCGCCGACGACCATCAGGCGGGTGACGGGGTTCAGAAGTGCGGCGTTTTTGAGGGGGTTAATGTCACTAATGTCATTATTGCATTAGCTTTAGCGGGCGGCATAGATTTATCAAATATTGACACCGTCGGATTTGCCAATGAGCAATCAAGCCTTCTCGCCGCCAATGCTTTAACAGCTATCATTTCAGAACCAACCGGAGTTAAATCTCTACTTAAGGAAATTTCAGAAGAAAACTTTCTTTACTTGTGGTGGGATGGTCGGGCTGGGTTAATTAAATTAAAAAGTGTGGTTCCAGCAATTCCAACAATAGAGATTAATGATGACTCAAATTTTCTTGCCGACTCAATCACGGTGTTTCAAGATCTCACCTTAAGAATATCTGAATTTCAAATACGGTACGCCATCTCTGACCATACCCAATATTCAGATGTTAATTTTTACAGGAAGCTTTTCATTCGGGCTGATCTTGACTCTGAGAGCCAGGATAGGCACGGTGAGCCACGCATTATTAAGGTTCAGTCTCGATGGTTTCCCGCCGGACTATCCGGTGTTGCCGCTCAAACAGCCAACAGAACGGTGGCGATCTTCGGTAACGCACCTTATATTATTAGCTTTTCAATGGATGCTAAAGATGACATTCAGCTTGGTGACACACTTAGATTTAACACAAGGCATATCCAGAATTTTGAGGGTGAAAATAAGATTATATCAGCCTTAATTATTGAGAAGATGGAGACTGAAAGTGGAACAACTTTTACCTATAAGGCTCAATCACTTATCCCAGCGTCTGGTGTCGCTGTTATTGCCCCGTCCGGCCTGCCTGATTTCGACTCAGCATCAACCACCGACAAAGAGCAGTATGCATTTATATGCCCAGCAAGCGGCGTATTTGCGGATGGTCGAGAAGAATATCGGATATACTA
>CAZDEC010000072.1:7096-14667 GCA_964504295.1 uncultured Thioalkalispiraceae bacterium
CTATAAAACTTAAGAGGTTATTATGACTGCATACGTACCAATACCCACAACCGACGCCGATGCAAACTCACCATTTGATGAGGATCTACTTGAGAAAATCTCACTAAATCCAATAGCCTGGGCGGAGGATGACCCGAGCGTTCCATTCACACCTCATAAGGCGTCACCACACTTCCTTGACTTTGGTGAGGGTGTCAGTGGAGATCTTGTTTTATCCACCGGAGTGGCCACAAGAGGTATTTATAACTGCTCAAGATTTACCATTAACATAGGTCAGGTTGTTACTGTTCAGGATGATATTATTATCATTAGAGCTAATACTTCGATCATTATAAATGGAACACTTGAATGCTTGAGGGTTGACGCCAACCCGACAGTTGGATCTTCTCCGACGGCTGGGTTTAATCAAGTACTTATGGGTGGATCTGGAGGTGGCGGCGGCGGAAAAGATGCTGGTGGCGCAACTGGTCGCTCAGGTGCCACCTCTTTCGGGCTGGCTTCGGGTGCCGGAGGGCCATCATCAACCAATGGTACTGATGGCGCTAATCGACCACTGTCATCTAGTGGAGCCCCGCACGGCGGGCATGCGGCGTTAACGCTAGGGCCGATCTCATGGTACGGCGGGAGTAATGGTGGGAATGGACAGGATGAGGGTTCTGGTGGCGGTCTTGGTGGCACAGGTGGCGGGTGTATTATCTTAATCTCACCATCGATTGTCATCGGTCCGTCAGGCACTGTATCAGTGGCCGGCCAGGATGGCGTGTCAACTGGATCAGGGCATGGGTCTGGAGGAGGTGGAGGTGGTGGTTTATTGATCACCGTATCAACAGCTTCAATTTTACTTCAACCGGGAACTACCGATGTTTCCGGTGGGGCGGGAGGGTTTTCTTCAACTGGCGGTGATGGAGGTTTAGGGGGTAATGGCCAGCTACTGGACCTCTACCCACCTCTTTTTCAAGGATAATAAATATTATGACGGAATGGTGAATGTGACCACAGCACCATTCCCGCCCGCTCCACCAGCTGAGACTGGATCAAAAGCTTGAACAATGCCGGGACTTCCAGCTGCTCCGGCGATATTTGCGGTTGAGGAATCTGACAGGCTTTGCGCAGCAATAAACATCAATCCACCAGCGCCGCCCCCCGACCCGGCTTTATCATTAATTCCACCGCCAGTGGCGTCCGACGGTGTCACTCCAGATAGATTGAAAGATGATCCAGGATTTAAGTTAATTGTTGGCGCGATTAATACAATCATGCCGCCACCGAACGCGCCAGGTGAAGACGACCCGACACCCTCACCGCCTGACGAACCACCAACCCAAGTGGTTCCGATAAGTGAGACAATAAGATCTTCTCCGTCGCCATTCACATTAGATAATGGTCGATTATTCCCATCACTTCCAACGGCTGGCCAACCGGTGGATACCTTGCCACCCTCAAGGCCGGCAGCCCATCCCCCGCACCTGTAATTTGGCCCATTAGCCACTGAGGTAATTGTCCCATCGACAGCGCCAGAGCCACCACCAGATCCACCAAGTGCATAATTATGAAGCACCTCGATGCCCACTACTTTTTCAGCGATATTATTGGCAGGATCATTGGACCTCACAGCCCCGCTTAAGTCGATCGTGCCAGTTATATCGATAGTTCCAGTGGCATGAATACACAATATCCCACTAGTAACCGTCAATATTTGACCGACAGCTAATGTGAAATCAGTTGTGTCATACACGCCACCGACAATTGTTTGAGTGCTGAGATTCTGAGCGCCCATTATCCCAGAACCAAACCATCGAAGAAATGGTGGAGCCCTTGTGAACCTTCTCCATGGTGATGATAAATCTTGCTCAGCCACCGATATCGGATTATCTCTTAATCTTCTTAAAAGGCTTTCCGAAGCCAATTGCCCTGCCGCCCTTTCGGGGGGTGTGATTTCTGCATAAGCCATTTAAAAGTCCACCATATGAATAATAATAGCCCCGTTACCGCCTGCCGATGAAGCATTCCCAGGCAAGGAGCCCGCTGCTGCGCCACCTGAAACATCAATTGTCCCATTATTTACAAACGTTTCAGCCACAATAATAACACATCCGCCGCCCCCAGCACCGCAGCCACTAGTGCCAGATCCGGCGAACCCATCCTCACCTCTGGCGAGTAGGGAGCCGCTAGCGGCAATGGTTATTGATGGCGATATAAGGACTATTGTGCCTCCCCCTTGCCCGCCGTCATTATTAATCGCATTATCAGCTACCGCACCCGTTGCCCCATTCCCCCTTGCGCCCATCAAGAAATGACTAAGACCTGACACAAGTTCCGCCCCAGCACTAGCTGAGCTGGCATCCCTACTCTCGCCTGTTGGTGGTGCACCACTACCTGAATAAGCGTTAGAGTCCATACCCCACATTTTAGTCGGAGGATACCCACCAAGGTTACTCTGCGTACCACCAGTAGCGCCAACTCCACCCTCTGTTCCGCGAGAGGGGTTTTGTGGCGGGCTATTTAAATAATCAACCTCCGCGCGAATACTCCCGTTGACTGTGATTGACGTATTAGCCCTAATAACAACCATCCCAGATAAGCCCAGTAAAGCCTGGGCTGGGTTCACAGTTAAATTACGAACAGTATAAAAACCACCACCACGAAGAAAGGATGAAATGACAACATCAGTAGCTGAGTTGCCAACCCAAACTAGATCTGCGCCAAACTTAATCCTCTCACTTGGAGCACCCGCCGTCTGGGTTACAATCTCTTCAACGTTCTGCGCCAGCCTGGCCGGCATCGTGTCTGTGATGCCACTATTTACATCCAGCTCGTTATCTAAAATTGGTAGATAAGCCATAACTACTTAACCTCACCGTCATCAGTAAGGCCAAATTTTACCATCAACCGACGCTTAGCGCTATCCCACACGGATCGCTCTCCTCGTCTTTCGTAATGACCAAGCATAACCCATTGAGATGACAAGCTGTCATTTTCACGACGCTCAGGATGAAATATCAACGGACTTGATTTGCCGTCATTCTTTGTTAGCTGAACAGCCACTTTCTTTGCACTCCATTATCCGCATTGATCTTTCACCATAAGCAGCTCTCTCAACTGCCAGCCACTCGTTACCTATCTTCTTTATCGGCGGGACAGCAAAAACCTGAATCACCAATACTAAAACAATAACTAATATCCACTTCATTCAATAACCCCTATCTTCACACAATCTCCACACAGTCTGTATGGAAACACTATCTCTTGATCATCCTCAAGCATGCCATCGTAAAGCGCATAAATACCCACCGACTCACACACCACGCATGACTGAAGAACCTCAGTGTTAGCTATCTTCCCCTCAATAATTACCTTCATTTCTTTACTCTACAATGAGAAGTGGCCGCCAGTGGTGACCACTTAAAAAGCTATTTAACTTTAGATACTATATCGTCAATTATCTTCTTTAAACCCTTAAGTTTCTTAAGTTCATTTTTGATGAAAACACGCCTCCGCTTAAGCTGCTCATTAACCTCGGTCAACTTACAATCTTTCTTATTAATTGAAATGGTATCATGGGGATCCTTAAGTAATAATTTCATCACATTGATCAAGGTATTTGTAGTCATTAGGCTTAATGATAAGATCTGATTTTCCAGTGTTCCGAATGCCTTATTCATTTGGTTTATTATCGGCGTGCAGTCATGAAGACTGGTTCCTTCAGGTATATTTGTTATGTTGGCAATGATCTTAACCAGTCGATCAACTGAAATCTTAACATCACCCTCAAGCAGATTAACCTCGCTCACAGATAGCTCGCACCGTTCTTTATCATCTAGATCTAACGTGAACATCATTACACCTCTCCCGTTGACCCGAAACCACCATCGCCACGAGCAGTATTTGCATCGACAACCTTGACCTGCTCAAACTCACACTTGATAATTGGTGTGACCACTAGCTGGCAAATGCGAGCGCCATGCTCGATAGTGTATGGCTCGCCAGATCGATTAATCAGTGGCACCTTGATGTCACCACGGTAATCACTATCAATCACTCCGACGCCATTGGTTAACACAACCCCCGCACCAAGCCGGCCCACTCCTCTTGACCCGAGTCCTGACCGAGAAAATATCAACCCAACAGACTCTGGATGCTCACTCATATCAAACTTAACCCCAAGATCAAACAGGTATGAATCATCAGGGTATAGTGTCATTGCTTTCATCTTAGGAAGGTAGGCCCTCAGATCGACAGCCGCACTTCCCTTGGTTGAATAAGCAATAGGCCGAAACGCTAACTGGTAGAATTTGCTTTCAAATTTAATCATCATTTAACCCCATGACTTCTAAGCTCTTTCATTAAAATATTAACCTTCACCGACAGGTCATATAGAGAGCGATCATTATTGATTACCTTATCTTTATCCTTTACTGGTAAAGGGGTATCGGATTCAGCCAATCGGTTAAGGTGTGCTTTATGCATCCACTCCTTAACTATTGAATGATCGCCTTTCTCATTATCAAACGGACCAAACCCATCTCGGTTTATGTGCCATACATTGCTAGTAATCGACCGGCAATATTCCATCTCATTCTTGTACCGAACATCGGTAATAACAATCCTGGCTGGTCTTCTTGTTACATTTAGACCGTAATTTCTAATTTGCCTCAATCGCCGGTTAAGTAGCAGTATCCACATATCCTCCTGTATCATTTTACGCCCCCAGTCATGCCCTAGTGCCATAGCAAGCTCCCGATAGGTAGTGCTGAGCGGGGGGATTTCGTGCCCTCTCATCTCACCGCTAATGTAGCTTGCATCAAGGCCTAATCCGTCGATCATTACTTGGCGGATTGGATCGGCAAAACTTACTACGGTGAATCGATGGGATGACCTTAAGTGTTCGGCAATTGAATCCTTTCCTGAGCGGCGATAACCTGTTAATGCAATTATCAATTCTTTCATTTTATATTTCCTATAAAAAAGGCCGCCAGTCTTTAGTAAAGAGTGGCGGCCAAGGTGGGTGCTTATTGGGATGCGAAGATTAAACCTACTTAGATTTTACTGCTCGTGATGCGGCGATCAAACCAAGACCTAATCCTAATAAAGCTAATGGATTTGGTGCGTCAACTGGATTGCCGTGTAAGTCACTTGATCCTTCTCTTGTGAAACCATCAACCGTGGCTGAGGTTGAGCTGTAGCTGGCGTTAAAGGATAAATCAGCACCACTTGCCTCGGCATCCGTGTCAAAGTTTAAAGCCGCCAATCCGCCAATCACATCAAGTAAGCCACTTGCTGATCCTTGGCTTGCACCAACCGCTACCGTACCAGCTAGCTCACCATTCCCAATCAAATTCAACCAGAGGTTGCCATCACTTGCAGTGGCGATAGTTGAGCTGTAGTTGTTGCTTGCGTCGCTGTAGAGCCGTACTGAGCCACCGGTTGCTACAAAGTTAAGGCCGTCGAAAGAAGTCACTGTGTAGCTATCGAACACATAAGTCAACTCACCAGGTCCAACCAAGCTGTTGTCTATTAAAACGATGCGGCCTATGCCTGAAATCTCATCACCGATAGCCGTTACGTCAGTAGCATACAAGCTGTTGACTGTGTCGAACTGAACACCTGTTGTAGCATCGAAAGCGACGTTGTCAATAACTAAAGCAGAAGCTGTAGTGGCGGCGAAAGAAAGAGTTAAGGCGGCAGCAATTTTGGTTAAGTTTTTCATTTATATTTTATACCTTATGTGTTTAAAGTGTCCCTTTGAAATGTTCTCTTCTCGTCCTGAGTTGATGTAGTGCATGTTACTCCGTGTTTCTTAAATCTCCCTTAAGCCGTGAATCTTTTTCTTCCTTTCTTTTTGGCTTCATCCCCTGTCCTTAGTTGATGTAGTGCATGTTACTCCGTGTTTCTTAAATCTCCCTTAAGGGGGTAAATCTTTTTTCTCCGTTTCCTGTGTCTCTCTGTTCGTCCCTAGTTGATGTAGAGCATATTACGGGGTTTATCTTAAAATACCCTTAAGGGGGTTAAAGTATTTTGAAATAATTTACGCCTCTATTATAGAGGTCAATAAATCAATCAACTGAAAGTACGAGCTAGGGTATTGGTCATTACCATAAGACTTGCGAACAGATACTAACATATCCTTGAGGACTTGAACGCTTGAGATCTCACCATCCACATCAAAGATCTTCTGCGCATAGTCTCTAGCCTTACTGGCATGCGTGTCACCTTGAAGCCTGTCGGCATGACGAACGATATCTCGAACCGTATGAACATCTATTGAAACATTGAGGTGTGATACAGCCATCAGAGCTACCGGCGGCACGGGCGGCGGTGAGTGTAAATTATACGGTGGTACCGTCACGTTATCTTTATTAACGGAATTATACATTTCATTAGGTCGAACCTTGATTGCATTATCAACCTCTTTACCATTATCGCCATACTCGGTGTGATTTAACTGATAATAATTCAAGCTAAAACAATCGTTCATAAAATTACCTTACTTTAAATCCGTGCAGACAGCCCACACGGAAAGTTGTTTTAAATCAACAGGTTAATTAAAAGGGTATTTCTGAGTCGAAGTCCTTATCAAGCGCAGGTAAAGGCGGTTGAGCTGGTCTTGGTGCTGGCGATCCAACCTGCTGTCCAGTGAATGCTGGCGCTGATGCCTCACCTTGACCTTTTGAATCTAGCATCCTCATATCATTCGCAATCACGTCTGTTGAGAATCTCTTAACGCCATCCTTCTCATACTCGCTTGTCTTAAGGCGGCCCTCAACATAAACCTTTGAGCCTTTCGTTAAATACTGCGAGCAAATCTCACCAAGCTTTCCGAAGGCAGTGATGCGATGCCACTCCGTTTCCTCAACCTTCTGCCCTTGCTTGTCAGTATATTTACTTGATGTAGCCACGCTAAACTTAGTGATATGCATCCCCGATTGAGAGATCATCGATTCAGGATCTTTACCAAGATTACCAATTATCATTAACTTATTCAGTGACATTATTCGCTACCCTTCTTTGATTAATTCAAGTACCCGCTCATACCACATAACCCTATAGCTTGTGTGGCCGGAACTCTGTGATTGATACGGGTTCATTGTGCAGTATCCTTTCCCTTTCGCGGTCGGCATCCATTGCTTCCCTTCCTTTTCTTGCAGTCCAGCCTCGTACAGCTTTCGGTTCATCGAGATGGGTGTCAACCCATGGATCTCACCAAGCTGAGTAGGCGTGAGCCCAACCTCTTGATGATCGATGGTAATCATTTTCTGATAGGCTTGAAGGTCGAGTCCGGTCGCTTGCTCGGTAGCCTTGATAGCGATAACTCTCGACATACCTGCATCAATACCCAAGAGCTGACCAATCTTAACGCGAGACTCAATCTCCAGCGCGGCTACCTGGGAGGGTAATCGCGGTGAAAGCTGAGACTGCTGATAGCCTCCCGTCTTTCTAATTTGTGGTAGCACCTCAGATGTAACCCAGCGTCTGAATGGCTTAGCGTTAGGCTTGTCTGACCTAAGAATGACCGAGTAAAGTCCTGATTCATTGATGATGATTGTTGGCCCATTGACCCCTAAGTCTAACTT
>CAZDEC010000073.1:0-14203 GCA_964504295.1 uncultured Thioalkalispiraceae bacterium
GAACCCATTTAAAGGGAAAATGTGGTCGCTGTCGTTATCAATTTACCTGTGGCGGTTGCCGTGCGATGGCCTTCTATGAAAGTGGTGACATTATGGCAGAAGATCCAACCTGCTTTTTTGAGCCGATTGATAACACCACGGTGAGCGAACATGAGCAGGAAACTAATAAAGTATTCAAAAAATTTGTTGCGATTGCACGCTTTGCCGATAAAATTAACGCTGTAAAAGTTGCCGAGAAAAAGTCGGAGCACTGACAATAGGTACTATTTCAAAAATAGACACCACATTAATATTCGACTTCAAGCGATTGATATTACTCAATAATGTTTTTCATAATTCGCTTTAAGTGACGAAACATGGCCGGTATTTCAATATCGATCATTTGCGAGGTTACCCACTGATTGTACTTTTCACCCAAAATACCGCGAGCATATTCACCGTAGTAGCGCTTCATCGAAAAGCCGGGGCCATCCTCATCACTAAAATCAAATTCGGTATACTCGGCAACACGGCTATTGAATAAATCAATAAAATCCTGCTTGTAGTTTCCTTTACCGTACAGCTCATGGTAATTGTCATTTAGGTGCTTACCACATTTATTCGCTAGCTCACCAATAAATCGTGCTCGTTCATCTTCGTCAAAATATTCAATGGTCATACGATCAGCCAGATGAATCAGAAAAATTAAATTCTCGGCTACCAGCTCCAGGCGCTGTTTGTTACTGTCAGTTTGATAGTCCGCATTTTCAAGGTTTAATATTGCATCCATGGCGACTTTCCACATGTTGTAGGCAATTACACCCGCTTCCTCCTCAAGAGAATGCGACTTGTCCTGCTTGTGCCATTTCATTTTTAGTCGAACCATGTGGATACCTCTGTCATATTTTGCCGATCTGGCTTAGGTTTAAAACGCGTGCTAGGCTTAAAGTCTATTTTACTTTGTTATCGCTCTCGTTACCAACCTTAGTATAAGGAAACAATAGATGTGATAAGGCCTAAATCAGCACAGAGTCTCCGTGATCTTGTTCAGTATAATTGCCATATATCGGATGCAAATCATGCTGGCAATTATACCCTCTGCATTTACCTTCTTAAAATGCGTGAATACTATCGCTGGGAGCAGCAGCAATCCCCATCGGTAAAATTAGAGATGGACGATGTAGGCCAATGGCT
This sequence comes from uncultured Thioalkalispiraceae bacterium, assembly GCA_964504295.1. Classification (GTDB taxonomy): domain Bacteria; phylum Pseudomonadota; class Gammaproteobacteria; order UBA6429; family Thiohalophilaceae; genus SZUA-37. Next base: position 1,174 of record CAZDEC010000073.1, read on the forward strand.
GCGTGAACGTGAGAAATTATGGGATAAAGTTGAATCAAAAGCATATCAACCGCTGCATGTTAATAATCAGGACTTTGATCCCTTTGATGCAACAGCGATTAACGCGTTAATCAACGAACAGGGACTCGTCTACAGTGCCGGCCTGGGGGCAAAATTAACCCCACATTTCTTTTTAGGCAAACTTGAATCAGAAGAAAAACAGGGCAATTACACTATTTATATTTCGTCCACCGAGTATGCCCGTGATCTTACCTCACCACCTGCGATGACATTAGGCAATACAATTTTTATACGCAAAGAATCCATCAAACGAATGATCTGGGAACGCTACGACCAATGGTTATGGAATAAACCCGACAATGCAATGAAAAAGGCCATTGAATGTTACGACTTTAATCATATTGATACCGCACTTGAAGAAATGACCAATAACGAAATCGAAAACATTATTTTACATGAGATAGGTGAAATACAGGCCGGCCTGATCCTGGGCGAACAATGGGAGCAACTTATTTTAAAACTGCCGCAAACACAGGCAGAAATTATGCTCAGAGCCATACGCGACCACCTGGCGGACACGATAACCACCCTCCCTGCTTTATTTCATAATGACAATAAGGCTTCCATCCACTTTTATTTTTCAAACCTGACTAATATGCGTAAACATCTTAACCCCAAACTGCTTGTTGCTTATAACCAATGGCAACTATCAGGGAATTTTAGCTCACTAAAAAACCTTATTATAAAAAGCCGCGATCACTGGCTTGTACTTACGGAAAAAATTCTGGAAATATATAATACAAATAAACAACCACAAAAACAGATTGAAGCATTGATTGAAGCAAGCCGTTTGTAAGATAATACATTTTTATTATTATCAAGACGCATCAATATGCCTTCAGCCCATAAAAACAAACTTAAAACCATTCGAGAAGTTAAACAAAACAGCTTTATCTTCGAAAAAGACAATGCCTTAAGCGCACAGCAATGCGAACACATGATTCAACAATTTGAATCACACGAAGACGAACAATATCCCGGACGTATCGGCCAGCAGGCAATGCAAGACAGCAGCATTAAGAAATCAACCGATCTGGTTGTCAGTGGTAAGCCTCACTTCAAGGATATTGATACAGCTTTGTTTAATTCTATAAAAGAAGCTTTAATTGAATTCAGGGAAACCTATCCATATTTTAAAGGCCCGTTTAAAGATATGGGTTATGCTATTCAACGCACTAATCCTGGGGAGCATTATCACTGGCATATTGATGGCGGCAGCCACGAATTCAGCCAACGCCAGCTTGTGGCCGTCTGGTACTTGAATGATGTTGCCGGACCGGGTGGTGAAACAGAATTTTTATTCCAGAATATAAAAATAAAACCACAGCAAGGAAAACTTGTTTTATTCCCGCCGTTCTGGACACATGAACACCGTGGTGTCACACTCGAAAAAGGTGTTAAATATATAGCAACAACCTGGATTGTATTTCGGTAATTAAAATACTATGCCATCATATAATAGCAACACCAATTAAGTAGGGATGCAAATATTTAACAAAAATACCATAGCCAACCAGCCCTGCAAATATAGCAACTACATCCCTTTTATACGGGTATCTTTTTTCCTGTTTGACAGCCCCGCGTTTATTTGCAGAATACATTGCAAATAAAGAGAAGGTAAAAAAAGAGCCGAACAAAATAATAGAAGCAAGATCACCATTCGCAAATAAATGTGTCCCAGCCCATAATGCTACACCCCAAAGCATTGGATGAGGTGTATAACATTTAATGTTTGATTTTAAATCGTTTGCAACTAAAAGAATAAATGATACAGGCATTATCAGGAAAACAATATACCGGCCCCAGACCGGCGGCTGCCAGACTGGATAAAACTCGGCTTCTGACATTCCATAAATAATAAGTATAAACCCGATTAAGGCAATAACGGCATACAAGCCTTTATAAAGAAGCTCGCCGATAGAGTGGATTATTTTAAGCCGGGTTGATACAAAGCCCGGCAATAGGTGCACGGCAAAGAATATCAATACGCCTGTAATTAAAATCGACATATAAACCAGCCTTCAAAGTCAAACTACATTCAATAAAGCGTCTTCCAACTTGGCATATTGAAACTTATAGCCTGAATCCAGAGCTTTTATGGGTAAAACTTTCTTCCCGGATAGTAATAATTCTTCACCCATTTGCCCCATTAACAATTTAATAATTATCGCAGGCATGGGGATAATAGTTGAACGTTTCAGTGCTTGCCCTAAAGCTTTTGTAAAGACCTGATTGCTAACCGGGTTAGGCGAAACACCATTAATTGCACCTTGCACGCCCGCATGTTTAATACAGTGCAAAATAATACCAACCAGATCATCGCGATGAATCCAGGGCATCCATTGTTTACCCGAACCTATTTTCCCACCTAAACCCAGTTTGAAAACAGGTAACATTTTACCTAATGCGCCCCCGCCTTTGCCAAGCACAATACCAGTACGCAACAAACAAGTACGAATACCCAATGTTTGCGCCTGCAGCGCAACGGCTTCCCATTGCTGGCATAGCTGACTCGAAAAACTCTCATCACCACAAAAAGTTTCATCTACGCTTTCATTGGCATTAGCATCAGCTCCACCAACACCATAATAGCCAATCGCTGAACCACTAATAAATACTTCCGGTTTATGCTTTGTGTTTTTAAAGTAGTCAATAAGTGCTTGTGTTGTATCAACTCGACTGGCAAGGATTCGTTGTTTTTGTTTAGCGCTCCAGCGCTTATCTGCAATTGGTTCGCCTGCAAGGTTAATAACTGCATCAAAAGTACTCTCGTTACTTAATTCTTGTAGCTGACGAACGCCAGACAGCGGGGGTTTGATATATTCAGGGTGGCGACTCAACAATACAATATGATGCCCATCCTGCAATAAGTGAGAGCAAAGTGCCGAGCCAATAAATCCTGTACCACCCGTTATTAAAATATTCATTTCAAGGTCTCTTGTCTGGTTTAAGACCACGGTTATACGACACAGCCGATTCTCACAGTATAGTCTATATTACTTATTCTCAAACTGCAGTGAGTACCCCGAATGCTGACTATCGATATTTATTTAGAGGCAAACGTAAAATACTTATGCCCATAATAACTGGTCACGACCGGTACACTAATGCCAATTAAATGTGCAACTTCCTCGGGATAAAAAACAAAATTAATTGCTGGAAAACCATATTCAGCCAACCCAACACTGATAAACCAGACCTGAATAACGGCCACTATATTCACTAACGTAAAACGTGAAAATTCATTGGATGTAGTCTGACTACTTTTTGTAAACACAAATATTTTTGCCAGAATAAATGCCGTTATCATACCAATTATATACGCAACGAAAACCGCAAAACGATAAGACATTAATTCGCTTAAACCAATTCGGCTTAAAAAGTTCACCCCAGCAGCAAAGCCACCGGTTAAAATAAAACGGGCAAACTCTGAATTTATTTTTATATTTAGCATTACTTCAATTCCGTATTCCCTTTATATCCACCTTAGCGTACTACTGCCCGGAATAAACTTTATATCCGTCATTCCCGCGGAGGCGGGCGTGAACCCAGAAAGAATAAAATAAGGTTGTTTATCTATGCCCTGGATTCTCGCCTCCGCGGGAATGACGTTCATTATTATCAAGTCTCTCTTTTTATTCCGGACAGTAGTGGATACCTCCATGGTAAAAACAACCAGAGCTTATAATTTTGCGATCTTTCGCCCCAGTCCAACACTTTCGGTAATAGAACGATCTTCTGGATAATAATACGATGTATCTGCAATATATAAACCTTCGATATCCGATTTGATCGGCGGTAAATCATCCATAAAATTCGGTGGGCATATCGGCTGTGCAAAACCATAACGCGACACATTCACATCGATAATATCATCTTCCGTTAACGCTGGATTAATTTTAAACAAGTATGCTGTGGATTCATCAATAAAAGCCTGCGCATCACGATTGAATTTAGGATGTGTTTGCGGCATATAAAAAGGCACATAGGCAATGTGATCATCTTGTTTATTTAAATTACTGTACTCAATAATACCGGGGATTTCCATTGAGTCGTCATTCACGTTCAACCAAAAGTTGTTCGTTACTGCTTTTTTCAACTTAAAAATCAAACAAACACAACCAATATTATTGATAGATGCATATTTCTTTTGATGCTCTTCAGGCAAGTTGTCAATTATCTTTGTAACAAAAGGTAATGGAACGGTGCTATATACTTTGTCATACGAATTAAACTCACCGTTTAACATCAAGCCTTGAACTTTACCTTCTTTATGCGCTACTTTCTCAACGGCACTATTTAAATGTATGGCTACACCGTTTTCTTCAAGTTTATTTTTTAAAGCATTTAGCAAGGTTTCGGATCCCCCTTCTAAATAACCCATTTGTTCTTTAAAAATACTTTTACGTGAGCGCCCTACCCGGCGAATCCGCGCCCAGATCCAGGGAGCTGATAAATTGGGGGTGTAATGATAAAACTTCTGTGCAAATAATTTTTTCCACAAAACATTAAATGTTTTTTCTCCTTCGGCTTTTTTCAGCCAGCTAACGGCATCAAGGCCTTCCAGTGCTTGCCAGTTTTTACGTTTAGTCGATAAAAACATATGTGCGCCATAACGTATTTTGGATAGTAACGATAATTTGGGGAATTTTAATAAGGCAAAAGGATTGCCCCATTCATATAACTGGCCATCATAGAAATAGCCCATTCTGGTTTCATGCCATTTTAATTTTGACTCAATATTTAACTCTTTTAGCAGTGCAAACAAAGCATGATCTTCTTTGCAGATAAAATGATAATAACGCTCTATACTAAGCCCGTTAAAATCAAAATGGGCCGACATGCCGCCCAAACGGTCATCGGCTTCATAAAGTTCAACCTGATGGCCGTCTACTGCCAGTTGATACGCACAGGCAAGCCCCATTGGGCCACCACCAATTACGGCCGTTTTTGCCATAAAATTTATAAACCTCGTGGGAGTGTGTAGCGGTATTTAGTTAAGCCCACCAATAATGATTTCGGTTTCATTGATATCGCCATCTTCAGAAATTCTTATTGCTGTTGAACCAGGCACTTTATATAAAACATAAGCCGACATCATGATCATCATTTGTTTATTTTCCGTTTCAATCGCAGTGAGTATTTTATCACCCACGACCTGACAGCGTTGTTCGGCATTTAAGTTATCAACCCAGGAACGGCTCATTTGCCAGCCCTTGTCCATGTCTTTATCCATTTTCTTGAAAAATTCCTGTGCTTCAGTCAGCATTATATCGGGAACATCGACCGGAATCGTATTGCCACTAATTAGTACATTTAAGAGCATTAAAACACCTTAGAATTTGACAGGTTTAATTAATTGGAATGAAGCGTAATTATACCGCATACTATGCATTGTTGCGATTACAGATTGATTATTACTATGCTATTAAAAATTTTATCCTTATTACCTCCTGAACGCCTGCAAACCGTTATTTCTATTCTAAAAGAAGCGCCGTTTGTAAATGGTACCTTATCGGCTGGCAGCGCTGCCAAACGTGTTAAAAATAACGAAGAGGTGGCCATGAATGCAGGTCAGATGAGCCAGCTCAATAATATCGTCATGGCCAGTCTGGTCGCCAACCCACAGTACAAAAGTGCCGCCCTGCCACATCGAATTGCAGCCCCTTTTTATGCTCGCTATACAGAAGGAATGGAGTACGGTGATCATGTGGATGACCCCGTCATGGGTGCGGCAGACCGTTACCGTTCGGACATATCCATCACCGTCTTTTTGTCGGGCCCTGAAGATTACGATGGTGGCGAACTCGTGATTAAAACCAGTTTCGGTGAACAGCTTGTTAAACTAAATGCCGGCGATGCCGTTTTATATCCCTCATCCAGCCTGCACCACGTTAACCCTGTCACGCGCGGTGAACGGCTGGTTGCAGTTACCTGGGTGCAAAGCATGGTGCGCAGTGCTGAACAAAGAGAATTGCTCTACCAGCTAAACACAGCAAGAGAAAACCTGCTGCAAGCAAAGCCTGAAGCTGAAGCAAGTAAAACAGTGGATATATGCTATGCCAATTTAGTGCGTATGTGGTCAGAGCTTTAAATAGTTGACGTTCAACTTAAATGTTGTTTGCAGGCACGAATATGGGCAGAGAAAAATATGACCATCCCCAATAAAAGTATTGACACATAATTATTCATTAACACAACGGAATGATCTGTTAATGAAAATACAGAAATGGCAACAACATGAATCAAACCCAATACTGCTGTTGGTTTACACTGTTTATAGCCTTTAATAAAGATAAAAGCCGGATAGTAAAAAAGCAGTAACACCGTTACCAGGCCCAACAAGCCTTTTGAACTCGCCACTTCCATAAAAGTATTATGCGGGTGCGAATAATTTGCAATTGCGGGGCTGGCTTTACCTTGCTTAATATAAGTTTGAATGTTTTCATTATAATTACCAGGCCCAATACCCAGTATAGGATTATCGCGGATAACTAACAATCCAGTACGTAGCATTTCCAGACGTACTCCAGTTGAGGTTCGTGAGCTACTATCAGCAACATGATCCTCAGCTTGAAAATACTGTTGAAACTCATTAGCCGCCTTATTGACTCCTTTTTCCACAATAATCGAGTTTTGATAAAATAAAACAGCCACCATAGTGATGACAGCCAAACTTGCAAGCATCCAGCGTGGTTTTGAAAAAAACATCACACAGGCCAGAGCAGTTACCATAAAGCCAACATAGCCGCCTCTTGAACCTGATAAGCCCGCAGTCACCAGGGCTGCCAACACCGATAACAATATAAATAAAATAGACCAACGCTTAAGCAGATGATAGTTCAGCCAGATATAATAAAGCCCCCAAAAGGCAATCAGTACCGCGAGAGGGCCAATAATATTTTTGCTGTATACGCCTAAAGCAGTGCCGCGATCCATCACAAACACATCATAATAGGCTTGTGTGAATAAAACGAAGCCCCCGACAACAGCACCACGCAATAACCACACACTGCAATCTGGGTAGCGCCTCAATAAAAGATAAACAGGAATAATAAAAATAAAACGCAGTTCTGTGCCTAAATAATAAGTTTGAGCGACACCCCACCCATTCACCAGTGAAGAAACAAGGAACATCGCAAAATACGCCACACATATCCACAAAAAGATTTTTTCTGGCTTGAGTAACTTGTCACGCTCCTTCTGTAGCATGAACAGCCCAAGCAATACCAGAAACACGAAAATACTGGAAATCCAGCTCCGGATACTCATCCCTGCGATCGGAAATAAAAAGATCAGCGAGTATACGAACCTTTCCATCTTATCTGGATAAACAGCAAAAGACCTGTTTACCCAGGCAACTACATTCTTCATTTGTAATTATTCCAATCCATTACTCACAGCCAACGCTTGCTTAAGTTATTATACTACCAAAATCAGTTAGTTAGCTCAAAGTAAATCGACTCTTAAAAAAACAGCAATCTTCGGATTCAGCGGACAACTAGCAGGCATTAAAAAAGGCCGCTTCAACAATGAAGCGGCCTTTTCTCGAATCAGTTCTTGCGCGTTTAAAAGAAGCGTGTTGAACCTTTTTCTTCATGAGCCATTGTATTTAACTGCATAGCCAACTCATCGTATTTTGCAACATAGTTGTGTAATACGTGACCTTCCTGACCAGCGTAGTAATCTTTCATATCAATGCCATTTTCCTGTTCAAAAGCAATGAATTTTTTTTGCATTTCCAGCATTTCAGCAATGATTTTAGTTTTATCGCTCATTGTATTAACCTCATTTTAAAGGCCGAAACCTTTATTTTGATAAATTGAATTCGTTTAAAATGTACTTTATTTAAAATCTATGGGCGCAAATTTAGCAGCCCCACTGTCACTCATCTATATCTCTGATGGGTTAAGTGGTGCTTTAAAGTTGCTTAATAGCCGCCTTTACGCGTACTTTGTGGCAAACCACCAATTTTACGGCCTTGTTTAGAAGGCATGCCGGGGAATAACTGATACATATACTTAGAGGTTAATTTCTTGCCCCATTTTTTAGCCATAGCTTTCATAATGCCACGTTCATTAGGCTCGACACCTGGGCTTTCTGCATGCTCTTCACGTAAATATTTAACCACATCCCAGTGTTCTTCCGTCATTTCAACTTCTTCGTCAGCAGCAATTTTGCTGCCAAGGGCTTCAGTCCACTCGTTATAATCAACCAGATAACCATTTTCGGTTACTTCTACTGATGTACCATCTGCTTCCAGTGTTGGCATAAGATTTCTCCACTAAACCGATAAATAAAACAATTAAAATGCATTTCCATGATGAAAACAGGCTGAAATACCCGCTAAAATCTCATTATGGCCTAAAATTTGGCGCTATTTAAACAAATTTTGCTACCCGAGCCAAGCCTCTCTATGGGGATATTTAGTGCCAGTTTCTTTTCTTTACTGGCACTTATGGTGTTTTTCTAGCAAACTCGCAAAAAACTAACATACCCGTTCCCAAACTTTCCGCACTCTATATGATCTTTTTCCTGCAAACTAAACCAAAAATTGATACGAGTTCCTAAACTTAGACGGCACTTATGATGTTTTCTGCTCTTTATTCTACAAACCAGACCAAAAGTTGATGGCAAGTACCCAATTTCACGTACATTTAAATTGCTATCCCTAATCCGGATTAACCGCATCAATACCCTTTTGAGGCAAAAACAGGCCACAGCCAAGCTTACGGCCTACACCAATGCCTTTTTCCTGCAATTTTACCGAATCGGCTTTTTCCAGATCGGCGAGCATTAAGCCTCGGGTAATTAACTGCCTGTCCGGCAATTGAATGCGGCGTTCACGGCCACACATCATTTTTTTAATCTGAACACCGCATTCCCTGATTTGCTCCACGCAGGCTTGCACAAACGCATCTTCCGACAAACTCGCTTCACTCACCACCACATGGCGGGCAAACACAATGTTCATATCACTTAATTTTCGTACAACAGATTTACCAACACTAAGCTCATAGCCATCAACCATAAGCGTCTTACCAGTCAGGTCTTGAATATCATTCAGCTTTTCGCTGGGAACCCGAATAGTGAGCTTTTGCCTGCGAGACAGGTAAAGTATTTCATTTTCTGCATTCTCTGGGCGTAACCAGCCATTGCCAGACTCCGCACCAAAGACCTGATGAATACCAATCTGCTCATCATCGGCCACCCACGGTAAAACCTGCTCTATCGCTTTTGACAATGCATGCGCATTATCCAGTGGAACCGCCTTACCTTGCAGGTTAAATACCACATCAACCACATTTTCGGGAATAACGAATTCGCTTTTAACGTCTTTATCTTCGGACCAGTACATATTTAGTTTTCCAATCTGCTAGCGTTAGCGTGCGGAAGTAAAACGCGCTTCCAGTTGCTCTTCCCAATTTTCAGGGGTATCAGGAAACGGTGGTTTCACATCCATTTGAAAAAACATCTCTCCCTGTCTGGCTACCGCTTCAACGGCCTTAACAAGATCCTCATATGAATCCACATCATTGCCTATCAGTAAGTCACTTAACATCAACATATTAAACCCTATTCTATTATCTAAAATTTTGTGCCGCCACTTATGTGCCAGTTGCGCGATCATAATAGCGTGCACGGTAAATCAACCGTTTCGATTCTGCTAATTCCTGTTCTTCAAATGCCGTTCTATTATGTAGTACATTATTACAAAGCACGCCTTGCCCGGCTTTTAGCTTATGTGTAAATATGTACACCGAATCACCTGCTAAAAATTGTGTGATTTCAGCTAATGCCTGCTTTAACAGCGAACTGTCATCCCATTCTATACTGCGTGTTCTTGCGGTATAACGTAGATGGAGGCGGCCACTTCGATTATCAAGGCTAAAAACCGGGCCGGTTTGTGCCGCACGTTCAACACCGGCTTCTTCATTCGCTGGAATGGTTAAGGCCTTTTCATCCATCAGGGCGCGTATAAAATCCGGGTTCTTATCCCTTAAATGAATATATAGAATGTCTGGATCCAGATACTGGTTTTCTCCACCAACAGGCGCATTGTTCACACAATGCAGTAACATCCCTCGAATCGTATTTTCCGGTTTATTATAGTAACCATCCGTATGCCAGCTGATCTTCCTGTTTGAATAAGGGATATAGCCAGCATGGCGCCCAGCATCCTTTGTTTGCAACGAGCTAATGCTGTCTTTATCTGCACATATATTAGTATCCAGATGCTTATAGCCAAATTGTGCGGCAAACTGTTTAATTGCCTGCTTATCCACCTGAGCAGGATCATTTGCCTGATACACACACATATTGGCTTTAGTTAGTAGCGAATGGATAGCTGCATGTTCATTGGCCGTTAAACCCATAAAGTTATTGACAGTAACAAGCAGATCCTCACTGCAAGCCGGATAATCCTGCTGCTTTTGCTCTCGCCAGGCCATATAAGCAGCCTCATTCTCAAGATCAAAATGAGCTAATTCAGTGGCTTGACTAACTATTGGTGATGACACTTGCATTTACTTCCTGAGTTCGTACAATACGCGCACATTTTATATGTGTATTAGCCTGAAATTATTTTAGTTCGAATAGTTGATTGCGAACTGAATATAGTTAGCTAAACTATGTCTGGGTTCAAAACTGGTTTGAATTAAAATCAGCCAACCCACAAAATTTTTTATAGACATATTTAATCAACCCAATTAAATCACAGTGATGACTTCGGGTTATATACCCACCCCGAAGTATATCGCAATATGTTGATTTAATTAGAAAACTGGTAAATTTTAGATTTTCGTATAAGCAATTAAACGACAAAGAGTTTAGATATCTTACAGTCTCTATCCCTTAAGGGATAAGCTGAAATACTCAATTCACCCCATCAGGTGGGTTTTCGGCGTGCTGCTCAGCCCCTAGACTTCGTCGCAAATTATAGAACCCGCTAAAGCAGGTTTTTAATACCAAGAATTTAATTTAGTAGTTAGCTAACAGGTAACGCCTCAAGGAGAAAACCATGGCTAAAAGTCAATACCCAACACCCATGCTCGACGAGCTAGAAAAAGGTCCTTGGCCTTCATTTATTTCCGGCTTTAAACGTTTGCGTGACGATCACCCAAATGAAAAAATCAATAAAGTTGCTAACTCCTTATTAGGTCAGTTAGAACATTCTTACGAAACACGTAAAGGCTACTGGAAAGGTGGTACGGTTTCTGTGTTTGGTTACGGCGGTGGTATTATTCCTCGTTTCTCTGAAGTGGGCGAAGCCTTCCCGGAATCTAAAGAGTTCCACACATTGCGTGTACAGCCTAGTCCAGGTAACTACTACACATCTGCCATGTTAAACCAACTGGCAGACAGTTGGGAAAAATACGGTTCAGGCCTTGTTACTTTCCACGGTCAAACCGGTAACATTATGTTCATCGGTTCAGACACCGACAACATCCAGCACTTCTTTGATGAAATCAATGAATACGGTTGGGATTTAGGTGGTGCAGGCCCATGTGTACGGACGGCTATGTCATGTGTTGGTGCGGCTCGTTGCGAAATGTCTTGCACAAACGAACACGCTGTACAACGTTACTTAGTTAACGAATTTGTTGATGACGTTCATCGTCCAGCACTTCCTTACAAATTTAAATTCAAAATCTCTGGTTGCCCTAATGATTGCCAAAATGCAATTGAGCGTGCTGACTTTGCTGTTATCGGCACATGGCGTGACGATATTAAAGTTAACGCTGCTGAAGTTAAAAACTACTTAGGTACTAAAGGTGAGCAATACTTAATGGATAACGTTATTACACGTTGCCCATCTTCTTGCATGACTTTAAAAGACGAAGCAATTGAAATCGACAACAGAAACTGCGTACGTTGCATGCATTGCATTAACGTATTACCAAAAGCACTTTCTCCAGGCGATGACAAAGGTATAACCCTGCTTATCGGTGGTAAACGTACTCTTAAAATCGGTGACTTAATGGGTACCGTTATTCTTCCATTCAAAAAACTTGAAACTGAAGAAGACTACGAAAGCCTTGTAGAAATTGCTGGCGACACCATCGATTTCTTTGCGGAAAATGCACTTGAGCATGAACGTACTGGTGAAATGATTGAACGTATCGGCCTGGTTAACTTCCTGGAAGGTATCGGTATCGACGTTGATCCAAATATGGTTTCTAGCCCACGTCAATGTTCATATGTACGTATGGACGGTTGGGATGAAGAAGCTGCAGCATGGTTCGAACGTAAAGCAGAGCAAGCTTAAATTTATAGCTCAGCAACTTACGACGATTTTATATTTTAAATATTTAAAGATTTAGGAGAATTACAATGGCAATGGCAGATATGCGTGAGCCGATTGAATCAGGCTGCCCAGACGGGTTTCAATATATGCACCCAGCAATGCGTAAAAACTTTGGCATGTGGAGCTATCACGAAGATCCACAACCCGGTGTTTTAAAGCATGTTTCTAAAACAGGCGATACTATATACACCGTTAAAGTGGGTACTCAACGTATTTTAGATTTATTTACCTTACGTAAGTTAACTTCAATTGCAGACGAATATGCAGACGGCTATGTTCGTTTCACAATTCGCTCTAACATTGAATACTACGTAACGGACGAAGCAAAAGTTCAACCTTTAATTGCTGCAATTGAAAAAGAAGGCCTTATTGTGGGTGGTACTCGTAACTCTGTTGCGATGATTTCACACACTCAAGGTTGGTTACACTGCGATATTCCAGGTACTGATGCATCCGGTGTTGTTAAATCAATGATGGATGAGCTTATCGACGAGTTCAAACAATGGAACATGCCTAACCGTGTTCATATCACAACTTCTTGCTGCCAGATTAACTGTGGTGGCCAGGGTGATATTGCAATTAACATTCAACATACCAAGCCACCTAAAATCAGCCATGATTTAGTTGCTAACGTATGTGAACGACCTACTGTTGTAGCACGTT
>CAZDEC010000074.1:0-13531 GCA_964504295.1 uncultured Thioalkalispiraceae bacterium
TTGGTGATGAGCGTGGTTTTTTCTTTGAGAGTTTTAATAAAAAAACATTTGAGGAGATGACTGGCGTAACGGCTGATTTCGTACAGGATAACCATTCAAAATCTTCCTGGGGGGTGTTGCGTGGTTTGCATTATCAAATAAAGCAGCCTCAGGGGAAGTTGGTGAGGGTTACTAGTGGTGAAGTGCTGGATATTGCGGTTGATATAAGAAGGTCATCAGATACATTTGGTCAGTGGGTTGGCGAGATATTGTCCGCAGAAAATAAACGCTTGTTATGGATACCAGAAGGCTTTGCTCATGGATTTCTCGCTTTGTCTGACAGTGCGGAATTCCTGTATAAAACGACTGATTATTATGCGCCTGAGTATGAGCGTTGTATCCGTTGGAATGATGCAGACCTGGCTATAGACTGGCAGTATCAAGATGTCCCTTTGGTTTCTGAGAAAGATGCAGTGGGTATCCCGTTTAAAGATGCTGATGTATTCAGTTAGTTAAAGATACATTGTTTAGTCCAGTTGGCAGCCTACAGGAGCAGCGGCGAAGAGTTGTCGGAGATACCGGTGATTTTTTTAACCACACTTTAAATCAATGACAAAAGATAAAACACGAAAAACCAAGGTTTTAATATTCGGTAAAAACGGACAAGTTGGTTGGGAATTAAATCGTTCATTGCAACCGTTGGGTGAAATTGTTGCTGTTGATGCAGACGAGGTGGGTTTTACGGACACAGCAAAACTCAGGGGGATTATACGGGTAGAAGCCCCTGATATTATCTGTAACGCAGTCGCCTATACTGCTGTCGATAAAGCAGAAGAAGATGAAGATCTGGCGCTTATAATTAATGGTATGGCACCGGGTATAATTGCTGAAGAAGCAAAGAAACTTGATGCGTTAATGATCCACTATTCGACAGATTATGTTTTTGATGGTACAAAAACCAGCCCTTATTTGGAAATCGATGAGCCAAACCCGATCAACGTCTATGGGCGTACCAAGCGAGCTGGCGAGCTTGCCGTACAGGCAGCAGGCTGTGATTACCTGACTTTGCGCACATCTTGGGTGTATACCTCTAGAGCGCACAACTTCTTGCTAACTATGTTGAAACTTGTGCAGGAAAGGGAAGAATTAAGTGTGGTAGCCGATCAGATTGGTGCACCCACCTCCGCCAGGTTAATAGCTGATGTCACATTGCTATGCATCCAGCATGCGCTCAAAGAAAGGTCGGCGGGTGTCTTTGCTTCAGATCTGTATCACCTGGCGGCATCTGGAAGCACCAGCTGGCATGGGTTTACTGAAGAAATTGCCAGCCTGGCAAGTAAGCGTTTAAGTTTGCCGCTGGTGATTAGGGATATAAAAGCAATCCCTACGTCTGATTATCCAACACCTGCGACAAGACCGATGAACTCTCAATTGGATCTGACAAAACTGGAGAGTGCTTTTACTATCGAATTGCCGGATTGGAAAAATATGCTCAAGTTATGTATTGAAGAATTAAGTTGTAATGATGATTAAAAATATATTAAAAGATTTATCAGAGCTGATTGAGTACAGGCAAGTCCTGCTTCAATTAACCAGGCAGCAATTAATATTGCGCTATAGGCGAACGATATTTGGTTATTTTTGGACACTTTTTAATCCTATTCTCATGATGTCAGTTACGGCAGTAGTGTTTTCCAAATTATTTGATTTGGACTTAGGGACTTATGCTATCTTTTTATTTGCAGGAATGATTCCCTTTAATTTGTTTAGTGCGTCTATAACTCAAACTAGTGGCGTGTTTTTAGCTAACGAAAGTATTTTAAAAAAAATATATATTCCGAAAATGTTGTTTCCAGTTAGCGTTACCCTTTCGGTAACAATAGATAGTCTGCTTTCATTTGTTGTACTAATGTTTATTCTTTTGATTGTCGGTGCCAAAATATCTTTACCATTAATTACAATACCATTTGCATTTTTTCTTTTGGCATTGTTTTCCTTTGGGCTGTCTTTGATCTTTTCTGTGATAACGGTGTTTTTTAGAGATTTGCAACATATTGTAGTCATAGTGTTACAGGCATTGTTTTTTTTATCACCAGTGATTTACGATAAGAAAATGCTGTATGGAAAATTAGATTGGTTAATGGATTTAAATCCTATGAGTTACTACATAGATTTGTTTAGAGAGCCGATTTATTTGGCTGACTGGCCTGGGCTTAATGTTGTTTTTATATCGGTATTAATTACAGCGGCATCTTTATTTTTTGGGCTTTTATTTTTTAATTTTCAGCAAAAAAAGATAATTTACAGGTTGTAAATGATGTCAAAAATTACACTAGAAAATTTATCTATAAACTTTCGCGCGTACCATGATTGTTCGCCTTCGTTAAAAGAATATTTTTCAACTATTTTCAAGAAAAAAGAAATTGATTCATATTCTGAATTCCATGCGTTGAGAAATATTTCTCTCGAAATTAATGAGGGGGAGCGAGTTGGCATTATTGGTCATAATGGTGCGGGCAAGAGCACTTTGCTAAAAGCTATTTGTAAAATATATGAACCTTCGGAAGGTTATCTTCATGTTGATGGGAAAATTGCTCCGTTGTTAGAAATTGGTGCAGGATTTCATCCTGAATTTACAGGCCGTGAAAACATATATCTCAATGGCACAATACTTGGTTATGATAGTGAGCAAATTGCCGAAATTGAATTTGAAGTTATTCAATTTGCTGAGTTGGAAGAATTTATTGATACGCCTGTCAAATATTATTCTACAGGGATGTACTTACGTTTAGCCTTTTCCGTTGCAACGGCTATTCACCCGGAAATTTTAATTTTGGATGAAGTGTTTGCTGGTGGTGATGCAGGATTTGTTGAAAAGGCAACAAAAAGAATGGAGGAGATTATTGATAAGTCAAGTATTATGCTCTTAGTGTCGCATGATTTGATGTTGCTGGAAAAGTACTGTAACCGTATCATTTGGATTGATCACGGGCGTGTTAAAAAAGATGGTGGGACACACCTGGTTTTTGATGCTTATCAAAATGATTAAGGCTGCACTGTATGATTGAGTGTAAGGAGCCTTGTTTTCGCCAGCTATACCGAGCTTACCTAAGAAGGTATTTTGTGTTTCGTGTCTTGAAGAATGTTATTTTACCTGTTGCTATGTTTTTTTGCCGTGTTAGGAATAATCTAGGGCTTGTATCTTCTTTACGCGAGACTTATAGAAAACACTTAAAGAAATATTATATTTTTAGACTGTTGAAGGGCTTTCTACTGCCCGTATTTAGGTGGTTTTATACTATTTATGGTCGTGCTGTTAAATCTATTAGGGAAAAAAAGTATTCACTGGTTTCAATGTCTGTGTCCAAGGATGAATTCGCGTGCTACTCACAGATTATAGCGCCTTCAGAAATGCTTGATATTTCTGGCCCCAAATTTTTTGGAGAAATTCCCTCTGAGCTGTGTTACGAGTATTCTGTTCAACTTGAATCTCCTAAATTGGAGCTTATTCATATATGTAATTCAACCGTAGTTGGAGGGACAAACTTTATTCTTTCAGGCAGATATGTGATTCATCCTGATTTATTTGTTCCGTCACGAGATGTGCCTCCGGCTGAGACCTTTGGTTTTGCAATGATTGATCCGAAAAAAGGTGAGATTAGTTTAAATTTACCTCGAGTTACAAAATCGGTTTACGGGGCAGTTTCTTTATTAGGCCAATGTGCAGGAAATTACTCACATTTTTTAACTGAAACACTTCCTAAGCTATTGATTATTGATGAGTGTGTAGATTATGAGGACCTGCCATTA
This sequence comes from uncultured Thioalkalispiraceae bacterium, assembly GCA_964504295.1. Taxonomy (GTDB): domain Bacteria; phylum Pseudomonadota; class Gammaproteobacteria; order UBA6429; family Thiohalophilaceae; genus SZUA-37. Next base: position 3,790 of record CAZDEC010000074.1, read on the forward strand.
TTGGTAGACGGGTGGATACATCCTGTATTTTTTGAAATTATCGCATTGTTAAATACAAATCGTCGAGAAATTATTAAAGTAGAGCGTTGGGAGCCGATTTCTTTAACGAGTGTAATTGATATTTCGCCACCTGCATATGTTCCTCCTGAATATAGAGAATTTGTAAGCAGTGGAAAAGTGCATGAAACAGGATATGATGTATTTCCATTTTCACAATATGCATTAAATTTATTGAGAAATAAAGCATATAGTGCTGTACAAAAGTGTGGTGTTGATAAAAAGGTGTTCAGTAAGCGATTGTATCTTCGGCGATCGCAGCACAGTTGTGGTAATGCTCGTAACATAATAAATATAGATGTTGTCGAGAAAATGATAAAGAAATACGGGTTTGAAACCGTGGAACCCGCTTCGTTAAGTTTTGCTGAACAAGTGTTGCTATTTCATGATGCCGAATTGATCATATCGCCAGTTGGGGCAGCGCTCGCAAATACTATTTTTACTAAGCAGGGATGTAAAGTTATCGCGCTCTCGCCATATTACAAAAATGCAAACTATTATTATTTTTCAAATTTAATGGGCACTCTTGGCCATGATTTGTACTACGTTTTAGGTCCTCAAGTTGAAATGGCTGGGCATCCTTTTCATAAAAATTATAATATTAATGTAGATGACCTTCGGGAGGCTTTGGAGGCATTGTGCGTTTAACAGTGATTTTTTTGAGGTTGAGGAACATCCCAAGGCTGTATCGAATTTACTTTGCCAGATATTTTTTCTTCCGATTGTTGAAAGAGATGTTTCTCGTTACTTATAAAGTGATGAATCGCGTTCATTGTTTTATCAATCCTGCGTGCTGCGTGTGTGAATATGATTTGGTTTCGGCAAAAGATTTTCAGGTTTTAGGAGAAGGGCGAAGTAGGGTTTTGGTTGAAGCATCAAGAAATATTAAAATTTCAGCGCCACAATTTGTGAAGAGGGGGTGTGCTCCTCCCAAGTGTGCAGACGAGATTCAATTTGATACGCCACAATTGGAAGTTGTTGCGTTGAGTGGTGTCATCGCTGTTGGTGGAACGAATTTTATATTTGTAGATGACTGTGTAATTTATCCTGATTTATTTGACCCATTGCATGACACATGTCCAGCTGAAACTTTTGGGGTTGCTTCAATTAACTCTGCCAAAGGCAAGGTGAAGTTGCACCTTTCTAAAAAGCAGATGAAAGTTGATCGAGCTGTTTGCTTGCTGAGTCAAAGTGCGAATAATTATGCGCATTTTTTAACAGAGGTTTTACCAAAGTTACAGATCATTGAAGGTTGTCCTGAATACGTAGAATGGCCGCTTTTAATTGAGGGCTGGATTCACCCTACACTTGTTAACGCTGTTGTACTGCTTAATAAAAATGAACGTGAAATTATACGTGTATCTCGTTGGGAATCAGTATCGCTTAATCGTATGATTAATATTTCGTTGCCTGGGTATGAACCTTATGTTCCACACAAGTTGTTTATGGATGAAAGTGAGCTTTATGTGAATAGATTTTCGCCTGTAGCATTGGATATGCTAAGAAAACGAGCGCGTGAAATCATCTCAAGTCAAAGTGGGGAAGGTATCAAAAAGGTTTATTTGCGAAGATCAGAGAACTCTAATTTAGCGCGAAGTGTTATAAATGCGAGAGAATTAGAAGAATTATTACGTCAATATGGATTTGAGATCATTGAGCCTGGTTCGTTAAGTTTTATGGATCAGATAAAGGCATGTAGTGATGCAGAAGTTATTGTCGCACCTGTTGGCGCATCACTTGCGAATATGATTTTCGCAAAACCAGGGTGCAAGATTATTGCACTTGCGCCCTATTTTTCTGATGGGAACTATTATTATTATTCAAATTTGGCGGGTGTGTTGGGGCATGAGCTATGCTACTATCTCGGCGTTCCAAAGGAAGGTGGTGGGCACCCCAGGCATCGTGATTACGCTGTTGATTTGGGTGGATTACAGGAAGAATTGGAAAAGTATTATGCATAATGTAACTTGTTAGGTAGTAATATGTGATCGGTTTTATTGTCAGTATGATGTATTTTTTGCCAGAGTCCAATTTTTGATTCTGAGTTTTATAATTTGGAAAAGTAGAAGCAGTGAATGACTAAGAAAGTACTTTTAGTTGGTAGTAGTTTTAGTGCGGCACCAATTTTTTTTGAGTTGAAGAAAAGGGGGCTGCGTGTGTCGGTGTGTGGAAATGAAAGGAGTGATCCATGTCATCAATATGCCGATGCGTCGCATTATATAGATTATTCGGACAAACAAAAACTGCTTGATTTGGTGCGGTCTGAAAAATTTGATTATATTGTGCCTTCATGTAACGATTTTTCCTATATGTCTTGTACGTGGGTTGCGGATAAGCTTGGTCATCCTGGTTTTGACGTGTTAGATGTGGCCGTGATCCTTCATGACAAGAGCCGTTTTCGTGAAATCACTAATAAATATTTATTGCGAGCGCCACGTTCTGTCCAATTGGATTCTGATAATGATACCGATATAGGAAGTTTGGTGTTCCCGTTATTGGTGAAGCCTGTTGATAGTTTTAGTGGACGTGGTGTGACAAAAATTACAGCGGCTAAGGAGTTGGATGCCGCAGTTGCCAGCGCACGAAAAAGTTCACGTTCCAATGACATCGTAATAGAAGAATTTGTAGAAGGTGAGCTTCATAGCCATTCTGCGTTTATTAAGGATAATAATATTGTTTTTGATGCCTTCGTAGATGAATACTGCACGGTTTATCCTTATCAGGTTAATTGCTCCAATCACCCTTCTGTGTTGCCAAAAGATATTCAAGATTCTGTTAGGCAGGAAGTTTTGAATTTAGCCAATATCCTCCAGATTACTGACGGTTTGCTCCATACACAGTTTATTGCAAATGGGAAGGATTTCTGGATTATAGAATGCATGAGAAGAGGTCCGGGAGATCTCTATGGCAGCCTGGTCGAGTTTTCAACGGGCGTTAATTATCTTGATCTCTATGTTCGTTCTTTTGTGGGTGAAGATTTGCCGGCTAGTGTTGTTGTTGATGAAGAAAAATTTTTTAGTCGCCACACTCTTTCGTCATCGAAACCCCTTGTTAATTTTACATTTTCTCATGAAGTTCCGGCTAAAAATGTCAGAATTGTTCCACTTAAAAGTAGCGGGGAACAGTTGGGTGTTGCTCCATATGATAAGCTTGCAATTCTTTTTGCTGAATATCATGATCGCGAGAAAATGTCAGAAGTATCGCCTCGATTAGACAGTTTTATATCAATACATTCACTGGATGGTAGTCAAAATGAGTCCTAACAATTTACCTGAAAATAAAAGTGTATGCTCAGATGAATATAAGAAGCTGACTGTGGCGTTTTTAGGCGGAGGACTGGATTCGGCAGTAGGAAGGGTTCATCAAATTGCTGTTGAAATGGATCAACGTTTTGAATTGTTGGCAGGATGCTTTAGTCGAAATGAGGTGGTTAATCGTCAAGCCGCACAGCAGTATGGCGTTGAATTAAATAGGGTTTATAATAATTTAGAAGATTTAATTGAAAACGAAGTGGGCAAAATTGATGCAATTGTAATTCTGACCCCGACTGATCAGCACATGAGTCAAGTGCAGGCTTGCTTGGTTGCTGGAATCCCCGTGATTTGTGAGAAGGCTCTGGTCTCTTCTAGTGATGAAGCGTTAGTGCTAAAAGATATGTTAAAGCAGCATAGAGGCTTTTTAGCGGTGACGTATAATTATACCGGCTACCCAATGCTTAGAGAGTTACGTCAAATGATACATGATGGAAAACTGGGGAGAATTCACCATATTCAAATCGAAATGCCACAGGAAGGATTTGTAAAATTAGGTGAAGATAATAAACCAATGACACCACAGGATTGGCGGTTGCGTGATGATAAAGTTCCAACTATTTCGCTTGATTTAGGGGTTCACCTTGATTTGATGATACGTTTTCTTGTTAATGAGAAACCATTGGATCTGGTTGCGGGGAGTAATACGTTTGGGAATTTTAATCAGGTTATCGATGATGTGTGGTGTATTGCGAATTACAGCAATGGACTAACATGCAATATATGGTATAGCAAGGTTGCTTTAGGGTATCGCAATGGATTAAGGGTGAGAGTGTTTGGTGAGAAAGGTGCGGGTGAGTGGCATCAGGAAAACCCAGAATATTTAAATCTTGCCGATTGTTACGGAAGCAAGCAAATTGTTGATCGTGCAAGTCCAAATGCTTTGGTTTCCAGTAGTGATAGATATACTCGTTTCAAGGCGGGGCATCCGTCGGGTTTTATTGAGGCTTTTGCGAATTATTATTCCGATGTGGCAGATCAGTTGTGTCAGTTTCTTCGTGGGAATTCACTTCAGAGTAATCCATACGTATTTGGTGTCGATGAGGCGCTTGAGGGTATGAAGTTGTTAGAGACGATTGCGGATTCATGTGCTGCAAAAAAATGGATGGAAGTAAGGTGAACGAGTTGATTTTAAAAGCTTCTGATGAAGATTCAACATTTGAGAATGCGATAAGGTTTTGTGTGTGTTTTTGTGGTGATAATGATCGCCCTAAATATATTTTTGGCAGAAATGTATACGTTGAAAAAGTGATTGAATTTGTAGATGTTGATGGATTCGTAGATGACTTTTCTGATGATGAATTCTATTATGATCGACCTGTAATTAAAACGGAGCAAATTCCTGAGGATGCGTTGGTTTTGATTGTTGCGGGGGGGCGGCCTCAATCGGCAAAACAAAAAATTCGGGCTCTGGGCTTTGACTGTTTAGACTATTTTGAATTTTATAAATGGTCAGGCCTGCCACTGACAGATGTGGTATTTAATGAGGGGTTTGCGGAGGATTTTCAAGAGAGAATTGCGCAATACGAATGGATATACAGTTTATTCGTTGACGATACCTCAAAAGAAACTTTTAAAAAACTAGTGAGTTTTAGACTTAACTATAATCTTGAGTTTCTAAATGGTTTTACTGCACGAGAAGATAAGCAATATTTTGAAGATTTTTTAGAGCTTGACTCAGAGGGAGAGGTTTTTGTTGATGTCGGGGTGTTTGATGGTTATACCAGTCTTGAGTTTATCAAGCATTGCCCTAAATATAGGGCTATTCATTTATTTGAGCCAGACCCTAAAAACTTCGATACCTGTACTAAAAACCTTCATGGCCACGATAACATTTATCTTCATAAAGTTGGGTTGTCGGATTCAAAAAAAATATTGAAATTTAATCCTCGAGGTTCAGGTTCAAAAATCAGTGATCATGGAACAGTTGATATTCCTGTCGACCGACTGGATGATGTTCTCAATGAATCAGTTACATTTATTAAAATAGATATAGAGGGAAGTGAACTTGATGCGATTGAGGGATCTGTAGAGACTATTTTAAAATATCATCCGCGGCTTGCTGTCTGCGTCTATCACAATGTAGGTGATTTTTGGAAAATACCAAAACGTATATTGAGTATACGTGAGGATTACAAGATTTATTTACGTCACTATACTGAAAGTATTTATGAGACCGTAATGTTTTTTGTACCAGAAGACTGACAAGAGTAAATTCATGCTTAAGGATTGCAGAATCATCAAATTGCCAAAAATACAGGATAATCGTGGGAACCTGACATTTATTGAGTCTGGTCGTCATATTCCTTTTGACATAAAACGTACATATCATTTATATGATGTTCCTGGCGGCGCGTCGCGTGCAGCTCACGGGCATAAGAATTTACATCAACTAATGGTGGCGATGTCAGGAAGCTTTGATGTGACATTAGATGATGGTTCTGAGAAGAAGCTTTTTCATCTGAATAGATCATACGATGGCTTATATATTCCACCTATGATGTGGCGAGATTTAGATAATTTTTCATCGGGTGCTGTATGTATGGTATGGGCATCTGAATATTATGACGAAAATGATTATTTTCGAGATTATAATAATTTTTTAGCAGCAGCACGTGAGCAGCAAAAATGAAAGTTCCCTTTCTGGAGTTAAAATCCCAGCATGTAGAGCTCAAGGATGAGCTTCAAACCGCCTACAATAATGTAATAGATTCTGGCAGGTATGTTCAGGGTAGCGAGTTAGAAAAATTTGAAGAAGAATTTGCTGCATATTGTAATGTGAGGCACTGTGTTGGTGTAGGTAATGGTCTTGATGCTTTGCACCTGATTTTACGAGCCCTGGAAATAGGTGCTGGTGATGAGGTTATAGTGCCTGCGAATACATTCATTGCAACATTTTTAGCGGTGACTTATGCGGGGGCGACACCGATTCCTGTTGAGCCGAATCCTGAAACTCATAATATTGATGCTGAATGCGTGTTAAATGCTGTTACCGCTAGAACGAAAGCAATTATGGCTGTTCATCTATATGGTAATCCTGCTGGTATGGATGAGCTTAATATCATTGCGCAAGAACGTGGGATAAAAATAATCGAAGATGCAGCGCAAGCGCACGGGGCGTTGTATAAAGGGAGGACGGTGGGCGGATTGGGAGTGGCGGCCGGTTTTAGTTTTTACCCTGGTAAAAATCTTGGGGCCCTGGGAGATGGTGGTGCAGTAACTACAAATGATAAATCTTTAGCTGATCGCATAAGATTGCTTGGCAATTATGGCTCCACAAAAAAATATGAGCATGTAATGCTAGGTGTCAATTCTCGGTTGGATGAATTGCAAGCTTCATTCCTTAGGGTTAAATTAAAACGATTGGCTGGTTGGAATGCGCGAAGACGGTTCATCGCAAATCGGTATATTTCAGGCCTTCAAAACATTAATTTAAATTTACCAGTAATTGATAAAGATGATGACTCTGTATGGCACCTTTTTGTGGTTCGTTCGTCACAGAGAAATGCGTTGCAGGAATACCTCAAGCATCATGAGATAGAAACCATGATCCATTACCCCATGGCACCGCATTTGCAGGCAGCCTATGCGAGTTTGGGGTATAAGATAGGAGGCTACCCTGTTGCTGAAAATTTGCAGGGTGAAATTTTAAGCATACCGTTGTACCCGCAAATGACAGATGATCAAGTTGATTATGTTATTAAAATGTGCAGAACATTTTTCAGAGGTTAATATAAATATGCTGCATCTTTTCTAGTTTAGATAATAGGGGGCGATCATCGTCTGTAGAAAGTATGCGATTAATAATGGTTTTTAAAATGATAAAATTGTTTATCGCAAGTGTGTTTTAAAGTTGCTCTTCATTCAGCTAGATAAGGATCAGGTGGATGCGAAGCATTAAGCATTTTTATGGTGTTGATGTTTTATGTGTACTGCCGGTTTAGTAATTCTTGTTTGGCACTACCATCGTTTTATTATGATCAGCCGATGTAGTAAAGAGGTTTAAATGGGTTGGGGATTTTACATACTCGACGTACTTGTGGCACTTTCCAATTCAGGTAACTATATTGATAATATTTAGTTATTTTAGTTTTGATCGAAATGTTTTCAATAGTGAAGTTGTTCTTATCGGATGGATCTTGGGGATGGTTATAGTTGGTTGGACTTCTTACATATATATTGAGCGTCCATTACAGTTTTTGGTTTTAAAAAAATTTAGTTAAAGTCTGTTGGTATCAGCTTTCGTTAATGTGTGCGCCACGGTTGAAGCTGTTGTTTACATACGAATTGTGTAAAGCATGAATGGTGTATAGGGTTTATCTATAATGTCCCGGGTGCCTTTTCCATATAAAAAATATGAATACAGTAATTGTAGTGCCAACATTAAATGCAGGTTCAATGTGGGAAAGGTGGATAAGTGCGTTGTTAGCTACTGGTGTAAATGTAAATGATGTTTATGTTATTGACTCCAAATCTTCTGATGATACTGTTATACAAGCTGATAAAGCAGGGTTTAAGCTAAAAAAAATAGAGCCAGAGACATTTGGTCATGGAAGTGCAAGGCAGATGGTTGTCGACAGTGCTTCCGATTATGACTTTGTTATTTTTTTGACACAGGATGCTATCCTTAGTCGCCCTGACTCAATTAAAAAAATACTATCTCCATTTAAAGATGCGCATGTAGGCGCAGTTTGTGGTAGGCAGTTACCCAAGGTGAATTCGGGTGTGATTGAGACTCATGCGCGTTTGTTTAATTATCCGGATGTGTCTTCAGTTAATACAGCCCAGGACATTAAAGCTAAAGGTTTAAAAGCCGCATTTTTATCAAATTCATTTGCGGCATATAGAATTTCAACTTTGAACAGTGTGGGAGGTTTTCCTGAAGATGTGATTTTTGGGGAAGACATGTATGTTGCAATAAAAATGTTGCTGTCAGGCTATAAAATTGCTTACGCAGCAGATGCGTGCGTTTACCATTCGCATGATTATTCTTTCTGGCAGGAGATGAGGCGATATTTTGATATGGGTGTTTTCCACGCACGAGAGTCTTGGATTAGGCAAGAGCTCGGTGGTGCCGAAGGGGAAGGTATAAGATTTGTTATTTCAGAGTTTAAATATTTACTGAATCATGCCTTTTGGCAGATACCAGAAGCTTTGTTGAGGACGTTCCTTCGCTATGCGGGCTTTCGTTTGGGTTTGGCAGAAAAAAAGCTCCCGCTTTTCTTGAAAAAAAAGCTTGCCATGAATAAAGGTTATTTTAAATGATAGTAGACCTTTATTAGTTTGTAGTCAGTTGCCACATGAAAAAACATCTTGCATATGATTTGCTATTTACAATAAAGCAATCAGAGGCTTGTTAGATTGAGAAAGGTTAAATAATTTTGCTACTTATTACTGAGGGAAAGAGGTATTTCATTTAAAATTTGTTGGCTTTCATGAAAATTAACAAAAGACTGAGGTATAATTGCTGATAATAAATCCGAGAGTGCGGCTGTGTCTGCCAATGTAATACCAGAGAGGCAACGAAGGATCGATGATTAAAAAAGGCTTTCTTAAGGGGCACTCTAGCTCCCTTAATCTGATTTTACGGTTGATTGATGTTTTGCTCGTGCTCGCCTGTGGTGTGTTGACGTATTACTTTTCTGCTGCTTTCGAAACATATACAGCAGCTGGTGTTCATGGGCTCCCTAGGCACTACTTAAAAGCCATTCTACTTGCTGTTGTAATGGTAGCTTTGTTGTTTCCTCTATTTAATGTCTATCGTGTTTGGCGAGGCTCTTCCACTTTAACTGAAATAAAATACCTGACAATGGCATGGTTTTTGGTGGGGCTGTTGCTAACGGGGCTTGCTTTTGTAACGAAATCTGGGTCGGACTTTTCACGGCATTGGATAGGCTTATGGTTTGCTTCGAGCTGGGTGATGTTGGCCGGTGCTCGAATTTTTCTGCGTATTCTGTTGCGTTGGATGCGTTCGAATGGTTTTAATCATCGTCATATTGTTATTGTTGGCACCGGCGAACAGGCTGCTGTGGTGGCTGATCGGTTGCGCCGTTCTACTTGGTTTGGTTTGGAGATTTCAGCGTTATTTGGTACAGATACCGATAAATTGCCGGCATGGCTGCAAGGTAAAAAACTATTTTCTGATGTGGTTGCATTGCGTGCCTACGTTGATAGTGGCCATGTTGACCAGGTTTGGATTTCTTTACCCCACAGCGAAGAAAAAACTATCCGAAAAGTTATTGCTGCGCTTGATGACTCTGCTGCTGAAATCCGCTACGTGCCGGATATTTTTGAGTATCAATTGATGCATCACTCTTTGTCCGAAATTGCTGGCGTTCCGGTGGTTAATATTTCTTATTCTGCCATTGATGGTA
>CAZDEC010000075.1:0-13334 GCA_964504295.1 uncultured Thioalkalispiraceae bacterium
CTTGCCGTATAGCCCACGTTTTCTAAATCGTTATGTTTGCCCCCGGCACGCACACAACGCTGAGAAGACGTTGCGCGTACATAAGCACGTTTGTCCTGCCCCAAAAAAACATCTTTAAACTGCACCATGCCTGCATTGGTAAATAATAAGGTTGGATCGTTAGCGGGCACCAGCGAGCTTGAAGCCACTATTTCATGTTGTTTGTCTTTGAAAAAATCAAGAAAGGCTTTTCTGATTTCTGTGCTGGATTTCAGTTTTTTAGGCTTCATACTTTTGTTTTTATTCGTTATTAAATTCAAGTGTTTGGAGAAAATATTAAGGCGCAATTATATGCTATTTTCTTGCCGGAAACAGCGCTATAAAGAAGGAATTTTTAAAGAATCCGCTTAAAAATAGTACAAAAAGCAACTTTACTCGCTGGCGACATTCACTAGCCCAAGACGCAAAGCTTCCATCGTGGCTTCGGCACGTGTGGATACATTAAGTTTGTTATAAATACGTTTTAAATGTGCGGCTATAGTATTTGGGCTTAATTCCAGCAAACCGGCAACTTCATTCCTTTTCAGGCCCTTCGCAATAAGAGTGAGTATTTCTGTTTCACGCCCGGATAGTTTCATTGCTCTGTCCTGATTTTCCTCTTCAGTAAAATAGGCCATCATTTTACGTGCAATCGCGGGCGACAAAGGTGGTTCGCCTTTAATAATGCCCTGCAAAGCAGCTATAAACTCATTAGTGCTTTGCTCTTTTAACAAATAACCCTGGGCTCCTGCTTTTAAAGCGGGAAATATGTGTTCATCATCATCAGAAATGGTCGCCATGACACAGTAGGACTCCGGCGATATCGCCATAACATCTCTCAAAAAGTCGACACCATTTCCATCAGGTAAATTAATGTCGAGTAAGGCCAGATCTATTTTTTGAGTTTTTAAGATTGCACGCCCCTGCTCCAGGGTCGCGGCTTCAAAAACTTCTACTTCATCAAATGCGGCTCGAACAATACATGCTAACCATGTCCGTGTTTCTTCGAAGTCTTCTAACAATAAAGCTGTTTTCATAACCGAGTCCTTTACTTCCATATTGCAATGATAGAACTTTTATATAGGAATACTAATATCGACACAAGTGCCAGCTAATTCATCGTCTATAATACGCTGATTCCAGCGTACCATACCACCTGATTCTTTTATTCTGGTACGAATATTATTCACCCCCCGACCATTTACCCAGTCTTTCATCAGTTTGGTGTTGCCATTATCGCAAACTGACAAGGTAAAAAAATCGTCTGCAATATGGCAATCAATTTGCACCATGCTTGCATTGGCATGTTTTAATATATTTGTAATAATTTCCTGAACAACACGTTTCAAATTAGTTGCCTGTCGAGAGGTAAATATTTTCAGGTAAATTCGCCTGTCTTGAGCCCAGGACAGCGTTTTATTAACAGCATCTAACCTGAATTTTACATCAACTTGCAGTTCTCGCAGAATATCATCTAATTTTTGCTCTTTTCTACCGCCGAGCGAATTAATGGATTCACGTAAAGTCACTAACGCTTCTCTGGCCAGAGGTTCTTGTGGTGTGCCTTCGGTTTTATGGATTAAGGTTAACAACCTCGCCGCCACATCATCATGTAGGTCGCGTGCTATTCTTGTGCGCTCTTCATGTACGCCTTGTTCATAGGCACCTTTAAATTTTTGTGCATTCTCGAACAACATCATCATACTATTTAAAAAACTAACATCATTGGTATTAAACAAGCGACTGCCCCGTTCTACACCCGCAAGGCCGAGTGCCGGTATATTCGCAAATTCCGGCACATGCAAAACAGCACCACTCTCTCTAATGGCTATTTCGTCATATTCATCCGTTTCGTGCATAACCAGAACCGGATCAAACACCTGACGCAGCAGAAATTCCCACTGTTCTTTACTGCTTCGAACCGATTTAGACGAGAGAATAATTTCTAAAAGTTCAGGTAAACGGTCCTGGTAATGAGTACGATTAAAACCAAAGGCATAATTTCCCCACAACCAATGGCGCAAGGGAAAATATAACCAGCCCACAGCCAATGCTGAAAATAGCAAAGCCACCATCGAATTTAAATGAAATACAATTATTAGTAATACTGCTAACCCCAGCACCACCAGACCACCAAACATCCAGATCCAGGAATACAAAGCCCAAAGTTCTAATTTAAAAAGTTTATATTTTTTTAAGCCTAGCGCTACCCCAATGTAAACACAAAGCAAAGCCACCCAGTAAAAAAATTGTTTATGTATTAAATCAAAATCGGCTACCAATGGCACGATACTGATAATAAAAAACAGCACATCACCGGTGATTAAGGCATACACTAACCAGCGTAGTGACGCACGCTCAACAATAAAACCCCGCGTATAATTGTATTGTAACGTTATAAAAAATATTCCGAAGATAGCAAGCAGATAAAATAACGTGTACACACCCAGTAAAAGAGAATCGAATACCTGATACACATGTAATAGCGAGAGTAAACTTACTGAAAAGAGAAGCAGCATCAAAACTTTCGCATTTTTTACATGCATTGGATAAAAGCAAAAAATAGCAACAAAAAATAATACAAAAAACAGTGAAGCGTAATACTGAACCATAGCCAATATATAAAAAACCTGACCATCTATCGCTATTTCACGGCTTGTATAAACGGCTACAACACTGGATAAAATTAGGAAACTTAAACCTGTAATTGCGAAACAGGTATTAACTATTCTGGAGCCTTTAGATGAAAAGGCAAGCACGGCTACACTAACAAAAAAGATACCACCTCCCACTAGCAACTGTAACCAATACGTTATTGAAAGCGAACTAACTGGCCGGGAAGCCTTAGGGTAAAGAGTATGTAAGGTATCGTCCTGTGTTAGCAACAGCACTTTTTTTTCTTTTAAAATATTACTAACCTGTGCTTGCAAAGCAAAAAACTGATTAAACTCTTTATAAGTATCCAGGTTAAACGGCATTTCATTTATAAGCGTAGCCGTTAAGTCAATTGAGCCGTTACTTCCTGTAACAGATTTGATGCGTTCGCTTTTTTTTATGTCGGCTGAAGCGGGGCTATGAGATTCAATAGATGCAACGATAATCTCGCCTGTTTCAGAATCCACACTAAACCCTAGGCCCAGCCATGGCGTTGATGTAGCAATTTGTGTGCTGATAAAAACAACAAATAAATAAACAACAGCGCTGCTTACAAAGATAAGTTTAGGCGACAAAGTAAATTTCATTCAATCTTCAAAGTCATTGCTTTTGATAACGCTCATTATATGTTGTTGTGTAAAACCGCGTTGTTGTAAAAACCGTATTTGCTTTACCTTTTCATTTATCTCGGTTGGTAAGGTATGACCAAAGCGTTTGCTGCGAACATCGCTTGCTCGGCTAAACCATTCAGGTTGATTAAAGTCAAGATACGCATCTATTAATGATTCGTCAACACTGCGTTGTTGTAATTCCATTTGTATTTTTATTGGCCCGACACCACGTTTTATTTTTGAATTGACAAAGACTTCGGCAAAACGTGCTTCGTTTAAATATTTGTCTTTTATTAGATGCTCGATAACCTCCTCAATGTCATTATCGTTATAAGACTTTCTTTTTAATTTGTTACGTAACTCAAAGCCACTATGCTCGCGTCCTGCGAGCATACGTATTGCGGCAGCGTATATTTTTGCGTCCATAAAAATTTAACTCGTATAAAATATACCTATACTTTTACTTCCTGAAGTTCAGCTTTATCATCTGTACCGGACTTAGCCTTGGCCTTAGCCTTAGCCTTGGCTTTAGTGTCCGATTTTTCACTTGCGGCAGCATTATCTTCAGATAAATCAGGTAATAGAATACTTCTAATTTTAGCTTCAAGGTCATGAGCAATATCTGGATTTTCTTTTAAGAAGTTACGCACATTATCTTTGCCCTGACCAATACGGTCACCATTATAGCTATACCATGAACCGGCTTTGTCGATTAAATCGTGCGCTACACCTAGCTCAATAATTTCACCTTCGCGCGAAATACCTTCGCCATATAACAGGTCAAATACCACTTGCTTAAACGGCGGTGCTACTTTATTTTTAACCACCTTAACGCGCGTTTCATTACCTAAAATTTCGTCGCCTTTTTTAATCGCACCAATACGTCGAATATCCAGACGCACAGAAGAATAAAATTTGAGAGCATTACCACCGGTTGTTGTTTCCGGGTTACCAAACATAACGCCGATTTTCATACGTAGCTGATTAATAAAGATAACCATCGTATTAGACTTTTTAATATTAGCGGTTAATTTACGCAGTGCCTGGCTTAATAATCTTGCCTGTAAGCCCATATGTGAATCACCCATATCGCCTTCAATTTCAGCCCGTGGCGTTAAGGCCGCAACCGAATCAATAACGATAACGCTAACCGCACACGAGCGTACCAACATATCGGTAATTTCCAACGCTTGCTCACCGGTATCTGGCTGAGATACCAGCAACTCATCCACATCCACACCAAGTTTTTCTGCATAGGATGGATCCAGTGCATGTTCCGCATCAACAAAAGCTGCGGTGCCACCGGCCTTTTGGCATTCAGCAATCACTTGCAAGGTTAAGGTTGTTTTACCTGACGATTCCGGGCCGTATATTTCAACAACACGCCCTTTGGGTAAACCGCCTACCCCAAGTGCAACATCTAAACTCAACGAGCCGGTTGATATCGTTTCGATATTACGCATGCTGGTTGAATCGCCCAAGCGCATTACGCTGCCTTTACCAAACTGTTTATCAATTTGTGCTAATGCATTTGCCAATGCCTGTTGTTTTTGATTTTCGCCTTTGTCAGCCATGTTGTTGCTCCTGTATGGTTTTTTTCCATCATTTATTTTTGCTTTAACGACAACAGATGTTATTTTTTTAAACAAATCACTCTGTTGCTGCTCACTGTGGAGTAACAATAGGCTATACATTTTATCATGTCAATACTTTTTACGACCTATCTATATTTTATTTGGTGGTAGTTTTTATTGATAAAGCGCGTTATATTCAGCTATACTCTAAGTTACTAAAAATTAAGGGTTAATTAAATTGAACACCATAACACCAAGCATTGATAAACTTAAATGGGCAAACCGCCAACGCTTGCAATACATTGAAATTATGGCGTTTTATACCGGCGTGGTGACACGCAGCGACGTCGCAAAAACCTTTGGGCTATCCGATGCAGCCGCAACCAAAGACCTTAATTTATATAACCAGCTCGCCCCTGATAACCTTATATATAGGCATGCTGTTTTTGGTTTTGTGCCCAGTGAACGATTTGAAGCCATTATTGCCGATTTAACCCCAGAGGCGGCACTACCCCTTATCGCCAACAACCTGACTATGATCGGCGGAGCACAACCGCGACAGTTGGTTTACGGTATTTCGATAGACGCTTTACCTCTGCCTAGCCGGTTACCAAAAAAAGAAATACTCGCGCAAATTATTCGCGCAACCAAACACTGTAAAAAGTTACAGGTTAATTATTTATCGCTGTCAGACAGACATAAAAACAAAGACGGCAATACCCAACGAATCATCGAGCCACATGCGCTTATTAATACCGGCTTGCGCTGGCATATTCGTGCCTATAACGAGGAAACATTCGATTTTAGAGATTTTGTGCTCTCGCGTATTCAGCAGGCAACAATGTTAGATGACGATGCCGAATCCAGCCCGGAGTTTGATGACAGCTGGACAGAGTTAGTCAGCGTACAACTCACGCCACACCCGAAACTTGATGAACGCCAACGAAAAAGTTTACTTTTAGACTATGCCGCTACCGACAGCATTATAGAAATAAGCGTAAGAGGCGCATTGCTGGCCTACCTGCTGCAACGCTTATCGGTTGATACCAGTGCCGATTACTCGATGAACCCAAACGCTTACCAGCTGGTTATTGTTAATCGGGATGAAATTGCGCCCTTTGCAGAGTGGGTATTTAAATAAACCAGGCCTTCAATCTTGTCTTTAGCCTGTATTAGAGATAAGAAATTTTATACTGCGCAGTGACTAGGGTGACTTAGAAATAGCATGATTTGGTAGGGAGCCCCGTAGATTGGTAGCCAACCGCAGCAGCGCATAAGAGAAATGATACTTATACTCCGTAAAAAGTGAGAATAGGAAACGGGTGTCGCTCACTAAAGACCGTCTGCCGCAGGGACGCGGCGGTCGAGCGGCCATGGACGGCGTGTTTTGCGAGTCTTTGGTGAGCGACACCCGTTTCCTATCCGGGGGAAACCACAAAATTTGTTATGCGCAGCTGCGGTTAGCTAGATTCCCACCAATCTCACGCGGGAATGACAAAGGTTTGTTAGCCAAAATTTAAGTTAAATACAGCAACAACTTATCAATCGCCATATCCACCGCCTGCTGCCGCACGGCATCGCGACCGCCTTTAAATATTTCGGAATAGCTGTGCAAATTCCCATCGATACACCAGGCAAACCAGACCAGACCAACAGGTTTTGCATCACTCCCACCACCTGGGCCCGCAATGCCGGAAATAGCCAGACTGACTTCGACATGGGCTTGCTCACAGGCACCTTTAGCCATTTGCGTAACAACCTCTTCACTCACCGCACCGAATTGTTCGAGAGCCGCGTTCGAAACCCCCAGCATTTCATGTTTAGCTTCATTTGAATAGGTAACAAAACCACGCTCAAACCATGTTGAACTACCAACAAGGTCGGTAAACAGTTTTGCAACCCAGCCCCCAGTACACGACTCAGCACAGGCAATACGCCAGTGATTTTTGTTCAGAATTAAACTAAGTTGTTCAATTTTTGAACAATTTGTGCTTTTTTTTATCATCATATCAATACATTCTGTGATCTGCAGGTAGTGTCAAAATTGAATAATTGGTAAAATAAACTAACTTATACCAGATTGGGTCATTTTTTCACTCTCTACAATAATGCCACACAATATAAAACAGTTTGAAAATAGATGGAAATTAGTAACAGCTCACATTTTAGCAGCGATGCATACCTGCTCAGCCAACGAAAATATCAGGCTGAACATGACAATGTGCTGCCTGTAGAAAAAACCCACAAAGACCAACAAAATGATAAGCGGCAGACAGGTAAAACAGAAGTATTAACAAGCAGCCTTGCTTCTAAAAGGTCTGCAACACAAACAGAACAAAATACGGCGGCTCTGGAAACCAATCCATTTCAGGCTTTTAACGCTAGCCGCACTCGCCAGACGAATTCAAACCACAGCAATGCAGCCTATAAAGTAGCCGCACATAACTCGCAAATTGGTTATCAGGCCGAACAAGCTGTCGCCAGATACAATAAAGTTGAAAATAGCCAATATGGCCAGGACTTGGTTAATCGAATTGAATTATTGGTTTAAACGAAAGACATTGCTATTCGTTTAACATCGACTGAATTACCGCCCCCACTTCAAAACCTTCTCCGTGTCGTTGTTTCATCACCCGTACCACTTTGACACGTGCGTGCAACGGTTGAGTTAAATCATTTGACGGCACCACCTTAATATCAATCAGTGATTCTTTTTCAACTTCATTTTCTGAAACAAACATTAAACCTCGACCGCTTAAATTTTTTAATAATGCAGTTTGATCCAGCTGCGTCTCGACGGCAACATCGTCATCAATATCTTCTGGTACGCCAAAGCTTAAGGTGCTATCCAGCGCAACGCGTACAAAATCCCGTTTTTCGTCATAATTCCGCAAGTTACTTCCCTCCAAATTCTTAATTTATGGAAAAGTATAGTATGCAATTTTGAAGCCGTCTTTGTTTATGCTTATATTTTTAAACATCAATAAAGAATTGGGGCGCTATAGTCAGGACGTACAATGTCCCACAATGGAGTCGTTATCGAAATCATCATCATCATTTTTCTTATTTTTTGTATCGGCAACTACTTTTGCAGCCAGGTAACTGAGTAAGATGCGCTCAATATCAGATTTTTTAACCGGCTTGGTTATAAAGTCATCCATTCCAGCCTTCAGGCACTTTTCTCGATCGCCTTGCATGGCGTTTGCCGTGAAGGCGACAATGGGGATTGGTTTAGCTGTATTTTTTAACTCAAGTTGACGAATTTGTCGGCTGGCCTCAAAGCCATCCATCTCCGGCATTTGGCAGTCCATAAAAATAAGGTCGTACGTATTTTCACTAAACATATTAACCGCTTCTACACCATTAACAGCCGCACTTACACTTAAGCCATAGCTTTTTAGAATGGCCGTCGCTACCATTTGGTTAACCGCATTGTCTTCGACCAATAATATTTCGGTATTTTCCAGAGTGAACTTTTCGATTGGCTTAACACTCGCCTCCTGCAAGGTATGCCGTGTTACCAGGCCAATATCGTCTGCATTTTTATAGGCATGCCAGACAGCTGACAATAATTTGGGTAGTTCCAGCGTATAAGTTGGTTTGGTTAGGTAACCACTAAAGCCCAACGCATCCATTTTCTGGCTATCACCTTTTTGTGGTGCACTTGTGAGTAATACCAGAGGTATATTTGCCAATTTAGCTTCAGCTTTAATTTGCTGAGCCAGATGTGCGCCATCAAGCTCGGGCATTTGATAGTCACTAATAACAAAGTCAAAAGGTGTATCAGTTTTGAGTGCGTCTAATAAAATTTGTTTAGCGTGCACGGCTGAATCTAACGCTTTAACATTAACCCTGTATGCGGCAAGTTGTTCGCTATAAATCATACGACCCGTTTCATTATCGTCGATTAATAAGCAATGCAAGCCTTCGAGTTGTTTATAGTTATCGACCACTACCTCATTAAGCTTTTTATCGCTTTGTAATAATTTAGCGGTAAACCAGAACGTTGAGCCTTTGCCTAATTCACTCTCAAGCCCCACTTCACCGCCCATTAATTCTGCAAGTTGCTTGCATATTGCCAGGCCTAATCCCGTGCCGCCAAAATGCCGGGTGGTGGAACTATCGGCTTGTTCAAATTGTTTAAAAACAGCGCTCAGTTTGTCTTCTGCTATACCTATACCGGAATCCTGCACCGAAATGCGTAGAATCGTTTTGTCTAAATCGATACCATCTAAATCGACTTCCACCGTTAATACGACCGACCCCACTTCGGTAAATTTTACCGCGTTACTCAACAGGTTAAGAATAATCTGCCTGATACGCCCCGGGTCACCTTTAAAATAGCGCGGGGTATCCGGCACGTAACGAAGTAGCATTTCAATATTTTTTTCTCGACATTTGAGCACTAATATTTCGGACACTTCTTCAGCAAGTAATTGCATATCAAAATCAATTGTTTCCAGTTCCAGCTTGCCAGCTTCAATTTTTGAAAAATCTAAAATGTCATTGATTAATACTAGTAATGCTTCGGCAGAAGACATGGTGGTGTTGGCGAAGTTTTGTTGTTTGCTATTCAGTTCAGTATCAAGTAATAAACCGGTTGCACCAATAATACCGTTCATCGGGGTACGAATTTCATGGCTCATATTGGCCAAAAAGTCGGATTTCAAACGTGTCGATTCTTCGGCTATTTCTTTCGCCTCTTTCATCATCGTTTCGGCTTGCTTACTCAAGGTAATGTCCGTGCGTATCGAAATATAGCTTTGCGGCTTGTTATCATTACCCATAAACGGAACGACGGTGGTATCAACCCAATAAAGTCGGCCGTCTTTTGCTTTATTACATATTTCGCCATGCCATACTTTGCCCGCAGCAATAGCACGGTACATGTCTCGGAAAAAACTTGTTTCATGGTAGTCTGATTTTAATATTCTATGATTTTGACCCATGAGTTCTTCCTGGCCATAACCACTTATTTCTGAGAATTTTTTATTTGCAAACGTTATCGTTCCTTGCACATCGGTAATCGCAACAATCGCATGTTGATCCAGTGCAAATTTCTGCTCGGCTAAATCGTCTAGGGCAGCCTGTATTTCCTGTGCTGTTTCTTCTAAGGCCTGTTCATGTGTTTGGCGCACTTGCAGCATATGGTTAAAAGCATCGGCAAGCTTACCAATTTCATTATTAACACTCATTTCCACCTGTTGATTCAACTTGCCGGCGGCCACTTCCATACTGGCATCCGCCAGACGAATAAGTGGACGGGTAATCCGCCGTGCCTGATAAACAGCCAGTAGCACAACCAATGCAGCCGTTAGCAGCAGCATCACCAGTATAATGTTTCCCTGCTTATCAGCACCTGCCAGAGCCTCGTCGCGATCTATTTCGCTAATAAGCCCCCAGTTCACACCGGGCAACGCTACATTTAGGTGTAAACCTATCACCGGTTTACCATTAGGGCCGATATATTCGGAAGCCACATTATGCCGGTCATCTGAATACTGATTCTGCTGCCAGAGATGGAACAACTGGGTATCAATACGTTGCAACACGCTGTTCGCTGTTTCGTCCGAACTAACCGGAGTACGCGTCAAGCCATCAGAGCCGACAAGGTAATGTGTCAGAGAACTCTCATCCTCCTTTACCTGCATTAATTTAGAAATTCGTTCCAACCGCAACTGTATTGCAAACACACCAATAATATTTCCAGCTTCATCCAACATGGGGGCCGCAATAAAACCGATTAATAAATCGGTGTCGGTACCATAACGTTTGAAATCAGAAAATTGTGCCTCACCAGTATCTAAACTGGCTCGAACAATATGCGCAAAACCGGTACCCGAATAAAGGCCGGTAAAAAGATTACTGCCACGATCGTCTGCGCCGAGAACCGAAAACAAAATATTGCCCTGGTTGTCGATCAATAACAAGTCATCCATGTAGTCATAGCGGTTTGAAAGGCTAATAAGATCCTTTTGCCGCTTATCCACCAGTAATGCCCAGGCATCACTCTTCACAAATTCAATGGGTTTCTGCTTGCTTGCTTGCAAGCCCTGTCGCAAGACCGTTAAAAATTCAACATTACGAGTATTTTCTGCCTGACCATTCAAATCCATAAACCGGTAGCTGAACCAGGTTTTAATAAAAACGGCTTTCTGCTGAGCCTCCCGTTCTAATTCATGCGCCACCGTTTCTGTCAGGCTCTTCTCCATTTGGCGATAACCAATTACCGACGTAATAGACAAAGGCAATAACGCTAATAGCAAAAACCACAGCAATAAACTGCGGCCAAGCGGGATAAAAGGTTTCCCCTTATTCCCGATGTTGAATTGCTTGATGCCTTTGCTCACCTGCAAGTTACCTCTGGCCAACCAGCTAACAAAACACAAATTCTCTGTTAGTCATAAAATTAAGCATGTACGTATCTATTATTCCCTTATTAATTAATTGCTTTACTATCAAAACGCGTGCCAGCTAAGGCTTCAATATCCATAGGTTTTTGCAAAATACCGCCTTCAACTGCCAAAGCCATAATCCGCGTGTCTCATTTTATGGCGATAATGGTCATACGCGACTAATGCGGCATAATGGTCGGCAAGGGAAATATAGAAGGCTTTAATCACCTTTTTATCGGCTGATGACAGCGCAAATGCAAAACTGCTATAAAAACCAAAATCAGGCTAATAAACATTCACTGAATGTATTTATTACCCATGTCCTGTACCTTGATTACTGTTGACTAATCTCTAATATAGCGGGCAAATCGGCTTGAACTTTACCGTTATTTTAGGTATTTGCAGGACACTAGTAACACATAGAGACACACAGCCAAGAAAATTTGACACCATAGCAACCTATGGTCGACTTGGAACAACACACCAATGATGCAAAAGCCGTTTATCCGAAGAAACCAGCCACAAACTTAGTGCATACAGTGATGTCCAGATTGTAGGTCTGGTTAGCAATGTAAAAGGCATAGCTCGTGAAATGGAATGCGTAAAAATAGAAAATGAAGATAGTGATATTTTAGTTAGAAAAAAAATTACTGACAAATAAGGTTGGTGCTTTTATTACTTTGTTGAGTATTCCAGAGATTAATATAATTGTTGGCGCTGCATTAGTTTTGCTGGGGTTATTACGATATCCCTTAATTCTAGGCCACATTCTTATATTGAGCGATGGTTTGTTGTTTAATCTTAGTGGAAGAGGTTCCCGGATGATAAGTCACTTGAACGATAGATTTACCCGCTTCTTTTAAAAAAGTCTCAACTTCAATATTATGTGGCTGCTTACCCCAGTCTTCACCAATAACGAAAATATCAACATCTAATTCTTTACAGGCAGAGGCATATTCCAGCTCATAATAAGGCTGTACAATGTCAACACAGCGCAACGCGCTTAACATTTCCATTCTTTCTTCAAGCGGAACGACAGGAACATTCGGTTTATAGCTGGCAACAACTTCATCGGATGCGACCCCAACAGCCACCCTGTTACCTAATGACTGACAGTGCTGAAGTAAAGCTAGATGCCCAACATGTAATAAATCCCATGTACCTACTGTGTATACAAGCATTACTTCTTCCCCAATTAAAATGACGTGCTACTATACCAGATTCCCATCCATCAACTGGGGCTTATTACAAAGATATTACAAATTTATTATTATAATAAGTCGCTACAATCCCATTCCGTATAAAGGCAATTTAATGACCAGCAATAATCCAGAAATCAAAGTGTTACAACCCAATACCATTCTCTCCTACGCCAAAGATCTACCTAATGTTTGCTCGCTTTCAGGCCTAGCCTGCACCATTGCGGCGATTTATTTCAGCATAACCGGCCTGTATGCAGCGGCTATGATTGGCATGGTTTGGGCGGTTGCATTTGACTGGGCAGATGGGCTTATTGCGCGCAGAATGAAAGGTCGTACAGGTGACGACAGCACTTTTGGTGGTCAGCTAGATGTATTAATCGACATTGTGAGCTACGGCGTGACCCCCGCCATTCTGCTATTGAGTTATGGAAAATTCGAACTTATTTATCTGCCCGGCGCATTTTTGATGGTGGCGGCGAGCGCACTGCGACTGAGTTACTTTAGTACATTCGGTCTGGCAGGTGGCAAGAGTTATACCGGGCTGGCTCTGGATAACAACAGCCTCATACTGGTTGCTATCTTCTTACTGGAAGGCGCGATGAGTCAGAGTGCTTTTGCAGTGGTGCTTTATGTCAGCAGCATTGGGCTCGCGGCCTTAAATGTATCCCAGATAAAAACACCAAAGCTATCCGGTAACCCCGTTAATGTGTACATTCTTGCCGCTTACACACTAACCATTACGGCACTATATAGCTGGAAATTGATATAACCCCCATCACTGCTGTCCCGTTAACTTTAAGCCCCTGCTTTGAATATAGAAAGCTTGGTCATTGCGAGCGATAGCGCGGCAATCTTGCTGGAATATACCCCATATAAACA
>CAZDEC010000076.1:0-13303 GCA_964504295.1 uncultured Thioalkalispiraceae bacterium
GCTCGCAATGACCAGGCTTTCTATATTCAAAGCAGGGGCTTAAAGTTAACGGGACGGCAGTGATTTTTTATATAAAACTATCACGCCTTAAACAAGCATTAATAATAATCACCCAAACGGGTTAATCCTTAAATACTTAAACAACAAAATATTTTAATTGTCTAACGAGTATACAATAACTTATCTAAACGCAAACTGAATAGACAAACAAAATATAGTTTTTTAAATGTTTTCAATCCAGTAGCTCAAATTTCAATCAAAACATCGAGCACGATTTATTTAGCGGGTCATAACTAAAGATATAAAACAAGAACCATTCTAAATTTAAGCTGAACAAATAATATTCAAGTTACAATAAAAATTTCACATATTATTTTTCATGTCATTTATATTGCCAAACCCAAAATGGGTTAACCCGTTTGGGTGCTATCGGGATTACCGGTAAATAGGTAATATAGACTTTAATGAAAAATAATAACCCGCAAAGATTATCTAAACGTGAAAATTTAAATATGTTAATGGTGATAAAATCATTACCTCTAATTCAAGGTACAATTACGACGAAGCTGGCCGGTTATTTAAAAAAGAATATAAATCAAGAAAATATTTGAAGATAACCCGCTATACGCATGACACTTATGGAAATGGGGTGTCGAGTACAAAAAATATAAAGTCTGTAGGCTCAGATGATATATTAAAGACTGTTTATAGAATAAGAAAAATAACTTATTACAACCAATAAAAAGACGCTTAAGATCTTTCCAGATAACTGAAGTATTACATTTAAGATTTAACCGAAAAAATTTTTACATTAAAAAAATAATTTATTAACTCATGGGGAAATATCATGTTAAAACGAACTTCCGCTTTACTGCGGCTATTAATAATAACTGCTATAGGCATGTCACTCGTAAGCTGTGCAGCTATTTCAACCGCTGTATCTAAACGAAATTTAGATGTACAAACAAAAGTTAGCTCCGCTATTTTTGTTGATCCAGTTCCAAGAGAAAGACGAACTGTTTATGTTGATGTACGTAGCACTGTAATGGAATTTGATCGACGCGCAATGTCTAAGGCAGTCCGAAGCGAATTTAAAAATAATGACAATGGTTATCGCATGGTCGACGACCCAACTAAAGCGCAATACCATATGAGTATCTTTGTGCTTAAGTTAGAGAAATCTAGCCCAACTGCTGCTCAGCAAGCTTTAACCAGAGGTTATACTGATGTGGGTGTAGGTGCTGTATCGGGCCTTATTGTTGGCGGTCGACACGGTAACTCCGCTAATGCTGTCGGTGCTGCATTACTCGTATCAATGGGTACGGCAGCCGTCAATGCTTTTGTTCAAGATGTATTGTATGTACTCGTTGCCGATGTGCAAATTAAGGAAAAAACGCGTAAAGGTGTGCTAGTGCGTAAAGATTCAAAAATTCTTACTAAAGTTTCTGATGCCGGTGGTAGTACTCAAACTGTTTCTGAAGCATCAAACCGCAAAGAATATCGCACCCGTATCGTAACCACTGCAAACCAGGTTAACCTTGAATTAGCAGAAGCGCTGCCACTTATGTTTAAGAAAACAGCATATGCTATGTCGGGTTTCTTTTAATTCTTAACTGAAAAAGAAAGGGGCCGTTACGCCCATTTCGTCCCTCAGTTGACAGTCAAAAAAGCGAATCTCATTTGAGATTCGCTTTTTTATGTCTTGATTGACTCGTTTTAACCGCGGGGGACTGGGGTGTTTATTTTCTTTTGGGAGTAACGTTTGGATTCCATCCAGAGCCGGGATCTGGCGGTACCCGTACCATATTGCCCCATACACCCTCAACCTCTTTAGCTGAGCCTATACGTTGTCCTGATCTGTATCCCAACCCGCTGCCATATAGTGCGAAACGGCTCTGAATCCCTTACAACGCCCTTCTCGATAGTTATTCGAGAAAAAATTACCAACGATACTGGTTGGTGTAACATCATCTCCGCCTAACCAATCAGTTTGAAGGCCAGTAGAAGAATTAGCGAGCGCTGTATCAACAACCTTTATTTCGGGTGTTCCATCCGTAATATTCTTAATATACAACTTAAAAGTAAAAACATTAGGGGAAGCCCCACCAAGACGATTGGTTACAACACCTTCTACCCGCAGCCATTTACCCTGAAAAAATGAAAGCACTTAAAACAGTACTTGAATTGTCCGCTACAATAAAACCTGTAGGCGTGGCACTATTATTGTTTGCGACAATAACGCCACCGGTTACTCCATCAAAACCAATACACTCTTTAGCCGTTGTATCTTGAGGATCGATACTATACAGATTGCCTTTTGTGGGGAAATTATTAGTATTCATAGGCTCAGAACAAACACAATTTTCTCCAAGTGCCTCACAGCGATCTTCATTTCCAGTCACATTATAAGCGTTTGCATTTAACACAATAAAAGCCAGAAAAAGCGCCATTGTGGAACGCAAGTACAATTTAGCCTGAGCTAATAATATTGAATCAAGATTTATTGAATTACGTACTAACCGATGAGACCTTATTACTCAGTAATAACTCACCCAATAGTAACGGCTTCCGGAAGAGGAAATTATAGAACGAGACAAGCAAGTGAACTCAATGAAGTGTAACCTGCATCATTATAAGCTTGTATGCTAAAACAGGCTTTATCACCTGTCGAAAGACCAAGATTTGAATTCACGTCAATATAAAAAACGGGAGAAGAAGGATTAAAACCCTGTAACGTTGTAGCAATATTTGCAATTGACGTAGTAACGTTAGATTCAGTAGTGCCATAACTAACAACATAGCCATCTACGTTGCTCCCCGGGTTCGGGCTCCTTGTTAAACAAGCGGAAAACGTATCGAGAAAATGGGTTGGAAGGACAAAAAAGGCACCGCACTTGCTTGTCGAAAAGATGAAAAAAAATTATCACTTCGGTGTTCCAAAATACGAATAAGTACCAGCAAATATTCTTTCATAAACTGTTATTCAATAATAAACCTATTGCTATATTTATTGGTTTTTTCCAGGGAAGTAATGTCTTCGCATTTAAAATAAGCTACGACGACACCTTTTCTAAGTACTCTCCTGGGATCTTATTAATGATAGATTCAACCACACTAATCCTAAATAATAATAAAAGGTTATCTGTAGATTCTTGTGCTGTTCCCAATCACCCCATGATTAATAGCCTATGGAAGCAAAAACGTTTAATATTAAGTCCACAATTAACATTAAATAATCCATTTATTAAACATCTATTTTTAATTATTAAGCTAATAAAAAGTTTAAGGGGTCGATTATGAGTTTTTTGAATTTCCGCGTTAGAAATAAAGTTAAAAAAATAGCACATGTTTAGTAAAACCATAGAATAACCATCACTAACTTGCTGCACATTCTTATGTTAAAAGGATCTGCTTCGTACCTGTATCGCCCAAGCCAGTTAGCTTAGTTTGACCCCGTAATTTATTAGTACTCAATCCCTGTGCAATAGCTTAAACGCTTGTTTGATTTTGAATTAATACTCCGCATCATGGTAAACATTTTGCACATCATCAACGTCGTTGAGCATGGCTAAAAATTTGTCCATCATTTCTATATCGTCACCATTGATTGGCGTGTTGCCTTTGGGAACAAACTCAATATTGTCCACCTCGAATTCAATTTCAGCGAATAACTTGGTAATCGCCTGCTTTGCTTTGGCGTATTCGGTGTGCGGGCAAAAAACGCTGATGTTACCATCCTCAAGTTCGATATCAGTAACGTCGACATCGTCTTCCATTAAAGCTTCAAGCACGGCTTCTTCATCGTCACCTTTAAAAACGAGAATACAGGCATGGTCAAACATATGACCAACGCTGCCGGGGCTGCCAATTTTGCATTTGGCTTTGTTAAAACAAGTGCGAACATCACCGATGGTGCGGTTTGGATTGTCGGTTAAGCAGTCGACGATAACCATGCAGCCACCGGGGCCGAACCCTTCGTAGCGTGCCGGCACAAAATCTTCACCCGCGCCACCGTTGGCCTTGTCGAGGGCTTTTTCAATAACATGAGTCGGCACCTGGTCTTTTTTAGCGCGGTCGATAAGGCCACGCAGTGCGAGATTGCCATTTGGGTCGATACCACCCGATTTGGCGCAAACATAAATTTCACGACCATATTTGCTATAGACCTTGGCTTTAGCATCCGATGTTTTCGCCATCGACACTTTTCGGTTCTGGTAGGCTCGCCCCATTGTGTTGTTACTCCACTCATTAGTTGTGAGCTGAATTTTACCGCTAAGCGGCTTGTTTTGATAGCGTCTAGCAATGCCTAGCCTTAACGAAGGCGCTAACTTTAAGCGAAACTATTGACGCTCACTTAGCCTCTTTCTAAAAAGCTCCCTCCCGCACTATCGACTTTTTTACACCCAAATATACAATCTCTTCTGTTGTTATGGGTTCGTTTGCAGTTAAAGGCGTTTTTCCTTTTTTAACGCCGTTAGCTGCGACACTATCAAGTCCCGCTAGCTTCATTGACCCAGGCTGGCTTTTTTTAGCTTCATCATAATAGCCAAACCAGGGTAAACCCGCGTCTGTATAATCTTTTGCGGTCGGCGCCTTATGTGGTGCCTTACTCCCTGTTATCGAATGATATTGTTGACTGTTTGCTATATGCACATAACAACGTGACATTTCAGTCAAAGACCAGGCATCGACTCCATATTCATCATCGTATATTTTTTGCTTCATTAAACCACCGGGAGCAAACCCCATATCTAAACTCATTGATGATTCACAAAGACTTTCCTCGGGAATCTTCATGCAACATGAAATAGACTCGTAATCACTGTCTATTAAATTTTCAAATAATTTTTTATAAACTTCTGCCTTCATTGGGTAAACAATAATTTGCAATCCACCAAAAATAGCTTCACCTGTTATTTGTTCTTCAGCGGTATAGCCATCACCTAATGGCATTGCGACGAATTGGCGAATCATATCTTCAGATATGTTATAGCCGTCTAACCAGGGTTGCTCAGGTATAACAACATAGTCTTGTGGTGATTGATGTAAATCATTATTCCATTGCTTACCCGTTACTGCATTTATCTTTCCCGCTGCAATTTTTATCGCCATGGGGTAATCACCTGAAAAATTAATCCACATCGCTTCTGCCTGGTACATTGGGAAAAAAATACCACCATGATAGATCCATCGCTCTGGCAATTTGTCGGTATAATCATCTACATGCTTTAACGGAAAGTCCCCTAATCCAGGCGGTAGATCATAAGACCGATTATCATCGGGAATACGGAGTGTACGTTGAAATTCAATCATCCCCTTAGCATCAGGGTGAACATCTGGAAAACTAACAACTAATTTATCACCTTTAATTTCTATCATAACCATAGCCTCTTCATCGTAAGTTATTACCAGTCACCATCTCGAACCTCCCGTACTACTCGTAAGATTGCGTTGTCTGGCATATCTTTTAAATTTCTAATCAGTTCGGCAAATAACTGCGGCCTTTTAAGAATAATATCTCGCAAATCACTCGATACTTTGCCCGCCATCGCTAGCAATACATCGGCTTCCAAGCCAAGTTCTGCTGACAGTTTTAAAATGGTTTTCTCTGAAGGTGGCGCCACATCCTCCCGTTCAACCTTACTTAAATAAGCGGGCTCAACCCCTATTCGATGTGCCACCTGGCGTAATGAATAAGCTGAATCCTCTTTTTTAAGCTCTTCACGTGTATCTCGACAGTATTTTCCAAAACTCATGTGTACTATATAGTACATAGAACACAATATTGCAATATTTAAATCCACTTTTCTCGCATTAGAATATTTTTCAACCTGGTCAATCGACCATATTACAGACACTGAATGCAAAAATGATTTATTAGACGACAAAATACCAACGAATGAAAAAACTATATTAAAACCTGATTATGGGTAAATACAATTTTAAGTACTCTACCTCTACGGGTATCTACGTACTGAAGATAGCAAAAAAAATGGTGCCATCGATGCCGTTTAAACCACCCTGAGTTAGGCTTATTGATGCGCTGGAGCAGACGTTGCTCAAAGCTTTTTTAACGAACCGATATCTTCAGGCGTGCAAAAGTCTTATGTTATTCGTAAGGCCCCACTTTTAATCGCTGCATAAGCTTATCAACTGAGCTGTAATCGAGTGGTTCAATCCAACCCATATATTTACCTTTTACGGCTGCCGGGTCAGTTTTTACTATTTTGCGTAATACGGCCTTAACCTTCTTTGTGACGCCGACGGGAACATGTTTAAGCGATGCAAAAGCCCATTCAGGATAAAGAGCTGTACTTAAATAAAAGGAAAATCCTTTCACATGCTTTTTATTTAAAATACGAAAATCATCAAGCTTTACCGCTCCTTTTTCTGTCATACGTTCGAGTAAATCGGTACGCACGACACCCACGTCAACTTTTTTACTGTGAACAGCCCAGACAACTTCCTGCTGAGTGCCGCTCGATGAAAACAGTATCTTCTTTAAATCTTTTTGTGGCTTAATTCCGTTATTAAGCATTTCTAACCAGGCCACTCGCCAACCACCAAACGCATTTTTAGTCACAACCATTAAACTTTTATCTTTTATATCGTTTAATTTTGTAATATCTAGATGACTGCGCCGGGTAAAAATAACCGAACCAAACTGATTTTGTGCTGTATTCACCCTTTTATTACTAAGTGTGACGAAGGCTCTTGCACCATATAATTTTTTAATTTCGACATAAGAGGATGGATTGGTTAATACAAAATCAAAATGCCCACTAGCGGCTCCTCGAGTCATTAATTCCAGACTAACAATAGGAATAAGCTTGAAATTATGTTCGGGAATTTTTCTGTTTAATCGGTCAGTGGTCGGCTGCCATTTTTTTACAGCGGCTTTGATACCTGAATGTGCTCGAACCGCGATTTTATAATCATTTGCATACACCGTAGCTGTGTATAATAAAACGAATATTCCCGTCAGTATCCACCGATATTTTTTCATAAAGTCCTCTTCTTGGCTATCGATATAGCCGAGCTTGTCCAACCCTCAGTATAGGCAAACAGAAGCGTCTACTTTAGGTGTTTAATCATTTATCGTTGTTTCTATAAAACTTAAACCTGAAAACTAATGGTTACGATTCCCCCACCGCAGGTTGACCACCCTGGCGATTTTCACCGTCATCGGCACTATGACTACTCGATGTATCCGCTATCACTTTGCTCGCCAAACAGGATAATAAAATTCGTTCGATATCTTCTTTTTTAACCGGCTTGGTAATAAAGTCGTCCATCCCTGCAGCAAGGCATTTATCTTTATCACCAGCCATTGCGTTTGCGGTAAAGGCTACAATGGGGGTTTTACTCTGTTCTCTCTTTTGCTCGATTATGCGAATTTGCCGAGTAGCTTCGAAGCCATCCATTTCAGGCATTTGGCAATCCATAAAGATAAGATCGTATCGATTCGCTTTGAATTGCTCTAGTGCTTCGAGGCCATTCAAAGCCGGCGTAATAATGCCACCATAACTTTGCAAAATAGCTGTCGCAACCATTTGGTTTACCGCGTTATCTTCGACTAATAAAATTTTTACCTGTTCTAATTTAAGTTTCTCAACGGGTTTTACACTGGCTTCCTGCAACGTGTATCGCGTGACCATGCCAATGTTTTTATTATTTTGTTGTGCATTCCAAATGGCCGACAACATTTTAGGTATTTCCATTGAATGTATTGGCTTGGTTAAGTAGCCACTAAAACCAAGCGCATGCATTTTTTTGTTATCACCTTTTTGCGGTGAGCTGGTGAGTAATATTAGGGGTAAGTCTGATATCTCAGGTTCTGTTTTTATTTGTTTAGCAAACGTTGCGCCGTCCATATCCGGCATTTGCAGATCGCTTATGACCAAATCAAATGCTGAGTCGCTATTTGCTGCATCCAGAAGTTGCTGTATTGCTGTTACTGCTGATGGTATCGCAGTTACTTTTATGCCGTAAGCGCTGAGTTGTTCGCTGTATATCATTCGCGCAATCGCATTGTCATCGACCAACATGCAGCGCAAACCGACTAACGATTTGAAGTCATCAAGCTTTAAGTCTCTTTGTTGCTCGTTGCTTTGTTCTAATTGTATGGTAAACCAGAATGTTGAACCTTGCCCAACCTGGCTTTCGACACCTACATCCCCACCCATTAAATGCGCTAACTGTTTACATATTGCTAGCCCCAGCCCCGTACCGCCAAAGTGTCGGGTGGTCGAACTGTCGGCTTGCTCGAACTGTTTAAAAACTGCATCAAGTTTATCTGCGGCAATACCAATTCCGGTATCTTGAATGGATAGGCGTAAAACTCTTGTGTCAACTGTTGCCAATTTTTTAGCCGCTTCCGTTTCAGCATCGTCTAAACTCACCGTAAGTAAAACTGAACCGGTTTGGGTAAATTTTATCGCGTTACTTAACAGGTTTAATAAGACTTGCCTAATTCTACCCGGGTCGCCTTTAAAATAACGGCCGGTATCCGACACATAACGTAATAACATTTCAATATTTTTTTCACGACATTTAAGCGCGAGTATTTCAGCAACTTCCTCAGCTAATAATTGCAAATCAAAATCGATATTTTCTAACTCCAGTTTACCCGCTTCTATTTTAGAAAAATCAAGGATGTCATTTATCAACACCAATAAAGCATTAGCCGAATACATCGTGGTTTCTGCCAGATTTTGCTGCTTACCATTGAGCTGAGTTTCTAATAACAAACCGGTTGCTCCAATAATACCGTTCATCGGGGTACGAATTTCGTGGCTCATGTTGGCTAAAAAATCAGACTTTAAGCGGGTTGTTTCTTCAGCTAATTCTTTTGCTTCCTGCATGGCGATGGCTGCTTGTTTTTTTACGGTTATATCTGCACGAATTGCAATATAGCTTTTAGGCTTGCCATGTTTATTTTTAAACGGCACGATGGTGGTATCAACCCAATACAATTGGCCATCCTTAGCTTTGTTACAAACTTCGTCATGCCAAACTTCGCCACTTGCAATAGTGCGATACATCTCACGGAAAAAATCGGTGGGGTGGTACCCCGAGTTAAGCATTCGGTGATTCTGGCCAATTAATTCGGCTTCGCTGTAGCCGCTTATCTCAGAAAATTTATCGTTTACAAAAATTATGGTTCCTTTCACATCGGTAACAGCAACAATCGCATGCTGGTCTAAAGCAAATTTTTGTTCAGCCAAATGATCTAAGGCATCAAGCGTTTGCTGTGCCGATTTTTGCAGCTCATGATCATGTAATTGACGTACTCGCAACATTTCGCTAAACGAATAAGCTAGCTCGCCAATTTCATCTTCCGAATCAATCTCGATGTTCAAATCAATATCACCAGCCGCAGCTTTTTTACTCGCAATGGCAAGCTTGATAATGGGCTGAGTAATTCGCTTTGCTTGATAAATAGATAACAATGTAACAATCACAACGGTTGCGAACAACAACATAAAAATGATTTGCCCCAATTTAGTAACTGATGCTAAAGCATCCGCTTCATTCACCTCAGCAATAAGCGCCCACTGAACTCCCTTTATATCTAAACCAAAGTGCGTACCAATAACTGTTTCCGCGTTCGGGCCTGAATATTTAAAAGCAAGTGCGTTAAATTTTCCTGCATCCTTATGACGCCCTTGCGCGCCCTTCTCCCGTTGCTGAGATTGCAACAAATGTGATTTCCACAATTTAAACTGCTCAGTTTTAATAACCCGGGTTAACACCTCGGCTTGATCTAAATGCTGCGCCGTCCGTAAGCGCCCATCTTCACCAACTAAGTAATACGAATAAAATTCGTCCACTTTGGTGGACAGATTAACAAAAACTGAATCAACCTTAATTTGAATAGCGAATACACCCAGCTTACCACCATACTCATCTAAAATAAGCGTGCTAAGAAAACCCGCAATAATTCCATTTGAAGGTTCATATCGTTCCAAATCTGAAAACTGGGATTGCCCAGTCTCCAGGGTAGCTTTAACACTACGAGCAAATCGTGTGTTAGCGTAAACGCCATTAAACAGGTTCGTTCCTAAATCAGATTCGCCAGCCACGCTAAACAGCAAGTTACCTTGTATATCAATCAAAAATAAATCGTAAACATACCGATAGCGTTGGCTCATTTTCAATAGATTGCCCTGCGAACCATCGACCAACAAAGCCCATTGATAGCTTTTTACATATTTATCGAGACTTAAGTTACTTTGCTTAAAACCAGTCGTAAGTGAGCTAAGCAAGCGTACATTTTCTAGCGACTCGGCCTTGCTTTCCAGTTCCAGAAAACGATATTTAAACCAGTTTTGTATATAGCTTGCATTCAATGCGGCTGACTTTTGTAAGCGTTCAACCGCCGCATCACTCAAGCTACTGCTTGCTTGTTGGTAACTGAACAACGCAGCAATGATTAACGGGACTAACGACAAAATCAAAAACCACAATAATAAGCTGCGCGAAAGCGGCTTTTTGACCGGTGTTTGCGTGGTTTGTTTGTTTGCGGCTAAAGTATTTGGCATTTGTCGTTTTTAAAACCGCCCTAACAATAGATAGAGAAATCTCACCCTGATATATCGGGTAAATTTGCTACAACTTTAGGATTTTAAAGAATATTGTCACTGAAAAATGATATGGTTTTTGCGATTAGGTTTTCTATAGTTTAGCTCAACCCTACTAGCTATATAGCGACACACCACCCAATGCGATGAGCGTCAATAGTGGGCTTAAAATACAACCTGCCGATGTTTACGCTAGTGCAATCTGGCTAGAAAAAAATATTCGCTCACTGGATAAGCGAAAAAAATTCTCTACTTATATCCCCAGCTCCTCTTACCGAGTGAGTAAAGCCCAACCAAGAGAGGTTTATTTTTTAGCTAAAACCTTATTAACACGCAGCCAGTGCCTAAGTTTTCAATATACCAATACATTAAGTGGCCGCAGCCTCTCTTCTAGCTTGTTAAAAAACAAATCACAAAAAGAGCTAGCCGATGTTTTTGATTTAGCCAGAGCATATTCCCCAAAAAAAATATTAAAATAACGCCCAGTACCGTTTTTAAACAAGCTCTAAATTTAAAAACAATATTAAGTCAATAACACTTCAGCCAGGAGTGATTTCGTTTACAAAACAAAACTTTGCATGTTGCCTTAAAGCAGGCTAGGCTTTATCTTCAATTCACCTTATTATATGAAGCCTGATTTTCATGCCCGATAACCGTTCCGATAATAAAGACTTCCTGCAGCGCTCGCTCGATTACCACGCAAAACCCATTGCCGGTAAAATTGCCACCGCCATCACCAAACCCTGCGCAACTCAGGAAGATTTATCGATGGCATACACTCCTGGTGTGGCCGAACCGGTTCGCGCTATCGCGGAAGACCCTGCTTTAGCCTATAAATATACCGGCAAGGGCAACCTTGTTGCGGTCATTACTGATGGTACCGCTGTTTTAGGACTGGGCAATGTGGGCGCACTTGCCGGTAAGCCGGTTATGGAAGGCAAAGGCGTACTGTTTAAGAAGTTTGCCGACATTGATGTGTTTGATATTGAAGTAAAAGCCCCCTCAAACGAAGCTTTTATTGATACGGTTGCCAATATTGCCGATACCTTTGGCGGGATCAACCTTGAAGACATCGCCGCACCGGCTTGCTTCGAAATTGAAAAGGCGCTCAAGAAACGGCTCGACATTCCGGTTTTCCACGACGACCAGCATGGCACTGCCATTATTATTTCAGCCGGGCTTTTAAACGCACTTCAAATTCAAAATAAAACTCTCGAAACGGCTAAAATTGTTTGCTTAGGCGCTGGCTCCGCAGCGATTGCTTCAATGAGCCTGTTAATTAAGCTCGGTGCCGAACCAGGCGCCATCCATATGCTGGATCGCAAAGGGGTAATCCACAGCGAACGGGATGACTTAAACGAATATAAGCAGAAGTTTGCGATTAAAACCGATGCACGCACCTTAGACGATGCCATTGCCAACGCCGATATTTTTGTAGGTGTTTCCGGGCCGAACTTGCTCTCTGCCGAGCAGGTTAAAAAAATGGCTGACAATCCCATTGTTTTTGCCCTTTCGAATCCCGAAGCTGAAATTAGCCCGGAAGTAGCGAATGCCGCCAGAAGCGATTTAATTATGGCAACCGGCCGCAGCGACTACCCCAGCCAGATCAATAACGTACTGGGCTTTCCGTTTAGTTGTCGGGGCGCACTCGACGTGCAGGCAACCACTATAAACAGCGAAATGGAAATTGCTGCAGTACATGCACTAGCCAAGCTGGCACAAACACCGGCACCGGCCGAAGTATTATTGGCGTATCACATTCAGCAACTCGATTTTGGCCGCCACTATATTATTCCCAAGCCTTTTGACCCGCGCTTAAAAAGCTATATCTCATCGGCGGTGGCACGTGCAGCGGTCGATAGTGGTGTGGCACAAAAACCCTATCCCTCGCACTACCCGGACAGCGAAGACCGCGACATTGAAGAAAAAATATTTAAAAAATCTAAATCAATGTTCAGCCGCCTGTTGGGACATTTCAATAAATAAGCAGCTTCACTTGCTGCTCTGCAGCACTTAATCAAGCAGCCTGGCAACCGCTTTTATATCGGCGCGCTGCATTGGCTTACCGTCAACCTTACTTAACGGCGCGTGATGCAGTCCATGCTCGGCAAAAACAACCAGGTGCACGGGTGTTTCATCTGCTAGAAAGGCAAAAGCTGGATAATATTCATACTCATCAGCTTTAATATGAAAACGCTTTAATTCTTCATCATAGGGAATATTATTATCCATCAAAAAAACGGCTACTTCTTCGGATGTTTCAGCAAACAAATGGATATAAATAGCTGAGTGAATATCTGCCGTACCATTTAATACATTGCCTACCAGGCGCGGACTAAACCGGCTTAAAAAATTCATCGCTTCCAGAGCAACCTGTCTTAATTTTTTAAGTTGTATTGGTTGAGTATCAGCACGAAAAAGTTGCTGGTAAGATACCAGTGCTTGCTGGATTTCTTTATTCGAAGGCAAATAGCTCGATTCAATCGTACCGAATTGATGACGTGCTTTATTTTTGGCTAACTGGAAATCCTGGCTGCCTGTTTCAGCCATATATTCAGCGGCAAGCTGCGCTAAACGCTCACGAATTTGCCAACCCTTATTTTTATGCTGTGACATTCCAACATCTCCAATATTACCTCAGGTTTGTATAAGCATTCTTCTTTGATTTATCACTGCTGTCCCGTTAACTTAAACTTAATGCTGCCGAAATGTAAGTAATG
>CAZDEC010000077.1:0-13265 GCA_964504295.1 uncultured Thioalkalispiraceae bacterium
GGCCTGTTTAAGCGTAATTGTTTTTTCAATTCTCATTATCTTTCACCATCACTACAACGACTCCGTGTACTGAAGAACTGTTTCCCAAATAATCGCTGTAAACTCGCAAAGAGATATCCCCAAATTGAATATTCTTATAAACCGCCTCTCGCCCTTTTAACGTTTGTGTAACAAGCTGACATAATTCATCCGGTAAGGCGTCTTTCACCTGTTGACCTATTAGTTCACCGTTACCAAACCCTAACCACCTTCCTGCCTGATGATTCACCACCACTAACATACCTTCTTCTTCAATACCCAACACTGCAACGGGAAGGCACTCTAATACTTCCTGTGAAATTTTAAGTGCATGCATGTTCATCAATACTTCACGGGTTTTATCTTCAACACGCTGCTCTAATTCCAGATTAATTTGTTGTAACTCGCGTGCAAGACGCCCGTTTTCCCGGCAAAGTTCATTGTGCTCAAAGGCCTCCTGGACATTGGCGCGCAATAAGTCATCTTCCCAGGGTTTGGTCAGAAATTTGTAAATTTCACCCTGGTTAATCGAATCAGTGACCGTTTTTAGATCAGTGTATCCGGATAACACCATACGCACCGTATCAGGACACATTTCACGCGCTTGTGATAAGAATTCGATACCCGTCATATGCGGCATACGTTGATCAGATAGAATGACGCCGGTTTCAGGATGCGCCTGCAATATTTCAAGTGCCTGCGCACCACTGCTAGCCTGAAGAATTGTGTAACCATTTCGACGTAACACTCTGTGTAGCGAGCGTAAAATATTCTCTTCATCATCAACTAACAGGATTGTGCGTTTATTTTCCATAAAAAATACCTGCTGTTATTTATTTTTCAATAAGGATTTTATAATTGTTCTGCCGCAATAGCCGCTGAAGCGTATTAAGCACATTGGGTTCATCATCAACCAGAAGTAAAATACGTTCCATGATTATGTCACTAGAGTTAGTGTTCGTTAGTTGTCATCTAAAATAATCGAACCGTCCGCAGCCCAATCTATATGAAATAAATTCGGGTGTTCGTGTCTGTATTTTTCTAATGCGAATTTACGTTGTTCCAACTCCTGTTGCTGTTCGCGGATAAGATTGGCGAAAATATGATTTTCCAGCAGCACATCATGGAAATCCAATGCTTGCTGTAAGGTAGCGAGCAAGTCGTAATCTTGCCAGGGTTTTTCAATAAATCGATATATTTCAGCGTCATTAACCGCTTTTAACAAGCCATCGCGATCGGTTTGACCACTAAGCATCACGCGCATAGCATTGGGCTGAATTTCTTTAACCGCACACAAAAATTCTACACCTTCCATATGTGGCATGTGATAATCCACAAGAAACAAATCAAAGTTAGCCGTACGAACTCGTTCTAATGCAGCTTCGGGGTTATTAAACGTTTCAATCTCCCATTCTGTCTTTTTCCTGCATTGTCGCTGCAAGGCATTAAGGACATTTGTTTCATCATCCACCATCATTAGCCTGTGCATATCAATTCACTCCATTGTTAAAAATATAAATATCCAGATCGTTACCAATAGACTCTTCCATATTGTGAATACGCCCAATGAGGTTATCACTCAATATATGCCCTTTTGATAACAACAACACTTTGTCACTCAATACCAGATCACGTGACAACACCATACCCGCTTGCAAACCATTCGATTTAACAAGACATTCAGAAACATCATCAGCCTGTTTCTTTTTTCGACCGAGTAGTGAATTAAATAAACTTATAATCCTGGGGTCATAATGACTGTCACTCTGTGAGCTAAGGTACTCACGTGCTTCAGAAGCATTCAGGTGGCCATGTACAATCAAACCATGTTGCAGATCGTAATAGTCGCCAACTACTTTTAGAATACGTGATGCGATCGGTATATGTTCACCTTTAAGCTGATCTGGGTAGCCTTTGCCATTAAACTGTTCATACTGATGGCAGATTAAATGCGCAGCATCATGCAAGGGCTCAAGTGCCATCAGCACACCTTCACCGATAACAGGGTGATGAATAAATTTCTTATGCTCCACATCATTCATACTGTTGATCGACTTACCCAGTAACTTATCACTCAATCCCACTTTACCGATATTGCGCAATAATGCTGCATAACGAAGGTTACGTAATTCGGCTTCATCAAGGCTGCATAATTGACCGAGTTGCACTGCTTGTTCTGCAAGTTGACGAGCCTTTTCCGCGTGTTGATTACGCATTTCTATAAGATTGGAAAATACTTCAACCGTTGTTCGGTAACTGGCATCAAGTGACTCATGTGCTAATTCCAGGAAACTGACGGTTTGTTGTAATTCATTGGTACGTGCGAGCACTTGATCTTCCAGGCCTGTATTAAGTCGTTTTAATTCTTCATTCTGACTATTTGTCAGTACCAGTAAACGGTCACGTTCTGCTTCAAGATTTTTTTGCTCCAGCGCATGCTTAACGCTGGTTGTAATATCATTGTCTTCCCAGGGTTTGCTAATGTAGCGATATATTTTTCCTGCATTAACCGCCTTGATAGTCGATGTCAGATCAGCATAACCAGTGAGTAAAATACGAATGGTGTCGGGCCATTGTGTAGCCACTTGTTTTAAAAATTCGGCACCATCCATTGCAGGCATTCGCATATCAGAAATAACAAGATCAACAGATTGTTGAGCCATAAGTGCCAGGCCATCTTGCCCACTCTCTGCCGTAAGAATATTATAACCATGAGGGCGAAAAAGGCGTTTCAGTGCCGCTAAAATATTGGCTTCATCGTCAACAAATAATAATGTAGAAACATGCTTTTTTTCATCCTTCAGCGATTTCTCAATAATTTGATCTGGAGTCATTTTGTTACCTCGCCTGTTTCATCCACCTTTTCCTGTGGCTGCTTTACCGGCAAATAAACGGTAAAGGTCGTTCCCTTTCCGATTGCACTGGCTACTTTAATGTCTCCACCATGTTTTTTTACAATGCCATAAGATAATGATAAGCCCAGACCCGTACCTGAACCAATGGGTTTTGTCGTAAAAAAAGGATCAAAAATCTTTTTTATATTTTCAGCTTTGATACCAGAACCTGTATCACTAACAGCTACCCAGACCATATTATTTTCGTGACCTGTGCGGACAGTAATGACACCTTCTTTTTCAATTGAATGCGCCGCGTTGACAAACAAGTTCATAAATACCTGATTAATCTGAGAGACCAGACATTCAACATCAGGTATTTCTCCATATTCTTTGACTACTTCTGCCTTATACTTTATTTCATTGTTAACAATGTTTAACGTACTATTCAGACCATGATGCAAATCTGTCCATTGCCATTCTGCTTCATCCACATGCGAGAAGTCTTTCAAATCCTGTACAATACCTTTGACACGAGAAATCCCTTCCATAGATTCATTCACAAGATCTTGCACATCACTCTTCAGATACTCAATATCAAGCTCTTTCTTAAGGCGTTGCACTGCCTGTAATGCTTCTTGCTCCTCGCTGATTAAGCTCTCTAAGCGTTCATATCCTTCTAGCATCTGGCATAAATTGTTTATGTAATTCTGCAAAGTACTCAAATTAGAATAAACATAGCCCACCGGATTATTTATCTCATGAGCAACGCCTGCGGCAAGTTGTCCAATCGATGCTAATTTTTCTGATTGCAGTAATTGCTCATGACTGGCTTGCAGTTCTCGGTGACTTGTTTCTAATGCATTTGCCTTTTCCAGTGATTTACGATGCATATGTTCCATCACAGCATAAGCCTGTTTCCGATTCGATACATCTGTATGAGAACCAGCCATACGGATCGGATGCCCGTCATCATCGCGTAATGCCGTACCACGACATTGAATCCATGTATAACTTTCATGTTTATTTCTAAGACGATATTCAACATTAAAGGAATCTGTTTCACCATCCATGCAATGCATCCAGTTTTCGAGCGCATCGCCCAGATCATCAGGGTGTATCAAATCCTGTAACGCAAGAAAATTATCCTTTATGTCATCTTCGTCATAACCAAGCATGCTTTTCCAACGTGGTGAGAAATAAATTTTCCCTTCAGGGATATCCCAATCCCATATACCGTCACGGGTTCCACGAGAAATTAATTCAAAACGCTGTTCACTGGCACGTAACTCTGACTCCCTCACCTTTCGCTGAGTGATATCACGCAAAATGCCAATATATAAAACCTGACCATCCGCCTGACGTATTTCACTAATGGCCAGATCCATGGGAAAAGTACTACCATCACTACGTACGGAAGTAACCTCGCGTGGTCCAACACCGATAATATGTCCCTTGCCTGTTTCCTGATATCGTTTTAAGTAGTCGTCATGATGCTGACTGTGAGTACTGGGCATCAAGCATTTAACATTTTTTCCAATGAGTTCTTCAGCACAATAGCCAAACATTTTTTCTGCTGCAGGATTAAACGAGTTGATTTGCCCCAAATCATTGATAGTAACAATGCCATCAGCAGCATTGTTCATGATTTGTTGAGAGAGTTCGTTGCTTAAATCACTCATTTTAGATAACCGCAAGAAATGCCCACGTTAGTGGCTCCACTGAGAAAAGTACCTATTATTAAGTTAACGGCAAAAATACTGACTTCTTTAGTTGCTATTAAAAATCAAGGGGTAAAGGCTCAAAGGACTTACATTAAGAAAGGTAATTACACATACATTGCTCGGGATCAATTATCTAATTTGTGATTACTTTGTCTGAACTGTCATGCCTTAACGCCAACGTATCTAAGTAGTCAACCCTTAAAGACTACTCAAGACATTGATCATAAAAGGTAAAGTTAAAAAAAACAGGTGGATGATTCTGTAAACATCCCCTAAAATAGTCACATGACAAACTGGAGTTCTCCATCGTAAACTAGCCATAGGAGAACGACAATGAAAAAGTCACGTTACAGCGAAACCCAAATCGTCAAGATACTGAACGCCGTTGAAGGGGGTAAGAAAGTCAAAGATGTCTGCCGTGAATACGGTATTGCGGATGCCACTTATTACAACTGGAAGGCCAAGTATGGGGGTATGAGTGCTCCCGATGTTAAACGCCTTAAAGAACTCGAAGATGAAAATCGTCGGCTTAAACACATGTACGCGGAGTTTAGGTCACAAGGTTCTCAAGGACATTATTGAAAAAAAGCTATAAGGCCAGCGATCCGTCGAGAGCTTGTGGATTACTCAAAACAAAACCACGGACTGAGTTGTCGACGCGACAAGAAACGTTTGCCGACACGTTATCCGGCCCCGCTAGCGGTGCCTGCAAGCCTAAATCAATCCTGGTCGATTGATTTTATGAGTGACAGTTTATTTTGTGGTCGGCGCTTTCGTACCTTTAACGTGGTGGATGATTTTAACCGTGAAGCGTTAGCGATTGAAATTGATTTAAGCTTGCCTTCACAACGTGTCATCAGAGTATTGGAACATATTGTGGCCTGGCGAGGTTATCCTAACCAATTACGCATGGATAACGGCCCGGAGTTTATTTCTGTCACCTTGGCCCAGTGGGCAGAGGAACATCATATTAAACTGGAATTTATCCAGCCCGGAACACCAACACAAAACTCGTATGTCGAGCGGTTTAATCGTACCTACCGAGATGAGATATTAAATATGTATGTGTTTAAAACCTTGAATGAAGTCCGAAATATTACAAAAAACTGGATCCGAGAATACAACGAAGAACGGCCACATGACTCACTAAATGATCTCACACCATGGGAATATTTAGCGGTTCATCAACAGCGGGAAAACTCTAATTTAGGCTGCCACTAAAACAGGGAGGTTTACAGATATGTCAGATTTGGTCTAAACTTTTACATATTAGATGGTTCTTTTTTGGGGGTAGAAGCAAGATTATTTAAAATATCTAAATCATCAACCTTAAGCCACTTTCCATTTGAAAAATAGTTCCAGGTGTCTCCCTGAAAAGAAAAATACTTATTATTTAAAGTATTTTTTCTCTGTATATTGGTTTGCTTTGTAGAAACAACCAAACAGTTATCAGGTACGTCTTGTACTACCACTGCATTAGCACCTATTCGAACATTATTACCAATCTTAACTTGACCAATAATTTTTGCACCAGTACCAATATAGCAGTTACTACCAATTACTGGAGCTCCCCTACCTTTTGAATCAGGTAATGTATTTGAGCCAATTGTAACATGGTGAAAAATTACACAATCAACTCCTATTTTTGCTGTGCCTGATATAAAAATACCATGTTTACCATGCGGCAAGCACGGTTCGTTTTCAAAATAGCTGGGCCACTCAATCGAACAGCCATTGATTAATTGATAATACCGGTAGATTAGACGATAGTAATCCCTTAGAAATGAGTAACGCGCTTTGATACATTTTCGTTTAACACTCCACATCCCACCATGCATATAAATCAAAAATCTAATTAACATGAAGCTCACCTGAATTTTAATTAACAAAATAGATTTATAAAAAATATAGCCAAGTAAAATCTCTTTATATTATTTAAAGAATAACCTGCAAATATACCTTTAAAATCTATACCGTCACTTACTAAATTGATTACCTATTTTAGATATCACCCAACGATATTTACCATTTCTGGTTCTTGATATATCTTCCACAAAAACAATATTAATTTTAATCTCTGATCCTAAACGTTCAGCAAGTCCATTTACAAGAAGTTCTGAATCAGATTCAGAATAATCATTTTTACGCACAATATTTACAATTATATTATTATAGTCTTCCTGGATGATTTGCGATTTCTCAATATTTTTAATTGGCTTAAACGGATGAGTTAATACTGAAGCAGAAATTTTAGTTCCATCTTTTCTAATAATCATATCCTCAGCTTTTGTTTTTATATCACTTAATATTGGCATTTCTCGCCCACAAGCACATTTAATATTTTGAGCTAAAGAAGATATGTCAGTTGTTTTATAACGTATTAAAGGCATCCCGTAGTTAACTAAACTGGTGCCAACCACATAGCCTTCTTCTCCGTCACTTACGATATTATTGTTTTCATTCACGATTTCACATATTCCATATTCAAAATTTATATGTTTCTTCCCATGTTGACATTCGGTTGCAAAAACAGCTCTTTCAGCAAGTCCATAAAAATCAGTCACTTTCGCTTTAAAAGCTTTTTCAATGACTTCTCTTTGGACATCATAAAGTGTTTCTGATGATGTGAAAACAGCTTTCATTTGCAAGGTAATACCGGCATCGAGCATAAATTGTCCAATTGCATATAGTGTAGAGGGATATCCTTCTATAGCTTTTGCCTTATAACTGATCAGTTTCTTTACATATGATTCGAGGTTATATTTACTTAAATGAAATGCTGACATCCATAATTGGTTATGAAAATAATCCTGTACCCAGAAAGGTGGATTCTTCTTGTCAACAGGAACGATAGTACGACCTAATATTAAAGCAATTTTATCTTTATAATTTATCCCAGACCATTTCTTTTGCCTCCAATCAACTACATTATTATAAATACATGCCGTGTTGTCCCAATAGACCTCCAAAGGACTACCTGTTGTTCCTGAAGTTACACCTTTAGACAATTTGTCAATACCAAATTTCGTGCTAATTAGACTATCCTTATAAGTAAGCACATCATTTTTAGTTAATATTGGTATTTTATGGAGATCATCTACAGTATTTATATCACTTACTTTTATACCATTCTTATTAAATAACTCTCTATAATACGGAACCGTATCATAAGCATGACGTACTAAAGATTTTAATTGTATATTTTGATATTCAATGATTTGTTTCCTGTTAAAATATTGAGTTATCATCAATTTACTAAATAAGTCTTTAAACTCTTTATTGTACCTTTTCAAGTGAAGTTTTCCCGCATACAAGTTCAAGGCTAGAACTTGTATAAAATAAGGCGACTTATTATAAATATTTTGCAAAGACATAATTTTTTCCATAATATAAGCACTGTGCGTAGTTATCATGTAACATAAAATGACATCCAAATTAAAAAGCTAATATAATCATAAGTATGGCAATAAATTAAAAAAATATATAAATTTTTTAAGACTTAAAACCACCTTTATTTTCAATGAAATTTTCGGCCTAATTAAAAGAAACTAAATAAATCACTAGTTTCAGTTGAAATCACACAGCGCCTTAT
This sequence comes from uncultured Thioalkalispiraceae bacterium, assembly GCA_964504295.1. Classification (GTDB taxonomy): domain Bacteria; phylum Pseudomonadota; class Gammaproteobacteria; order UBA6429; family Thiohalophilaceae; genus SZUA-37. Next base: position 8,169 of record CAZDEC010000077.1, read on the forward strand.
ATTTTTCATTTAACTTTGCACCAATTTTATCATAACTATATTCATTCTGAATAAGCTCTCTTCCAGACACTCCTAGTTTTTTTCTTAATTCAACGTTACCTAGCAAATTTATAATTTGTGTTACGTATTCTTGAACAGATTCAGAAAAAACCACAGTCTCATTATTAACGACTCTAATACCTTCACATGCAATTGGATGAGCAACTAATGCTTTTTCCATTGCAAGTGCATCAAGAATTTTCAGCCTTGTCCCACCACCATCATTAATCGGACAAACGTAAATTGATGCTTTATTTATATACTCTCGAACATCATCAACAAAGCCCGTTATAATCAGGCTTGTGTCATTCTTAGACTTTTCGATAATCCAGGCAGGTGGGTTTCTACCAATAATATAAAAAATCAGATCAGGTGCATGCTTTTTTAGTTCTGGCCAAACTTTATTTAAGAAAAAGTCCATGGCAGCAATATTTGGATACCAGGATAAACCACCCGCAAATATAAGTGTGTTCATCTGCTCTGAGGAGTGATCTGGTTTGAAGTACTGAGTGTCGACCCCATTGGGAATTTCAGTTACAGCCACATCATATGCAATATTTCGTAACCGATCGCTATCTAAATCTGAACATGTGATATTTAAATTAAACAATTTGCAATATTTTTCTTCTAGCCGCTGTATTTTCCAGCCTTCAATAAAATAATATACTTTTTTAATTATATTTTTCTCTTTCTCAGCCCTACGAAATAACATATTAGATTCAATATTATGATGGTTTAATACTTTTTTAAATTCATTACTTTCAGGGAGGTATTTAATTAAACCGATTGTATCTACATGTATTAAGTCTATGTCGTTATTAACTAAACAGTCTTGAATCGAATGTAAAAATTCGGTGTTTTCCAACCATTTAACAAAATAAGGTTCTAGACTTACCAGGCTTCTTATTGCCAGTAAATATTTATTTATGGTTCCCTTGTCGGTATTAATATCATAAATAGAAACTTTTTTCAGGAAGGACAATAAATTATTTTTTGCATCATCAATGAGCTTCTCATCTGATAAGAGCGCTGATTGATTAAGCGAGATAAGCCAAACACTATTTTTCTTAGCTAATTGATAGATTAAATTATAGCTCCTCTGCAAGGAGCCGCCTTTAGGCGGATAAGGAACAAAATGAGACAACCATAGTATATTCATAAATCACTTCTTAATAATTAACTAGGAGAGGCTGTATTTTTCTGCTTTAAGAAGCAAGGATAAAACAAGTAGTATTCCATTACCTTTCATAAAAAGAACGAAACCACTCAACAAAATCAACCATTCCATCTTCAAGTTTAGTAGCTGGTTTATAGTCAAAATCTCTAACTAAATCATCAACGTCGGCAAAAGTGCCTTCTACATCACCAGGCTGTAAAGGTAAAAGTTCTTTTTCTGCTTCTTTGCCGAGCGCCTTTTCCAGTACACCGATATAATCTTTTAACTCAATAGGGCTATTATTACCGATATTGTAAACACGCCAAGGGGCATAGCTTGTTGCTGAATCAGGAGCATCGCCACTCCAGTCGGGGTTAGGCTGCGCTGGTTTATCGAGTACACGTATTACCCCTTCTACAATATCATCGATATAGGTAAAGTCACGACGGTGATTACCATAATTGAACAGTTGAATAGGCTTACCATTAACAATGGCTTTGGCAAATTTTTGCAATGCCATATCTGGCCTGTCCCATGGGCCATACACGGTAAAGAACCTTAAGCCCGTGGTTGGCATGTTATATAAGTGACTGTAGCTATGAGCCATTAATTCATTTGCTTTTTTAGTGGCTGCATACAAACTAACAGGGTGATTCACATTATCATGCACTGAAAATGGCATTTTTGTATTACTGCCATAAACCGAACTGGATGAAGCATACACAAGGTGCTCTATATTATTGTGGCGACACCCTTCCAGAATATGTGCAAAACCAACCAGATTAGAATCGATATAAGCCAGAGGATTTTCTAAAGAGTAGCGTACACCTGCTTGTGCAGCTAAATTGACGACGCGATTGGGTTTATGTTCTTTAAATAAATTTTCGATTAGCTCTCTGTCGGCCAGATCACCACGGATATGTGTATAGTTAGGGTGATCTTGATGTCTAGCTAAACGCGCTGTTTTTAATGCAGGATCATAGTAATCGTTGTGATTATCTATTCCGATGACTTCATCTCCACGTTCTAAAAGACGAAGAGACAGTGCAGAACCAATAAAACCTGCGGAGCCAGTCACTAAAACCTTCATGATGACAAACCTCGACCAATTGAATAATAGGTAAAGCCTTGCTTTTGTAATCGTTTAGGATCATAAAGATTACGGCCATCGAAGATAACAGGCATTGCAAGCGATGCTTTAATTTGCTCAAAATCAGGTGCGCGAAATTGTTTCCATTCGGTAACAATAATTAACGCGTCCGCTGATTGCAGGGTTGTTTCTTTGGTTCCCATCAGTTTTAAATCATCTCTCAGTCCATAGATGCGCTGGCATTCTTGCATTGCCTCTGGATCAAACACTTGTACCGTTACACCGGCTTCCCAAAGTGCTTCCATTAATACACGACTGGGTGCCTCGCGCATATCATCGGTGTCCGGTTTAAAGCTTAACCCCCAAAGTGCAAATGTTTTTCCTTTTAGCTTGCCATTGTAATGGTTGGTAATTTTTGTAAAGAGCGTTTCTTTCTGGCGGTAATTAACAGCTTCAACAGCCTTTAGAATTTCAGCGTTAAAACCGATGGAATCTGTCGTGCGGATGAGTGCTTGAACATCTTTAGGAAAGCATGAACCACCATACCCACAGCCCGGGTAAATAAAACTATAACCAATCCGACTGTCCGAACCGATGCCATTTCTTACTGCTTCGATATCCGCACCTACACGCTCTGCAATATTCGACATTTCATTCATAAAACTAATTTTAGTGGCCAACATGCAATTCGCGGCATACTTGGTTAACTCGGCACTTTTGATATCCATCGTTATCATACGCTCACGATTACGGTTAAATGGGGCATAAAGTTCCTGCATTTTATCTTTTACTTCGTCACTGTCTGTTCCCACAATAATACGGTCAGGCTTTGTACAGTCGGCTACGGCTGAGCCTTCTTTTAAGAACTCAGGATTGGATACAACATGGAATTTAATATTTCCACCACGTTTTTCTAATACTTCGGTAACGCGTACTTTAACTTTGTCTGCGGTTCCAACCGGTACTGTGCTTTTATTAATAATAATTTTAGGTTCTAGCATATGGGTTGCAATACTGGTAGCCACTTCGAGCACATATTTTAAATCAGCCGATCCATCTTCGTCTGGTGGAGTACCAACTGCGATAAACTGAAGATCACCATGCTTAACACCATCTTTAATCGATGTTGTAAAGTGAAGCCTACCCTCTTTGTAGTTTTGCTCTACAAGCGGGGTGAGCCCCGGTTCATAAATGGGGATAATCCCGTTCTTTAAATTTTCAATTTTTGTCTCATCGACATCAACACAAACCACATCGTGCCCACTGTCGGCAAGAACCGCCGCCTGAACCAAACCCACATAACCAATTCCAAAAAACGTAACATTCATATTTTTATTAACCTGAAAAGTTCAACCCGAATTATGAGCGCCTATCTTACGGCATAATGAGGCATTGTTATAAATTAACTTTTTTACTATTGTGGATATTATACTTCCAAATGGCTACAACCGTGTGACACAATTTCATCGGTTAATTTTTGAGCAAGTTCCTCAACAGACATCTGACCTAAATCCTTGCCAGCCCGTGTTCGTACCGCGACTGTGCCATTTTCCATTTCTTTATCACCCACTACTAACTGGTAAGGCACTTTTTGTAAGGTATGTTCACGAATTTTAAAACCGATTTTTTCATTGCGTAAATCGGTATTCACTCGTAACCCTTGTTCCTTAAGTTTATTGGCTACCTCGATAATAAAGTCATGTTGCCTGTCGGTGATACCCATAACAACGGCATGCACGGGGGCTAACCAAAGTGGAAAATCACCCGCATGTTCTTCAATAAGAATACCGATAAAACGCTCTAATGAGCCCAAAATCGCACGATGCAGCATGACTGGCGTGTGTTTTGCGCCATCTTCCGCGACGTATTCGGCCTCTAAACGACCCGGCATGGAGAAATCGACCTGAATAGTGCCACATTGCCATACTCGGCCGATGCAGTCCTTGAGGGAAAACTCGATTTTGGGGCCATAGAAAGCACCTTCACCTGGTTGAAGTTCCCACTCTAAGGCTTTGGAATCTAAGGCAATTTCCAGTGCTTTTTCGGCTTTATCCCATACTTCGTCACTGCCTACACGCTGTTCTGGGCGGGTGGAAAGTTTGACGATAACCTCGTTAAAACCGAAATCGGCGTATACCTTATATAATAGGTCAATAAACTCGATAACCTCATCCTGTATCTGGTCTTCGGTACAGAAGATATGGGCATCGTCCTGGGTGAAGTTTCGAACCCGCATTAAACCATGCAGAGTGCCCGAGGGTTCATTGCGGTGGCAGGAACCAAATTCAGCCATACGCAAAGGTAAGTCACGGTAGCTTTTTAGGCCCTGATTAAAGATTTGCACGTGGCAGGGGCAGTTCATTGGCTTGACGGCATAGTCTCGATTTTCGGAATGAGTGGTAAACATCATGTCGCCAAACTTGTCCCAGTGGCCAGATTTTTCCCAAAGGGATCGGTCTACCACTTGCGGTGTTTTGACTTCCTGGTAATTGTGCAAACGCAGTTGCTCACGGATGTATTTTTCAACTTCCTGATAAATCGACCAGCCTTTTTCATGCCAGAAGATCATCCCCGGTGCTTCTTCCTGCGAGTGGAATAAATTGAGTTTTTTACCCAACTTGCGATGGTCGCGTTTTTCAGCTTCTTCTAAACGGTGCAGGTAAGCTTTCAAATCTTTTTTATTGGCCCAGGCGGTACCATAAATACGCGTGAGCATTTCATTATTGGAATCACCGCGCCAGTAAGCACCGGCCATTTTCATCAGTTTAAAGGCTTTTAATTTGCCGGTAGAAGGCACATGCGGGCCACGGCA
>CAZDEC010000078.1:0-13200 GCA_964504295.1 uncultured Thioalkalispiraceae bacterium
ACCAGCCCCCGCTACCAAATACTACAGGGTTTTCAATAGGTTACAGCTTGTTGAAAACCCTTTCCTGTTTCTTCTTTTGCTGATTGTGCCGAAATTGTGCCATTCTGTACATGCATGGCGTAAGTCATGGCAGTAAAACAGCATCCAGAACTCTGTACTTTCCCGTTTTAGCTTGATCTGTATCTGTATCTGTATCTGTATGTACCCACGCTGACAGAAGAACAGAAATATAGAGATACAAGTTAATATATAGTGCATCACAATTAATCTGGAAATTAAAGTAGCGTTAACAGGCAGTGAAACTAATAACCACAAAGCTGTTTTAGTTTTGGCTCAGAATCAGGAGTATGAAATACCTGATATGGAGGTGCTATTTTTTATATGTTATTGCGATTGAAGTCATAAATAATAATATATTGGTTTTCTATTCAGTGGTTTGCTAGTCTGCTAACTTTTAAAGTCAGGAATTATAGTTGCTTACATGCCAAACGGTATAAAAAAACGTTGTTTGTTTTCCATTATCGAGTCACCACTGCACCCCAAATTATCAGAAGTTTATAACAATAAAGCTATCAACGAAATTCGTTTTAGCTCAATGCGGAAGGCTTTAGCCGCATTAAAAAAAATGCCACCGGATTTTATTGTGGCTGAATTTTTTTATGGATATGGCAATAATTATGCAGGGATTAATATCAGCAATCTGGATGTTCTGCTCTATAGCTTGCAAAAGTATGCGCCAGAGGCAAAAGTGATCGTGTTAGTTGATAAAAAAGAGCGAAAATACGTCGATAAATTAAATGAAATATTGGTACTGCATGCCATTTTGACGTTTCCTGTTGCTTCGCAGGATATTGCCACATTATTGTGATGAATACTTGTCTATGTGCTAAGATTGGGGTATATATGAATGTGGTATGAGTGCTTGAATTTGTTGATGTTTATCCGTGCTAAACGACATGGGCTTGTTAGATAATAATAATGAAATATATTGATCAAACTTCAAATAAATCGTGGTATTTACTCTACACAAAGCCACGACAGGAAAAGCTGGCTCAGGAGAATTTGCAGCGTCAGGGCTATATGACATATTTGCCGCTTATTCAAAAGACTCGCAAGCGTAATGGAAAGCGTATAACCGCTATTGAAGCCTTTTTTCCAAGGTATCTATTTATTTCATTGAATACCACAACGGACAACTGGTCTCCTATCCGCTCAACCCCTGGAGTGGCAAATATTGTACGTTTTACCCAATACCCAACGGTCGTATCCGACTCACTAATATCCTTACTGATGTCAAATGAAGATCCTGATACCGGCTTGTACGATGAAGATTTTAACTTTAAATCAGGCGATGGTGTCCGTATTACAGACGGAGCACTGGCCGGGTATGAAGGTCTTTTTAAAGCACGTTCAGGAGAGGAACGAGTTATCGTTCTGTTGAATGTTATGGGTAATCAAACGGCAGTAAAAGTTGAGGTGGATGCACTTGAACTTCTTACTTAGCATTAATACTTCAGGATAAAAGCATTAATATTTTTACCCAGGTTGGCAATCTGCATATTGAAATTACTTTTCTCGTCTTTGTTCTCCTGGCAATCAGTTGCCTGTCTTTTTTATTGACATACTTTTTTATAAAGACAAGTGATAAGCTCGGAATTATGGATGTTCCGAATCAACGTTCGCTACATGATACTCCAAAACCTCGAACTGGTGGTCTGGCTATTTTAATTACGCTATCAGTTGGTTTTTTCATTCTTTATGATGAAATGAATATCGGATTGCTATCTATTCTTCCTTATGGCCTGGTTATTTTAGTGGTTGCCTTTGTTGATGATATCTATTCTATTTCTGCGTTGCTGAGGTTTTTTCTGCAAATAGTGGTCGCCAGTGTATTTGTGTCGAAAGGGCTTAATCTGGAAGTGTTGAACCTGCCTGGGCTGGTTATTCCTTTAAATTATTTTGTTGCAAGTACTGTTACGGTTCTTTTTATAGTATGGGTGATTAACTTATATAATTTTATGGATGGAATGGATGGTTTTGCCGGTGGCATGGCGATAACAGGCTTTGGTACGTTTGCCATTCTTTCTGTAATACAGGGAGAGCCCGGCTTTGCAATTCTAAACCTGGTTGTTGTGTCGGCAACCCTGGGTTTTATTCTTTTTAATTTTCCGCCAGCAAAAATATTTTTAGGTGATGTCGGCTCAACGTTGTTTGGTATATTAGTTGCTTTATTTATTTTATGGGCCGATGTGAATAAGGTTTTCCCTTTTTGGCTGGGAATTATTGTCTTTATGCCCTTTTTTCTGGATGCATCGGTAACACTTTGTAAGCGAGTATTAAAAAAGGAAAAGGTCTGGCAGGCGCATCGCTCACATTATTACCAGCGGTTAGTACTTTTAGGGCTGGGGCATAAGAAAACATTGATGCTGGAATATATCTGGATGTTGGGTTGCTCTGTGGTGAGTATTTTCCTGTTAGGAAATAAAAATAGTACCGTGGAGTGGATGACCGTTAGCTTATTTATGGTGTTATCTATTACAATATTGGTCTATATTGATATAAAGACCAGGAACAAGAAAAGAACAACAAACATTTAAAGAATAAAATCTGGGAATAATCTTAAAGATGGAATACAAATATAAAAAATACATGGATTTGGTGCATAACGCATTTGATGTGCACACAACATCAAGGCTGGTTAAACGCATTATTCTGATTCTGGTAGATTTATGCATTATTCCCTTCTCATTTTGGGCTGCTTTTGTACTTCGTTTTGGTGAGGTTATCCCCAGAATGGCTGATTTTTGGTGGATAGTTATTGCTGCACCGCTTATAAGTATCCCGGTTTTTTATACTTTTGGTTTATATCGTTCAATGCTGCGGTATATGGGTATACAGATTGGTTGGGTGATAGTTAAAGGGATGGCAACTTCAACCCTGATTTTATTGGCATTGGTATTTTTTACCCAGACACAAGGTTTCCCTCGTTCTGTTTTTATTATTTATTTTAGTTTCGGTGTTTTATTAATGGCTGGTAGTCGTGTATTGATGCGTGCTTATCTTATGACTGTGATGAGATTACATAAACCGAAAGATGCAGTGATTATATATGGTGCCGGAGCGGCAGGGGTGCAACTGGCAACTGCACTGGTTAATGCGAACGACTCGAAAGTAATTGCTTTTATTGATGATGATAAAACCATTCAGGGTAACTTGATTCACGGGATAAAAGTATTTAACAAAGATAAACTTCAGCCACTGATTGATAAATACAATGTTAAGCAGATTCTACTGGCGATGCCATCAATTCGAAAATCAGCACGTAGGAAATTATTACAGTCACTAGACAAATTTGCAGTACGGGTTCGTACAGTGCCGGGTATGGAAGATTTGGTTTCTGGTAAATCAAGTGTTGAAGAAATTCAGGATGTGGACGTTCTGGATTTATTGGGGCGTGACTCGGTTCCTCCGGATGTGAGTTTGCTGAAGGCCTGTATTGAAGATAAAGTGGTGATGGTTACCGGTGCCGGAGGCTCAATTGGTTCGGAACTTTGTCGGCAGATAATAAAATCAAATCCGGATACTCTGGTTTTGCTGGAACAGTCGGAATATGCCTTGTATCAAATAGAAAAGGATTTACTCGCCAGACTGGATGAACATGAGTCTAATATAAAATTAATTTCAGTGCTGGGATCAGTTCAGAATAAATTTCGTTTGTCTCAAACAATTAAAGCCTGCAAAGTAAACACCATTTATCATGCAGCGGCATATAAGCATGTGCCATTAGTCGAACATAATATTATAGAAGGTATACGGAATAATATTTTCGGAACCAGCTATGCTGCTGAAGCAGCACTTGAAAACAATGTTGAAACCTTTATTCTTATTTCAACCGACAAAGCAGTGCGTCCGACAAATTTAATGGGGGCTTCCAAGCGTTTTGCTGAATTGATATTGCAAGCGTATTCAAGAATGGAAAATATGAATACACGTTTTTGTATGGTGCGTTTTGGTAATGTGCTGGGTTCTTCTGGCTCGGTGGTTCCTTTGTTTCGTGAGCAGATCTTGTCGGGTGGGCCTGTCACTGTGACGCATCCGGATATTATTCGTTATTTTATGACTATTCCTGAGGCGGCTCAACTTGTTATTCAGGCAAGCTCATTAGGGCAGGGCGGGGATGTTTTTGTTTTAGATATGGGGGAACCCGTAAAAATACTGGATTTAGCCTATCGTATGATTCGCTTGATGGGGCTGGATGTGCGTGATGAGCAGAACAGTGATGCGGATATTGAAATAAAATTTACCGGCTTACGCCCTGGTGAGAAATTATATGAAGAATTGTTAATAGGAAATAATGTTGTAAAAACATCTCATCCTCGAATTCAACGTGCAGAGGAAGATAGTGTTTCATTTGATGACATTAAAGATTATATGGCAAAGTTAGACAAGGCATGTAGTCACTATAATTGCGAATTAATAGTAAGGCTGATGACACAAGTTGTTTTAGAGTACACACCAAGCAAGGAAATAATGGATACCTTATGGTTTAAGAATGAGCATGATTTAGAGACCGCTCAATTGGTACCACGTAATGATAAAGTAGTAAAGCTTAAACCTTAAAATATTCCTTCCTTATTATTAAATTTCAATATTCGATTGTATAAGATTAACTGATGATTACTGCTATAATAAAAGAAATGAGAATTTATCAGTGGGTGAAGAACACACTGATTTTTGTTCCACTACTGTTGTCACATACGTATGCAGACTCCGAACTGCTTTCGATCTCCTTAATCGCTTTTGTTGCATTTAGCCTGTGTGCGTCAAGCGTTTATATTATTAACGATCTATGTGATGTTGAGTCTGACAGAAAACACCCTATTAAAAAGTTCAGGCCAATTGCTGCTGGTATTTTGTCTCCACTTGCAGCAAAGATAGCAGCCCTTGTTTTATTTGTTATTGCGCTGGCCGTTTCATTACAAATCAATCAGGAATTTGTTCTGGTTTTTCTGGCATATTTTATTCTTACTTTTGCTTACTCCTTTGGGTTAAAAGAGTTAGCTATTATTGATGTTCTAATACTGGGCGGTTTATATACTTTACGCATTATTGCTGGTATTTATGCTATTGATGTAGATATGTCTTTCTGGCTGCTGGTGTTTTCGCTATTCATATTTATCAGCCTCGCAATGTTAAAACGATTTATTGAATTAAAAAATATGGAAGAGCGAAACGAGGAGAAAATGACACGTCGCGGTTATGTGGTTGGAGATGCCGATTTGATATCTAAAATGGGTGTTGTTTCCAGTTATATCGCTATTTTAGTGATTGCACTTTATATACATGATCCGTTAGTGACAGCCAAATATTCAACACCGGCCTGGCTCTGGTTAGTGATACCTACAATGTTATACTGGTTAAGTCGTATCTGGCTTATCGCGAATCGTGGACTGTTACATGAAGATCCTGTTTTGTTTGCGTTGAGAGATAAGGCAAGTTATGTCGTTGTGATTGTTTGTCTGGTTAGTGTGTTAGTTGCGATATAGTTTGCTTTATGGCTTCCTGCAATAAATCAGGTTCATCCGCTCATTTTAATTTTCCTTCATGGGGAAATTACCCCTCACATCAGCCTAAAGATGTTATACGTTACCCATGGTCCAGCTCAAAAATTCATTTTGATAATGCGCCTTATCTTGCATACGGAATGGGGCGGAGTTACGGTGATAGCTGTTTAAATAAAAACGGTATATTAATTAATTCTTTTCAGCTTAATCATATTCTTGATTTTGATAGTGATAAAGGTATTGTTCGATGTGAGGCAGGTATAACATTTGATGATTTGCTGTCGGTTATTGTTTCCAGAGGCTGGTTTTTGCCGGTTACGCCCGGAACACGCTTTGTTACCGTCGCGGGTGCATTGGCAAATGATGTGCATGGTAAAAATCATCATGCCGTTGGCAGTTTTGGTAATCATGTCACTGCTTTCGAATTGCAACGCTCAACAGGAGAAACGTTATTATGCACTCCCGAAAATGAGAACAAGCAATTTTTTAATGCGACTATTGGTGGGTTAGGATTAACCGGTTTTGTAACATGGGTTGAATTTAAATTAAAAAAAATTGTTAATTCATATGTTGCAACATCAACGAAGCCATTTTCATCTATTGCCGGGTTTTTTGAATTAGATGAGGAATATCTTGATAGCCATGAATATTCTGTTGCCTGGATAGATACTACTTCGCGTTTAAGCAATCTTGGGCGTGGTTTATATTTTTCAGGTGATCATGCAAAAGAGCATCCTGTTGCATACACTGATAAAAGAAAAAATCAGAAAAGTCTGAGCTTGCCAATTAATTTCCCTAGTTTTGTTTTAAATTCTTTTACAGTTAAAGCATTTAACATACTTTATTTTAATGCCCACAAGAATGCATCAGAGCAAACTTTAGTACCTTATGCACCATTTTTTTATCCACTTGATAACATCAGAAACTGGAACCGGATGTATGGCAAGCATGGTTTTTTTCAACATCAATGTGTTGTGCCACTTGATAATGGCAAGGAAGTGATTACTGAAATATTGAAACGTGTTTCAGAAAAGGGTATGGCCTCTTTTTTATCCGTGTTAAAACGGTTTGGAAATATACCATCAGTTGGTATGATGTCTTTTCCACGTGAAGGTTATACACTGGCTCTGGATTTCCCGAACAAAGGCAAACGCACGTTAGCGTTTTTAAATGATCTGGATGAGCTGGTTAGTTCGGCAAATGGTGCTATATATCCAGCAAAAGATGCCAGAATGTCCGCTGAAATGTTTGTATCATCATTTCCTGATCTGGAACTGTTTAAAAATTATATTGACCCTGCTTTTTCTTCAAGCTTCTGGCGAAGAGTAACGCAACAACAAGAATTATAATATTATGAAAAACATCGTTATTATAGGGGCAACCTCTGGCATCTCGCAGGCGGTTGCAAAGCAAATGCTGGCCGATGATGTGTGTTTGCATCTTGTTGCGCGCGATATGGAAAAGTTAAATATTGTTGCGAGTGATTTTAAATCACGCGGTTGTGGTGAGGTTGTCTGCTATCAACTGGATTTTAACGAATTGCAACAACATGCTGCTGTTGTTCATGACATTGTTAATAAGGCTGGAGTCATTGATACCTTGTTTATTTGTTATGGACTGATGCATCCACAGAGCGAGTGTGAAACTAATGTGGAAAAAGCACTTGAGCAAGTTAAATCTAATTATACAAGTGTTGTCTCTTTGCTGGTTCTGTTTAGCCAGCTTATGCAAAAGCAAAATGCTGGTACTATTGCAGTTGTGTCCTCTGTTGCCGGTGATCGTGGCCGAAAAAGTAATTACATTTACGGTTCGGCTAAGGCAGGCTTGACGATTTTTCTGGAAGGTCTGCGTTATCAATTATATGAGCACGGTATTCAGGTCTTAACGATTAAACCGGGTTTTGTGGACTCGCCAATGACGGCGCATTTAAAGAAAGGTGCTTTGTGGGTTTCAACCGATTTAGTGGCAGGCTATATTGTTAAAGCGATTAATAAAAAGAAAAGTGTCATTTATGTACCGCCGTTCTGGTTTTTAATTATGACCATTATTAAAATAATTCCAGCTTTTATTTTCCGGAAGTTAAATTTTTAGAAACAGTATTTAGAAGTTTAAGAGCAATGCACGTAATGAATAAAAACGACAAAATTGTATTACCCGGTGGTGCTGGGCTGGTTGGACAGAACCTGGTGGTGCAGCTAAAGAAGCAAGGTTACAGTAATTTGGTTGTTATTGATAAGCACGCAGCTAATTTAAAAATTCTAAAGCAGCTACATCCGGATGTTACCTGTATCGAAGAAGATCTTGTTAACGAGGGTTGCTGGCAATTGCATATGAAGGAGGCCACTGCCATTGTGATGTTACAGGCTCAAATTGGCGCCAAATCATCAGCCCCTTTTATTGCCAATAACATAAATTCAACCCGGATGGTTCTGGATACGGCTAAAAAATATAACATACCGTATATTGTGCATATTAGTTCATCGGTGGTTGAGTCGGTTGCAGATGATGACTACACCGCAACAAAAAAGAAACAGGAAGACATGGTCAAGGCCTCAGGCATTGCGCATTGTGTCTTGCGCCCAACCCTGATGTTTGGCTGGTTTGACCGTAAACATCTGGGTTGGCTTTCCCGGTTTATGAAACGCATACCTGTTTTCCCGATTCCAGGGCACGGCCGGTATATGCGCCAGCCACTGTATGTTGCTGATTTTTGTCGAATTATTGAGAATTGCTTGCAGCGCCAACCAAACGGAAATGTTTATAACATTTCGGGTAACGAGCAGGTCGATTACATTGATATTATTCGTGAAATTAAAAAAGCACAGAATTTAAAGACCTGGATAGTTAAAATTCCATATTCATTATTCTGGTTGTTAATTGCAACCTACGGCATCTTCTCAAGTGATCCGCCGTTTACCACGTCCCAGTTAAAAGCCTTAACGGCGAAAGACGAATTTGAATTAATTCCCTGGGATGAAATTTTTGAGACTTCAGCCACGCCTTTTTCTGACGCGATTAAAGAAACATTTTGCGATAAGCAGTACTCGAATATTGTTCTGGATTTTTAAATGCGCAGGAACAGAAAAATGCCCGCGCAGCTTGAATTTGAACTTAAAAATAAGATTTTTGCTGCGAAATAGCAAAAACATTGTAAATTTATTGGTTATAAGCTTTTATAGTGGTATAATTAGCGCGTTTTAAAGGTAAATTGAATTTGAAAAGTGGGCTTCGAGCCCACTTTTTGCTTCTTAAGATTAAGTTTTTGGGAAGTTGGTTATTTAGATGAAAAAAATGCTTCCCATATTACGGGAGTGAATCAGGAACATTATGGCGCGAATACAGCAACAATTGGTCGAAATGCTCGCCCCAACCGTTTCTGCTCTGGGGTATGAATTATTAGGTGTTGAATATATCTCGCAGGGTAAACATTCGATTTTACGAATTTTTATCGACTCGGATAAGGGGATTAATCTGGATGACTGCCAGCGAGTCAGTGGTCAGGTTAGTGGTATTTTAGATGTGGAAGATCCCATTGCCGGAGAATACAGTTTAGAAGTTTCGTCACCGGGTACAGAAAGACCATTATTTACAATTGATCATTATAAGCAGTTTATTGGTCAGTCGGTATTTGTGCGTTTTTATGGCATGGTTGAGAAACGCCGCAAATTGAAAGGCCATATTGTTGCAGTTGAAGGCAACAATATTACAATAAGTGAACTGGATACCGAGCTGGAATTTGTGATTGATATTGATGATATCGACAAAGCACACTTAATCATGGCGTAAACTCGGCATAGTATTAATTAAATAGTGTTGTTGAAGTGTTATAACTTAGGACAAAGTAATGAATAAAGAAATCTTGATGGTTGTAGATGCTGTTTCAAATGAAAAAGGCGTTGACAAAGAAATTATTTTTGAAGCAATCGAAGCGGCACTCGCCATGGCCACTAAAAAGCGTTATGAAGCGGATATTGACGTGCGTGTGGAAATTGACAGAGAAACCGGTGCTTACGATACTTTTCGACGTTGGTTGATTGTTGCTGATGATGCCGTTGAGCAAACTGAACGAGAATACACCTTAAGTGCGGCACAATATGATGATGAAAACCTTCAGGAAGGTGATTACATTGAAGAACAAATTGAATCTGTTGAGTTTGGCCGTATTGCTGCACAAACAGCAAAACAGGTTATTGTACAAAAGGTACGTGAAGCAGAACGTGCCCAGGTTGTAGAGCAGTACGAAGGCCGAATCGGTGAATTAGTCATGGGCGTGGTTAAGCGAGTTGAGCGTGGCAATGTTTACCTTGATTTAGGCGGAAATGCAGATGCCATTATTCCACGTGAAGAAATGATACCCCGGGAATCTGTTCGTCCTGGTGACAGAATTCGTGGTTACTTAAAAGAAATAAATAAAGAAGTACGAGGCCCTCAACTATTTGTTAGCCGAACTGCGCCTGAGTTTTTAATTGAATTGTTTAAAATTGAAGTGCCAGAAATTGGTGAAGGTTTAATTGAGCTGATTGGTGCCTCCCGTGATCCGGGTTCACGTGCAAAAATTGCAGTTAACAGTACTGAAGCGCGCATCGATCCGGTTGGTGCCTGTGTTGGCATGCGTGGTTCGCGTGTACAAGCGGTTTCAAACGAATTAGCTGGCGAACGAATTGATATCGTTTTATGGGACGAAAATCAGGCACAGTTTGTGATTAATGCGATGTCACCGGCGGAAGTACAGTCTATCGTTGTCGATGAAGACTCAGAATCAATGGATATTGCCGTAGCAGAAGAACAGCTATCACAGGCGATAGGTCGTGGTGGACAGAATGTTAAGTTGGCAAGTGAGTTAACAGGCTGGACTTTGAATGTAATGTCGGAAACCGATGCAGAAGAAAAGGGTGAAGCGGAAGCAGAACGAATCCAGAAACTCTTTATGGATCAACTGGACGTTGACGAAGAAGTTGCTGTTATTCTTGCGCAGGAAGGTTTCTCGACAATTGATGAGATCGCTTACGTTCCAGTAGAAGAAATGCAGGAAATTGAAGAATTTGATGATGACATGATCAATGAACTGCGCGGGCGTGCGAATGACGTTCTTTTAACGCGAGCGATATCCAAAGAAGAAGATTTAAGTGTTGAGCCAGCCGATGACCTGAAAGAAATGGAAGGTATGGAATTACCGTTAGCCTATAAGCTGGCAAAACAAGGTGTGGTCACCATGGAAGATTTAGCCGAACAGTCGGTTGATGAGTTGATGGAAGTGGACGACATGGATGAAGAGCTTGCTGCAGAATTAATCATGACTGCACGCAAACCCTGGTTTGAAGAAGCAGAGCAAAACGAATCATAAGTTTATTGTAGAACAGTAATCGTTTTGATAAATATAATTTAGTATTGATTAAATTTTCAGTACTGATTTAGAGAAAGAATAGATAATTAAGGTAAAAAATACATGGCTGATGTAACTGTCAAACAATTTGCTGAAGTAGTTGGAATAAGCGTTGATAAACTGCTTGAACAATTTAAAGATGCCGGCATTAAAATTTCGGATGCTGGCGCGATGGTTAGTGACGCAGAAAAAATGGAATTGCTTACTTTTTTACGTACTAAACATGGAAAGGAAGCAGAGCCTAAAAAAGCAGAAAAACCCAAAGCAGCAAAAATAACCTTAAGCCGACGTTCTACTTCCGAGCTTAAACAGACGGGGTCGCGCAATAAAACGGCAAAATCTGTAATGGTTGAGGTTCGTAAAAAACGCACCTATGCTAAACGTGCTGCCGCGACCGAGCCGGATGATGAAAGTGTAGATAAACTTGCTGAAGTTCAGGCGCAACGTGAGCAGCTTGAAGCTGAGCAGCAAAAACAGCACGAAGCAAATAAACGTTTAAAAGAAGAACAGGCATCATCACGTTTGGCAGCAGAAGAAGAAAAACAAAAGCGTGAAGAAGAAAAACAAAAGCGTGAAGAAGAAGCCAAGCTGGAAGTTGAAAAACAGGCTGTACAGCAGACTGATACAGTAATTCAAAAACCTGCCGAAGCGGCTGAAGCAAAAACCAAGCGGGAAAAACCGGCTAAAGAAAAAGACCATGGTGGTAGAGATGGCGCTGATCATCGTAAAACAAAATATGGTCGTAAAGAATTACATGTTGCTAGTGAAGGCGCTGGTAAAAGGAAACGCAAACATAAGGCACCGAGAAGTGCTGCAAAAGTAGACAGTGGTGAGCATGGCTTCCAGAAACCGGTTAATCCCGTTATATATGAGGTTGAGCTGCCTGAAACGATTACCGTTGCTAATTTGGCGCAAAAAATGTCGGTTAAAGCCGCCGAAGTAATTAAAGCCATGATGAACCTGGGTTCAATGGTAACTATCAACCAGGTGCTAGATCAGGAAACTGCCACGATTGTTGTCGAAGAAATGGGCCATAGTGCTAAGCTTATTAATGATGATGCGATTGAAGAGCAAATTTTAGAGACAGAAGATGTGGGTGATGCCGTTAAGCGTTCACCGGTTGTGACAATTATGGGTCATGTCGATCATGGTAAAACATCATTGCTTGATTATATTCGTGAAACAAAAGTAACTTCTGGTGAAGCTGGCGGTATAACCCAGCATATTGGTGCTTA
The DNA here is from genome assembly GCA_964504295.1 of uncultured Thioalkalispiraceae bacterium. Classification (GTDB taxonomy): domain Bacteria; phylum Pseudomonadota; class Gammaproteobacteria; order UBA6429; family Thiohalophilaceae; genus SZUA-37. The sequence continues at coordinate 12,183 of CAZDEC010000078.1, forward strand.
CAACGTACACACTAAAACGGGTGATATTACCTTCCTGGATACACCGGGGCATGCTGCCTTTACAGCTATGCGTTCGCGTGGTGCAAAATCAACAGATATTGTTGTGCTGGTAGTTGCGGCAGATGATGGCGTGATGCCACAAACTAAAGAAGCCATTCAGCATGCACGCGCCGCTGAAGTGCCGATTATTGTTGCCATTAATAAAATGGATAAACCCGAAGCGGATCCTGAGCGGGTTAAGAACGAGTTATCGCAAAACGAAGTCATTCCGGAAGACTGGGGTGGCGATACCATTATGCTCAATGTTTCTGCGCATACCGGTGAAGGTGTTGATGAATTACTGGAAGCCATCGTATTACAGGCTGAAATGTTAGAACTTAAAGCGGTTGTTGAAGGTGTTGCCCGTGGCGTGGTTGTTGAAGCGCGTCTGGATAAAGGTCGTGGCCCGGTGGCAACCATTTTAGTACAACGTGGCACGTTGAACAAAGGCGATATTTTACTGGCTGGTTTAGAGTACGGTCGTGTCCGTGCGATTATTAATGATAAAGGCGAGTCACTTGAAAGTGCTGGCCCGTCTATGCCAGTTGAAGTATTAGGCTTGTCTGGTATACCGTCGGCCGGTGATGAAGCCACTGTGGTTGAAAATGAACGCAAGGCACGGGAAGTTGCCGTATTCCGTCAAAGTAAATCACGAGATGTGAAGCTGGCTCGACAGCAAGCAGCCAAACTTGAAAACATGTTCTCGCAAATGGAAGAGGGCGATGTAAGCACCGTGAATGTTGTGCTCAAAGCTGATGTACAGGGCTCAGTTGAAGCGATTGTGGATGCATTACTAAAACTGTCGACTGACGAAGTTAAAGTCAAAATTATTGCCAGTGGTGTTGGTGGTATTAACGAGTCCGATGCAAATTTAGCTGTTGCGTCTACTGCAATTGTAATTGGTTTTAACGTGCGTGCAGATGCGGTTGCAAAACGTATTTTAGATGAAGAAGAAATTGATTTACGTTATTACAGTGTT
>CAZDEC010000079.1:0-10496 GCA_964504295.1 uncultured Thioalkalispiraceae bacterium
ATAGGTACGGCTGGCTTTTACAAAACCACCTTTTACTTTTACGGTGATATCGTCGCTGGTTTGATGGTAATTACCTAAAGGGAGTTCGACTTCGGCGTAGGAAATTTGGGCACATAGCAACAAGCTTATTATTAATAATAAGTGCCTGTGTAAGTTTAATATGGTGCTGTATACGTTTTTAATAATTCTATTTTCTATATGCATATTTAAAAAGGTGTGTTTTTTATTCTTCCACACTGGCTAAATAAACCAGTGTGAAAAAAATTAACTATCACCACCATTTTGTCCACCGGCATTGCAATCGCCATCTTTACATTCTGGAACGCATTGCGCACCACCAAGCGAAGTTGGTGAGTAGCTTCGGCCACCGCCGCCGCCACCGCCGCTGCCACCCCAGCCGCCCCAACCGCCGCCGCCGCCGCCGCTTCCGCCACCACCGCCGCCGCCACCACAGCTACCACTGCTTGGTTGAGAAAAAGCAATACCGCCACCGCCATCAGCAATGGTACCGTTCGCGCAAACATAGTCGTAACCGTAGTTACCGCCCGCCGAATAACCACAGTTACCACCACCCGTGGCAGTGCCACTGCTAGAGGCATCGGCAGGTTGTAACGCCGTGACTCGATATGGAATAGTTAAGCGTTCTTTTGCGGAAATCGCTGCGGGTATGCCACTCATAAATTCGTATTTGAAATAAGCATCGGTAGTCGGTAAGTTCATTTCAAAATTATCAGCTCGAATTAAGCCATAATTTGTAATCGTTAATTCACCATAGAACACATCGCCAGGCTGCATTGTTGTTGGTAAACTTATATTTGTTGGTTCAACAAGCACAACGGCTGCTGGCACATCAACTTCATAGGTTGCCGACAACACAATTTCGTATTTATCACTAATTGTTATTTCATTAACCTGCCATTCAACCGTAATTAAGTTGTAATTCAGGAATACGTCTTGTGGCAAAGTAACGCCCGATTTAATTCTGAAGCGGCCAATTACTTCCTGATGATTGGCAGCTGTAGCACGGAATTTATACCAACCTGTTGGTAATGCATTAAACAGTACTTCACCAGCAATATCAGTGTTTAAAAACTTATCAACCGTTAATACCTTCTCATTCTGTACTCTTATTTTTGCGCCTTGCAAGCCTTGAATTATATTCCCTTGTGCATCTTTTGTTGCTGTATAAATATCTGATAATTTAAAGAGAACATTACCGACACCCGATTGGGTGATCGCCATATACACATTAATATCTGTAACAGGAGCATTACTACTGGTGACGCGTAACTTGAAGTTGTAGTTTCCATCTGAAACTGATGTAGGTGGTGCGGCAACAAAGTTAATAGCACGTTTTTCACCAACGGCTAAATCGGCTTGTGCTTTTGCTACGGTTAAATACAACCATGATGGAGCCAGAGTATTATTTGCGTTTAACAGTTCAATATTAATACCAGTTAAAGGCGCAAGACCACGATTATCTAAAATGATAGTTTCATTGATACTGCTGTCTTGTGCGACACCTGAATCTACAAAATTAGGCGTAAAGTAAAGCGCTGGAGAAGCATCTGACAATGTAAAAGTTACGGGTACAATTGCTAGCGGGATTGACCCACTTTCATCACTTAACAGTTTTAAATAAAAGGTGCCATTATCAGGTGCGTTGATATCTGCCCGCATTGTAACGTCAATATTTCGCTTATTGCCAGGCAACAGGGTTTGAGGTGCAGTTGGTGTTACAACTAAACCGGGAATAAATGTTCCACTTGTTTGATCTACAGCTTCGTAAACAAAGCGTAAATTTGTTGCTGTTGTTCCTTCTAATGCTGATGCTTTAAAAGGAATGTTTTGATCGAAATCACGTGCAGTATTAAGCGTATATCGAGTGAAGTTTAAGTTAACTTTTCGAATTACAAAGGTAGCATTGACTGGGCGATCTAACAAATCGGGGTGAATTGCCGATACATTGTAATTACCTGATTCGCCTTGCAATGGTTTGAAGGTATAACTGTAGCTTCCTGTATCGTCAGTAATAACATCGTATTTACGTTCAAAACCATTTTTAGTCACAACCAAGCGTAAGCCAACTGCTGCAATTGGATTGCTGGTAGCACGCTCAATTGCCTGGCCTGTAATAACAAAGTCTTTTCCACCATACGATAACGTTGGTGATACAGAAGTAACTGTACCGCTATAAAGTGTTTCAACTAGCGATAGTTCTCGGTTCGTTGTTAAGCCGCTAATATTAACTGCTTCAGGTTTGCCAAAACGATAATGGGTTTTATCTATTTCCAATCTGACCCAAACTTGATCAGGTGCACTCGATGGTATAGGTAAAGTAAGTGCAGATGTTGTAACACTTTGCCCTGCTGGAATACGAATAACCGTTGTGCCATTTGATAAGCGAATAGTATTTGAACCCGTATCTTGCAAGATAGCCTGTGAGGACAATACGTTGTTATCAATATCAAGTAATTTGAGACGAACTTGATCTGATGATTTAGTTCCACTTGCACGTGCAGTGATTATTTCAATTTCTACACCACTGGTATTTTGCAGAGTGAACTGCACATCGCTATTAGCACCACGTGTTACCTGGTCAGTTATAATGTTAAGTAATAATTTATCTATACCGACATTAATTTGTTGGTTACGTGTAACACGAACTGATTCACTACTATTCGGCGAAATCTCAATTGTATTTTGCAATGTTGTAATATCGTCGAGGTCGGTATACCCACCCACAATAACAGGTATCACCTTACTGGCTCCGGCAGCAATATCAAATTTTGCAGAAACATGATTGTATGTGTTTGCAGCTGCTGTGGTGATAGCTACTTTAAGCTGAACGCCAGATAAGTTAGTTGTTGAATCGTTTTTAACAGTAAAGTTAAGTTGATTCATTACACCACGTTTTAAAGTGCTTGCCACATCGAGTGTTGCCGATATTTTTGGCAGCAATAAGCTACGTGCGACACTTTCTGTATTACTTGCATCTAATGCCACAATGGCATACATACGTTCGTTATTGCTATAACCAGTATCGGTATAACTTTTAACTGTCATTGTACCGGTAGTATTTAGTTTTAAACCTGTTGCTGAATCAGCACCCAGATATAAATCGTAACCCGTTATTGTTGTACCTGTATGCGTCCAATTAAGTACCGGTGGTTGATCATCAATTTGTTCTACCGCAAAAGTGGTTACCGGTAATAAATCAAAATTCAGGTAAGGCGAATTCGATACGGTAGATTCATTACCGGCTGCATCAACTGCTGTAACGGCATAGTAATGATCGGATTCTGATGGATTGTAATCCAATGTGGTTAAATCAGTTACTGCCGTACGAATTGGCGTTAAGCTGGTTACATCAAAAATTTCAACCGCTGCACGATATAAATTATAGGTAACGGTATCAGTACCCACACTATTCCAACTCGCTTGAATACCCGAGCCTAACAGTACAAGTGATAGATTTGCAGGGTTTGCAGGGGCACTACTATCAGACGCAACTGTTATTGGTGTACTTTGTACACTAAGTGATTCCTGAGCATTTTCTGCACGGATACTGCTTACACTATATATATAGTCACCATCAGTTAAACCAATGTCGGTGAACGTGGTGCCACTATTAATACGCTGGTAGGCGATAGGCGTCGTTTCTAGTGGTGCCTGTCTATATAATTGATAGGCTACGGCATTGGTAACCACATCCCAATCTAGTTTTATATTGCCACCGGCAAGTGTCGTGCCACGGAAATTTGCAGGAATACCGAGAGGTGGTAAGTTACCCTGGTAAACCTGTATTTGATTAGCGGCTGTAATCTTAGTGGATACGTTACCTAGGTCGTCTGTACCACTATATATAAAGGAAAGAGTTTCAACTTCTGCTAGACCTGCATCCGCAGGTAACACAAAACTACCACGCCATTGTGTACCACTAAGCTGTATCAGGTTATTAATAACCATGGCGGTTCGACCAGCAGCAGATAAACTATATGACATTGCCGGTGCTTGGCCACTTGCAACAGGTTCATCAAGCGTAAAGGTAAAGTTAACTGTTACCGGGCTCGCCTGATCATTCCTTATTGGATCGGCTGGGGTTAAAATATTTGCAGTAACAACGGGTCCATCTGTATCGAAAGTAACAGTGGCACCGACACCAATTTCTGTACCCCTATTCCCTACTTTATCTCGTGCGGAGAATACTGCGTATGCAATACCTGTTGGTGTACTGTCTGTTACAACAAAACTACCAATGTATTCTGTTTCACTTGTACCTTGTGCAAGACTAATAGAAATTGGTATACCATTATTAGGTGAAATACTTAAAAATGGTGTTGTTAATAATGCTTCGCTAACAGTTACAGTAACATCCACTCTTCCTGGTGCGATACGATTACCGATTTGGTTGCCTACCGGCGAGTAAATAATAGAATCTGCTTTAGGTGGAACATTATCAATAATTGTTGTTGCCTGATTAGACAAAGAACCTTCAGTGCCAGCACTATTTACAGCTACAACACTGTAATAATATGTACCGTCAGTTGTAACCAGATCATCATAAAACGAACCTGTTATTAAACTGGCATTTGCTTTAGTTGCACTTGATGTTGCAGTAAAGGCAGATAGGCTACGATAAACGTTATAACCTTTTATACTTGTATCAGCCGTTGCATTCCATGTTAAGCGAACTTGACCCAATTCTTTTGCCTTTGCAGCTAAGCCTACAGGCGCATCGGGTATAGATGTATCAAGCGTAACATTAACAGCCGCACTTGCAACACTTGAACCGCCCCGGTTATTTGCAGTTGCCGTTATACTATTTGCCCCAGACGTTAAAGTTACCGTCGTGCTAAACCCACCACTACTATTAACAGCAACTGAGCCTGTCGCCAATACCGAATTAACTAATACATTAACGGTAGTTTGTTTTGCAGCAGAACCCGTTACAGTAATTGTATTTTTATTCGTAATTAAATTATTAGCTGGTGCAGAAATAGTTGGCGATGCTGGCGCTGCCAACGCAATAGTAACGGGAATTGTTAAGACGGTTGTATTACCAAGTGTATCGTAACCCGTAATTGTTATGGTATGCGCGCCATCTGTTAGTGCCGATAAATCAAGCATTGCGCTATAACCATTTGATCCATTTGTATCTGTGGTAAACACGCTTCCATCAATTGCAAATTCAACACGACTCATACCACTTTGGTCGGTTGCACTAACACTTAGCAATGCTGTTGTAGTAAGCGTTGCATTATCAACCAATGCAATACTGTTATAAGTTGCTGCACTCAATGCAGGCCCAACTCCATCAGGTGTTGGTGTTTCTGTTATTGTTGTAACGGCTTTTGTTTCACCACCCGATAAGTTAATCGCCGTAACAGCAAAGTAATACGCAGTATTGTTTGTTAAACCGGCTAAACCCCGTGAAGTTATGCTATTGCTTACTAACAGGCTTGGTGTCATAGCAGAAACATCAGTAAAATTAGTGGTAGACGAATAGATAGCATAGTTTTTAACTAAATTAGATGGCACAGTAGCATTCCAGCTTAATACCACCTGATTATTTAATGCGGTTGAGCTTAAGCCTGTTGGGTTAGCTAACAACGTAACTGCACTAACACTAACCCCCGCGCTTTCGTTGCCATCGGCATCAATTGCGGTAATACGTATAGGATATGAGGTTGATGCTGTTAAACCACTAACAACACGCGTTAAGGTTGCAGTATCTAATAAAGTACCAACATCACCATTAAAATAGAATTTGTAATTAGCTAAATCAGCAGCAGTATTTGCAGAAGCATCCCAGGTTGATGTTAAAGAATTCCCGGATGATGTTACTACGAAGTTGGTTATTTCTTCTGGCGCAATTGTATCAGCAGGTGTCGCTGAAACGGGTGTGACTGATTGATTAATATTACCATTTACATCAATAGCAACAACCGCAAAGAAATATTGCTGGCCTTTCACAAGACTTGCAAAATTATAGGTAAAGGTGCCTGCAGCTACTGTTGCAACGGGCGTTAATGTTGAAACATTGGTAAACAAGTTTGTAGAACTATAAATTTGATATTGCTGAATATCTCCAACTTGTGTCTCATTGTAGCCGGTCCAGTCTAATGCAGCCGTTGTGCCTACACCGGTCGCATCCACCGTTAAACTAACAGGAATTGGAGCAACATCGTCAAATTGAATGGCAACATTTACAGAACCACTTTGATTGTCAGCCTGATCGCGAGACTGAATACTAAAGTTATTACTACCTGTTACCAATGTTGCAGAATAAGACCAGGTTGTACTGGCATTAATAGCAACAACTTCTAGCCCGTTAACCCATATAGAGGAATTCGCTTCTTTTGCGCCACTTAGTACCTGGAAGCTGCTATTTGTTGGACTCGTTACAGGATTAATTGTTGGTAAAGCAGGTGGAGTTGCATCATAAGTAAAGGAGCTATTCACTAGCGTATTATTACCCGCTAAATCAATAACATTAACCGATGCTGCGTAGGTATCCTGCGAGAAACCACTTGAAGGTGTAAATATCACATTATTACCTAAAAGATTCCAGCTACCAGAAACAGCTGCCCCACCACTTCGAGCAATCGATACCGATGCAAGTGTTGCGGCACTGTTTATACCCGATAAGGTTTCACTAAAGGTAACTGTGTACCCTGTAAATACAGTATTAGAGTATGAACCATTGTTTGGTGTGATAAATACTATTGACGGAGGAACCGAGTCATAAAGAATACTTGCTGAAACAGGAGGGCTATCATTACCTGCCGCATCACGTGCAACAAGTGAAATGGCATTCGTTCCAGCAGTAAGCACCTGACTATAAGTCCAGGTTGTATTTGCATCTAAAGGTATAACCAGAATTCCATTTGCATACACTGCTGTATTTGCCTCCTTAGTACCACTAAGAACTTGTGGAGAAACATTAGCAGGGCTAGTGACTGGGTTCAGTATCACAGCAGCAGGCGCAGCATTATCAACAGTAAAGTTAATTATAGCAACCGATGTATTTGCTAATGGTGTATCGGTGGGGTTAATTGTTGCCGTGTAATTACCCGCAATAAAATTGCTGCTTGCGGTAAACACAAAACGATTACCCGAATTAGACCAAACACCAGCAACAGGTGTTGAACCACCTATAAAGACTGTCGCACCAGAAAGAGTTGCAGCAGAATCAATTGCCGTGCCCGTTTCTGTCAATACAAATTCAATTGTATTAAATTGTGTATTTAGGATTACAGCACTATTCGGTGTTGTATCGAAAACAGTTGGCGCAAGCGAATCACGAATAACAGTAGCACTGATGCTGCCACTATTAAGCCCGACAGCATTAAAGCTGTATATAGAGAAATAATTGCCACCCTCTTGTAAGTTAACCGTTGCTGACCAGGTAGTTAAAGCATCAATTGCTACAACTTGAATGCCATTAACACTCACACCACTATTAGCATCTTTAATACCAGATATAACTTGAATAGCATTAATTGTTGGCGAAACAATAGTACTTACCGTTGGGTTGGCAGGTGGTACATATAAATTAATCCAGCCTGAATAATCAATGGTGCCTTTTGAAACATCATTGAAAGAATCATAAAGGTTATTTAAATTACGTGGATTGGCACCTGAATTTATAGCATTCGTTGTATCAACACCCCACCATAAACCCGTAGCATCTATTGATTGAGCTGACTGATTTCTAATGTCCAACCCATTTCCATAAAAAACATGACCAGGCAAAGAAATTGGGTTTGTTAAGTTTGCATAGATACCTGTACCCGTAACTTGATTATAAATTTTATTATTACTTAGGATTGGTACCATCGCCACAAAGTTGCTCGAGTAATCAAAATGCATACCATAAGTAACATTGTTATGAATATCATTATTACTAATTGATGTGACAGCAGTATTGCGACTATTAAAGACTCGAATACCCGTTCCACAATTAAAAACTTCATTACTGCTAATATTTACAGTAGACGATGAGGATGCATTGTAATTATTATAAACCCATATACCATTACCACCCACAATCGAAGATACTTTGTTATTAGTAATATCTAAGGTTTGTATACCCGTGCTATAAGCTTCTGCACGAATGCCATTTACCTGGTTAGCATTAAGTATGTTGTTTGTGATGGAGCCATTTATTTTTGCTCCGCTTAGATAACTATATGTATAAATCCCTTCGGCCGAGGTACTGTAAATATTATTACCTGAAATATTAACCGTGATATTAGTACTTGATTGTTGTGCTAGAACATAAATTCCGCGCGATGTATTGTATATTTCAGAATTCGATACTGTAAAGACAGGCGTCTTGGCGGTATTTGCATAACTATATAAACCATCGCCTGTAACGTCACGAATAATAGCGTTATCAATTGTACAGTTACCATAATTTATTGAAGAGGCATAACATGCAATACCATATTTTGCATATTCCACTGTAGTGTAACTAAAGCTGGCCGTACCATTTACACGAATACCAACCCAGTCTGATTTTGCTTTTGTACTCGCAGATGATGTGAAGAGTACGGGTAAAGTAGATGTACCATTAGCGATAATGGAACCATTAACAATAAAATCTATACGTGAGTTATCACCTGTATTTCTATCGTCACTTAAACGCGTTAAATTAATAACAGTGCCTGGTTCAATTGTTAAGTTAGCGCCCACATTAACGGTAATATCACCCGTTATGTTAATGACTCCACTCCACGTTTCATCTGATGCAATTATTCCAGAGGTTGTTTTTAATGTGCTATCAACTGTAACGCTATTACCGGCACTGGGCGTTTCGATAATCGCGGTGCTGGTGATAACCCGTGAACGGATCTGGTAAACACCATCACCGGCCGGGATCGCCCAGTTATAACTCCAGCTGGCTTTGCCGCTGGCAATGTTCCAACTCACCCCGCCATCGGTACTCACTTCAACGCGGTCGATTGGATCGAGTGCGCTGGCCGAGCCACTGATGCTGTATGTGCTGGCTTTCATGGTGCGGTTGTTGGCGGGGTTATTGATCCACGATTGTGGTGCGGTGTTGAACGGTTCGGTCTGGCTGGCACTTAACCAGTTGCTGTAGTTTATGCTGCCTTTGCTGTTGTTGTCGTAGACGTCATACAGACCCACAATGTTTTTGGGGTTGTTGCCCAACGCCATCGCGGTGGTCATGCTGGTGCCCCACCAGTTGTAGCTGGCATCAACCGCGGCGGCATTGTTGTTGTAAAGTTGGTTGCTGCCGGCGTTGCCGCTGAGGTTGTTGTAGTTAATGTTGCTGACCCGATTGGTATTAATATAAATACCTTCACTGCCATTGCCGGTGATGCTGTTGTGGATGATGTGTTGTGCGCGATCACTGCCCTGGATGTAAATACCGCGGCCACCGTTGTTACGCAGGGTGTTGAGCATAAACGTGGATTCCATTCCACCGTAACTACCGTACAGATGATAAAAATACAGGCCATGGCCAGTGTTGTTTTCTACAACGTTGTTCACCATGGTGGTGTTGTAGGTGTTGTAATAACCGTAGATATACACCCCATCGCTGCTGTTGTTGTGGATGGTGTTGCCTTCAATAAGGCTGATAACCGGGGTGTTGTAACTACGGTACACTTCGAGTTGTACGCCACGTCCCGTCGCGCCACTGATGTCGTTGTTGCGAAGTGTTTGGCTACTGCTGGCTTGTTGATACTGATTGTATAAACGAATGCCAGCGCGATCATTGGTTGAGTTGGTGTTGGTGCCACTGGTGAGGATGGTGCTGTTTTCTATCGTGTAGTCCTGACGACCATAGTAAGCATATCCATACAGGCAGTTTAGGCCACAGTTGCTGATGCTGTTGTTGTCGGTGGTGGCTTGCAGGTAGCTGTTGGTATCCCGGGTGTTGGTGTACAGTCCGCGGCTACCAACATTGTTGATGGTGTTGCGTAAGATGCTCGCGGTGACCTGGGCACCGGCGCGGGTGTCGAGATAGATGCCGTTGCTGCTGACATTTTGAATGGTGCTGTCTTCGATAACGGGGCTGCCGGCAAGCACGCCGGTGAGTCGATAGTCGATACCATTGACGGCGTATTCGATAACTGCGTAGCGAACCGTGATGCTGCCGCCGTTGATTACCCGGATACCTTGCCAGTCACCAGCAACTTTGCCGGTGGCACTACTGGTAAAAGTGACGGGACTAGCACTGCTGCCATTTATAATAAGTGTGCCGCCATTAATAATAAGTTCACTACGTGATGTGGCTGTACCACTACCTTGATCATCGCTTAAGGCGGTGAAATTGACGATGGTGCCGGCGTTAATGGTTAAGGTGGCACCACTTTGCACGGTGACATCACCGGTGGTGGTGAAGTTGCCACTCCAGGTTTCGTCTGTGGTAATTTGTCCGGTGGTGGTTGGTAAACTCGTATCAATGGTAACGCTATTACCGGCACTGGGCGTTTCGATAATCGCGGTGCTGGTGATAACCC
>CAZDEC010000079.1:10596-13190 GCA_964504295.1 uncultured Thioalkalispiraceae bacterium
CTGCGTAGCGAACCGTGATGCTGCCGCCGTTGATTACCCGGATACCTTGCCAGTCGCCGGCTGCCTGAAGTACTAAGGCATTACTTGTTAATGTAACAGGCGCGGCAGAAATACCCGTTACATTTAAGGAACCTTGAATAATTAATTCTGATTTACTTGAATTTGTTCCAGAGGTTTGATCATCGGACGTTTCAAACTTTACGATAGCTCCTTGAGAAATGGTAAGAATTAACCCTGCAGGGACAGTAACATCACCCGTAACGATATGTGTTTCTGAATTATCCCACGTTTCATTAACAGTGATTATTCCTGAATGGTTAGCTGCTAGAGCGAAACTTTGAACTAACAGTAACAAAGTTATACTAAGTAACCGTAAAATTTGTTTTTTCCCCAACATCATACAACCACCTAAATATATTTATTATTTCGTGTTTAAATAAAGTTTTAAACGCAGATATGCCACACCGTATCTGACGACAGTTTGGGTAAATCATAAACAACTGTTTAGAGGGAAAGGTAAAAACGTTTCAGGTTTTTTATAATACGTGACGATTAACTTTAAATAACAACTTAAAATTAACAACAAATCCTTATATGTTTTTTATTTTAATTTCATTGTCACATCGGGATTGCTATGCGCAAAACGATGAGAATTCCCCAACTTTCGATTATCTTCTCTCGAAAGTATCCTAAATGCAATGTAGGTTTCTATTTTTGTGTTCCAGTTTGCATTTTGCACATCGGCAATAATCCAACGTCCATTGTCATAGTACTCAGCCCAGTTATGAAAATCTTCAGGTTTTAATAATTGGTCTTCTTTGTATACGTAACCACCAATTACGCGCGTTGCTATAGATTGTGTGCGAGATAAAGCAGTAAATAGATAAGAATACTCTGTACAATCACCCTTACGGTTATTAAAAGCATACAAGGCACCACGATCGTTCTTTACATAACCTTCATACTTAATATTTTTATTGACCCAGTTGAACAAAGTTTGAGCAGTATCTACGGAAGATTGTTTAACTAAATTAGCTGCAAAACTAATTAACTTTGGATTATCCGACTCGATATTTTTTTCAGCAGTAAGAAAGTTTTGTTTATTAATGAGTTTTATAGGGTTAGCTTTATCTGACATTTTCAAAGTGACGGTTATGGTAATTATTTTAGTCGCAAAAGGTGCAAGTTGGTCAATACTGAATGTCTGTATATGGTTCCCGTATTTGTCATACTCAGACTTAAACGGAAATGATGATTCCAGTTTCACAACCAGTTGGTTAGACGTTTTAGAGACCGGTGCATACGCCCAAAATTCAGTTTTGGTTAACAACTTATTTGTTTTGTTTTGCACCACGTATCGATATTTTAAAGTGCGCGTTATATTATATTCAGGTTTTTCTTTCAGCAAAAAATACGCAGCAACACTAACAGAAAAAATCAGTATCAAAGCAATAAACACCGTCAAATTTTTATTTTTTATTAACAGATTAACAATCATAATTTATTTACAGCTTTTCGGTTTTTGCAATGTGAACTCTTTTTTGTTTGTCATTTTATACTGTTTAAAAATAAATTCTGCGAACTTATCCACGCCGCCATGTAAATAAAATTTATTTTCAGCCTTAATTTTATCAAATAAAGTAAACTGGCCACCAATATTATCAACGAAAATAAACCGGGTTTTACCTGGATAGTTATTTTCTTTAAAGTTTGAGTATTGCACGATACTTGAAAAATAATCCGATAACCTGGCTAATTGCTTAGCATGGGCGTCTGTAGCAGCACTAATAACCACCCAATTATATAAATCCCTATCGGCAAATAATTGTGAAGCTCGAATACCTTTTAAATCCATACTTGAATACTTACCGATTAATAAGTTCTTATTCCTTGACCATTTATCAATACCATTTTTAAAAACGAATATTTTTTTAAAGCCTTTTTTCCTTAGCTGCCCACATTCATTAATTAAAGGCTGTATATCATGGCCATTATTAATGAGCACAAGCAGCTTATTTTTCCAGAAGTTTTTTATCTTGATTTGACTTAGTGAGATATTAATGGAGTTATTTATTCTATATCGTCCATATTCTGCTTTGCTGCGAACATCCAGTAAAATTGCAGTGTTATTTTTTAACTTTCTGTCATTTAATTTTATACCGCATATACCATCAAATAAATTGTACTGTCTGGATTTTAAAGAATGTTTAAACGATAACGGAGAAAATTTAGAACCACCCTCTTGCTGGCTCATTGATTTAGGAGCAAAACAGTTTTCACTACTATCGGCGTTTACAACACCAGCAACCAAGCATAAAGAAAATATTGTACACAGTGTTTTCATGTTACATACATCATTAAAAAAGGAAGATAGATACAGCTTACCTGACATGCTCACTTAAATCTAAATTTTTTAACGACTACAGAAATCAATGGGATTAAGTTTAATCATACGCAGTTTAACGAATACTTTTAACCTGAGACAATAGCCTCTCAACGAAGTGTTGTTTCAATTTAAATTCTGCCCAAAACAAGCCATGCTGTAATCCCCCCGAAAAATAACAGGCGTTTTAAGTAGAAAATTCTCGTAAACT
>CAZDEC010000080.1:0-12924 GCA_964504295.1 uncultured Thioalkalispiraceae bacterium
CCTGGCGAATATCATCCATGGTAAATTCTGTAATATTATATTCTTTACAATTTTGCTCTAAGGTTTCAACTTGTAAACGCGCAACAGGATCACTGATACCTTTATCCCTGTCCGTTGTGGGTACGTTATGATCCGGTGTTGCTAAATTGGTATCGGTACGCCAGGGTTTACGACCAGCTATACGTAAGCCTTCGAAGGCTTGCGGCGAAGTGACTTCGTGCACTAAATGACGGTCAATGTATAATAACGAAGTCCCATCACCATTATCACGGACTTCATGCGATTCCCACAATTTGTCATATAAGGTCTTTGCCATGATGGTTCCTCAAATAAGTAAATTCCTGGCGCTACAGGCCAAGTAGTGGACAAATTATAGCGCTCACGATAATATTACTCAAATTCATTATTTTCATTTATTCTATAACTAATAGTTATGCAAGGAATTAAGTTGGATATTGCTAATTTAAAAGCCTTTGTGAGTATAGCCAATAGCGGCTCGTTCTCTCTAGCATCTGAAGAATTATTTTTGACCCAACCGGCCATTAGTAAACGTATCGCAGCACTTGAATCTGAGCTCGATACTGCTGTGTTTGACCGTATTGGTAGAAAGGTTCGTTTAACCGCCGCAGGCGAAATGCTATATCAACATGCCGTACATATTTTAAAAGAAATAGAAAATGCCAAACAGGGGATTGCAAACCTTTCAAATACCTTTCAAGGTGAACTAAAAATTGCCACCAGCCATCATATTGGTTTACACAGATTACCAAAAATTTTAACCCATTACGTCACAAGTTACCCTGATGTGGATCTGGCCATTGAATTTATGGATTCGGAAGATGCCTGTAAACTGGTTGAAAAAGGTGAAATCGAGCTTGCTATTGTTACCCTACCCTTAAAGCCCATTGCTAATTTACACCAACAAATAATCTGGAATGATCCTCTTTCATTTGTCGTTAATAAAAAACATGAGTTATGTCAATCGAGCGTTACGCTCAAAAAACTCACTTCGCATTCAGCTGTTTTACCCTCACATGGAACCTTTACACGTGAAGTGATCCAGCAATTATTTGCAAAAAATAAACTTGATCTAAAAATAAGAATGTCGACTAACTATTTAGAAACAATTAAAATGTTAATTCAGGTTGGGCTGGGTTGGGGAGTTTTGCCTAATTCAATGGTTGACCATGAATTAGTAACACTAAAGTTACCCAGAATAAAAATCACACGACAATTAGGTAGTGTTTGGCATGCTAAACATAATTTATCTAACCCGGCTCAGGCAATGATGGATTGTTTACAAAAAAATAAAAACTGAATCTCGTTAAGGTAAGCTTTTAACAATAGCTGGGCCAATAATTTTGGTCAACCAGACTGGCAATTTCTGCCATATGCTGATAACCAATTTATATTTGGGATTATCCGGGTTCATCTTAGGCACATCTTGCCCGCCTGCTAACCAGTAGTGCCAGTAAAGCTGTTTAGGTTTAGCGCCCCACTGTTTTTTAAACCGATAAGTTCCCGCATTTACTGTTGAGCGGCCAAAATCAAATTGTTGATAACCCTGCTCAATAGAAAACTTTAATACTTCCCAGTATAAAAACATATTAACGCTTATTTTATTGAATTCACGTAATGCGGAAGCCCATGGAATTTCCATGCGATTTTTATAACCCATTAAAAAACCGGCCGCAGCGGGTTTATCGTTATGGTAAATACAAACAATATGTGCATTGTTAGGAAACGTTTCTAATATCGATTTGAAAAACTTTTTTGAATATACTGGCGTGCCTAAGTCACGCATATTTTGCGCAAAGACTTGATAAAAATCGTCCAGTAAATCCAGGCCTCCGTGTTTACTGCTAACCGGTTCGCGTTGTGGGCGTTTTACCTGTGCTCGCACCTTGGTGCCAATGTCTTTCCAAAGTGTTTCACTCTCGGCAGGTAAATCGAGTAGCATAACAACTTTATCTTCACGTAACCCCCAGTTGCCCTCATACATTTGAGTATCACGAAATTCAACATGACTCGATGATTTGTTTTTAGCTAGTTCACCTGCTTGCTGCATCAGGTTTATTGCGACCTTATTGTCATTAGCAATCACGCCACCATAATTAAAGTATGGGACGGATACCATATAGTTACCAAATAATGTACTTTTAAGCTGAACGACCGGCAGTAGACCATTTATATCATTACTTTCATTTTTTGAAATATGATAAAAACTCTCATGCCCAAATTGTTTTTTAATAATCGACTGCCAGGCACTTAGATGATAAATGCAGCCTTCAGGATGACTCTCGACATATTGATCCCATTGCGCCAATTGTTCGCTATTAGATGCAGCAGAAGTAAACTCAATTAAAGACTTAGTCATAGGATATTATTTAATTATTGGAGTAAATTCAACTCGGTTAAGACAGATTTCATTGTTGTAAAATTAAAATCATTTATTAAATGATTCAAACGAGATTCACATTTTTCAAGATTATTATAATGCCTGAATTTTGAGAACCAACTCGCTTCTATACGTGGTTGCTGCGGATCAACTTCCCATGGGTGTAAATAAAAAACAAATTGTTCATCCTGCTTTTTATTCACCGCTTTTAAAAAATGCCGCGTTAAAAAGTAAGGATACAATCGAAAATAACCACCACCAGCAACCGGGATATTTAATTTGCCAATTCGCCGTGTTGTTAAAGGGAATTCGACCAGCTCACTACCATTGGGCGTTGCAAGTTTATGCGGAACCGTTTCCGCATCAGCGATACCATAACGGTCATGCCGAATAGGGAAAATACTGGAATCATAAACAAAACCCGCTTCATAAAGAATATCCAGTGCCCATAAATTTCTTTTTGTAATCGAATAACTTGCAGCACGGTAGCCCAGAACTTGCTCACCAATTAAATCTTCCAGCATTTTTTTAGAACGAATTGTTTCTTCTTTAAAAACTTCTTGAGATTGATTGTAGATAAGTTGATGGCTATAACCATGACTGGCAACTTCATGCCCCAAGTTATGAATTTCTTTTACTAGTTGAGGTTCACGCTCGGCGACCCAACCCAAAACAAAAAAGGTTGCTTTAATTTTTTTCTCTGAAAATAAATTTAACAGACGATGTGTATTTTCAACAACTCTGGATTCATGTTGTTCCCATTCACTGGTATCAACAGATTTGGCAAAGGCAGAAACCTGATAATAGTCTTCTACATCAACGCTCATTACATTGTTTTTCACAAAAACAAGACCTAGCGACTTTTCTTTTTAGTATGAAGAATTGAATCCAGTAAAAGGTCAAGCTTCTGTTCAATTTTATCGAGACGACTATTTATATCACTGCCATCAAGCACGATATCAACCTCTTGAAAATTCGATGCTTCTGGCACCATCTGCAAAAATTCATTGGTGCGCTCACCACCAAGCTCTTTGTTCATATCCTTAACGACAATCATGATATCGCGTTTAGTTAATTTTGTTTTTTCTTCTAAATAAGCATAAACAAACAAACGATCACATAATAAATTTATACGTCGGGGAATCCCGCCAGACCAGCGATATAATTCATTATAAACTTCTTTCGATATGCTGGGGTTATTATTCCAGCCAACCGATTCCAGTCGATATTTAATATAGTCTTTTGTTTCCGGTTCGGTTAATGAATCCAGATGATAAGATGCAATAATACGTTGACGTAAATGTTCAAATTCTTTGGATAAAATAGTCGTTCTAAGTTCGGCCTGCCCCACTAAAAAAACCTGCATTACCGCACGGCCATTGTCTTCTAAATTAGACAGTATTCTAAGTTCTTCGAGTGCATCGGCATTAAGGGTTTGTGCTTCATCAACAACAAGTAAAATATTATTACCTTGCGCTCTATATTCTAGAAAAAGCGCTTCTATTGACTTTAATAAAACAACCTTGCTCATATTATCATGCGGCAAGTCAAATACCGAAGCAATCATTTCGAGCACACCGATAGAATCCAGGTTGGCTGCAACCATCGTTCTAACTATAACTTGCTTGTCTTCTAACTCTGCAAGTAAAGCCTGGATAAGTGTTGTCTTACCTGCACCTATTTCGCCGGTAACAGTAACAAACCCTTCGCCCTGCTCTAAGCCGTAATTAAAATAAGATAATGCTTGCATGTGACCACGACTTGCAAAGAGGCAATTAAGATCTGGTATTAACTGAAAAGGCTTACCAGTAAAATTATAGAATTCTTGATACATAATTAGTTAAATGTCTTTGTTACACCAAGCGAAATAAGGTTTTCAGTATAATCCGTTAATGCAATGGAGGAATGGCGTAGATTATAATTAATAGATAACTCAGCTTGCATGCTAGGTGATAATCGGCGTTGTATTGCGAAATTAAGATAGGTACTAAAGGTTTTGAAGTTAGTGTTTGATGAATAATTTCGGTTCCATCTCGTTCCTAAAACATAGGTTAGTACTGGCGATGATTTCAAGCTAACAAGAAGGTTTGAACTCGTAAGCTCATCAGTATTGCCTGAATTTTGAAAATCACGCTTTTCATCTGAATAATTCAATAATACACTTATCTTTGAAAAGTTATACGTAATGCCTAATGTTCCTCTTTTTCGAACAAAAGTTTGAGTTGAAATTGAGCCGTTATTCAACAATGAAGTATTTTGCTGCCCCGTACTATTCTGCGTTTGTTGTGCTTGCAATAGTGTTAAAGCAAAATTAGAAAGTTCTTCATCATAATTTAAATCCAGAACCAAACGGCTAGCATTATGCCGCCAACGAAATTTTTTGGTACTCCCAAAATATCGACTCCCATATTCTATTGAAACAGCATCTTTGGAACCAGGCTGCCAATCAACCCCTACTGACCAGAACGAGTCATTTATATTTTGATTATTATTAACTGCAAAGGTATTTTCTTCCTTGCCACTCTTGGCAAATATTGACGATCGCGGTGTAAACCTATAACCCAACTCAATATTCCCTTGCTTATATTCAGTATCACTTATAGATTTATAGTTATTTTTTAGTTGACTAAAGTTTAGAGCCCATCTAAACCCGGTTGTACGAGCAGGACTATTTAATTGTATCTGAGTACCTGTTTGCGTTGAGTCGGGTAGTTGGTCAAGTCGATAGTCAACACTTGACTGTGTGAATCGAACAAGCGCTTCGACGGTATTTGAAAAAGAATGTTTAAAATAGGGAGAAAAACTATAGCTTGTTACATTTGTAAGGTTGGTGGTGACGGCTATATTATTAAAGCCTATGGGTTGGTCCGCATTAACTACTTGCTGTGTATGATTTGCATTAGCATCAAAAAATAAAAAATCCTCGGCAAGCTCAGCGGAACTATTCGCTGAGAACTGGCTATAGGTTTGGTTTCGGCTACTATCTTTTGAATAGCGTAAATCCTGTAACGTATAATTAACATTTGCATCAAAACGTTTACCGTCCATTTGCAGAGTAAACCCTGGAGATAGTTCTGTTACAAAATCGCTCTTTTCCTGACCTTTGGGTGCTAAGGTAACATTATCCGAATAATTTTCAGTAACGCCAATAGATGGAATAAATTTAATTTCACCGGCAAATGAACTTTCGAGCAATAAAAGTATTAATAAAAAAATTGCCAGCGATTGAATAAATGTAATTGTATTCAATTCAACTAAAGGTATTAATCGTCGATTAGCTAAATTCATCTTCAAGATACACCATAGGCGGAATCACCATAATAATCAGATCCCGTGGTTATTTGAGTTTTATTTAAAACCAGACCAATCGGTTTAGATTGATCTAGAATATTAACAGCATCTTCCACATCATGTTTTAGTGTACGGTCTGCTTCAACAATCAAAACAACTTGTCCAGCAAGCCCAGTAAGAACCTGAGCTTCTGAAGTAATTAAAAGAGGCGGTGTATCAAAAATAATAATTCGATCTTTATAGCGTTCAGACAGCTCAGTAATCAGGTTGAACATCTTATCGCTTGCTAAAAGTTCAGTACCATGTTCATGCTTTCGACCAGCTGGTAAGATTTTAAAATCTGGTAAATCTGTACTGACCACTGCATTCGTTAAACTCTCTTCGCCAACCAAAACGTCCATTAAACCAACTTCGTTTCCCAAGCCAAATAATTTGGAGGTAGTACGTTTAGGTAAATCTGCGTCTACCAGGAGTACCGTCTTATCTAATTCGATAGCGATACTCATTGATATGTTAATAGCATTAAAGGTTTTACCTTCACCCGGCAACGAGCTACAGATCATAACAATATTGCCATTTTCAATTAAAGCGGATTCTTTACCAAAAGCATTGGCAAGTATTGGTCGTTTAATTCGCCTAAAGGCATTGTCCACTATCATGCTACCGTCTGCTGATGATATAGCAAGGCCTGCTTTTATTAATTGCTCACGATCAATATGCACTTTACATTGATTTGAATTATTATTAGGAATTTTAGACCGATACCGAGTCGTTTTAATATTGGGTGGTATGTGATTCGACGCAGTATTCGCTTTACTTTCCTGCAATTTTTTCATTGCCTTATCAATTATACTCATGGCTATACACCCTTGCCTAATATCGCTGTCTGCACATAAAAACTTCCACTATCTTTAAAAATAAACACGAAACCAAAGATGATAAGCAAACAGCCCGCAACAACTAAAAACTTGGTCAGTTCAAATTTAAGCTTTTCTCTTTGCGCCTCAGACCAGCGAATTTTAACCGACCCCAAAACAGGTAAACCCAGTTTTTCATTTAATTCCATCGTAGTAATAAAAACGGGTCTTAACATATAAAGTAGAAACATTAATCCCAGCCCTGCCGCAATACCAGCAGCAAGAGCAGCCAACAAAAGTAAACCACGTTTGGGGCTTGCCGGTTTAACTGGAACATAAGGAGGGTCGATCACTTTAAATTTAACATTCTCTCCACCCTTATCAGCGGACACCGAAAGCTTGGCCGACTCTAATCGTCCTAATAAAGCTTCATATTGTTTCTTAATAACCTGGTAGTCACGATTTAATCGCGCCAATTGAGCTTCAACTTCTGGAATAGTATCAACCAAAGCTTCATATTTTTTTATTTTTATAACTTGCTCATTTAATTTTGATTGCAGTGTTTGCAGCTCAACGGCTGTGGCACTAAGTGCAATTTTGGTATCTTGATAGACCGGATTTAAAGATAAAGCGTTTTTCTTAGCTCCATTACTATTAGCTAACTTATTACCAATCTGTTCTGAATTTTTTATCTTTTTCTTTGATAATTGTTCAATTATTTGGCGCTTAGCAATCACATCTGGATGTTGAGCGGTAAATTTAAGAAGCAATTCATCCAAAGCAATCGTCTGCTGTCGAATTTGCTTATCTATATCACTGTCCCCGGCGAACGCAGGCGCTTCACCTTTTAATTGTTTATTTAATAATTCATACTTGTTTTTAATTATGCGTATATCACTTTTTAGTTTATCTCGGTTATCATAGGCTGCCCGTAAACGGGAATAATATCCCAAACCATCACTCGGCATTAAACCAACATTTTTTTGTTTAAAACTTGCTAATTTTTCTTCAGCAACAGTTAAACGAATCTCTTGTTGTTCAATTTGCTCGACTAAAAATTTCTGAGCACTTTTCTTATCAGTAAAACTATCAAGCACTGCACCATCAATTAAAGTTTTTAAAATATTATCAAGAACCTGTTTTGCAATATATGGTTCCGTATGGCTAAATGAAAAAGTAAAAATTGATGCTCGTCCTTTGCGTGGTTTGGATATGTATATCCCCCTTTGTAAACTAGAAATAAGATCCAGCTTTTTTTCAGGTGTAACCGCATATTTTTTTAAATCGGTACTTTCAATAATACTCTCAAGATTTCTACGACTCATTATAATACGTGTCATCAGGTTAACTTTTGCAAGAATATTGGTATCCACCGCCAAGCCTTTAAGCAATGGGCTTAATGCGGATTGTTGCTCAATTTGAACTCGAGAAGTCGCCTGATATCTATCGGGAATGGTATAAATAACAGCCCAACCTATAATTGCAACTACCCAGGTTAATAGTAAGCCATACCATCGATATCGCCACATACCTCGAGCATAAGTTAACAGTTGTATAAGTTGATCACGCATAAGAAAACATCTATAAATTACTTAAAGATCGTCGAAAGAAATTGTTGTGTTTAGAAAAGTAAATTTAAAACCACGATTCAGGAATAATTAAAATATCGCCTGGGTGCATTTTGCGATTGACACTAATATCGCCATCTTTAATAAGATCATCTAACCTGACTGATATTTCGATATTCGCACCATTTATTTTGCGAATAAGCTTGGCTTTGTTACCAGCGGCAAATTCTGTTAAACCACCTACTTTTATCATTACATCGAGTAGAGTAAGTTGTTGCTTATACGGAAGTGCTTGAGGATTACCCGCTTCGCCTATAACACGAATCTGCTGTTTCAAAGAACCAACAAAGCTGGTGACAATAATTGTTACCTGGGGATTACGTATATATTTGGAAATACGTTTTTCAATATCACGCGCCAACCGGGTTGGTGTTTTACCAACGGCAACCATATCTTCAACTAAAGGAGTTGAAATTCGCCCATCAGGCCGTACCGGAATCGTTACTGAAATTTCGGCATTCCGCCAGACAAAAACGTTTAATTGATCACCTGCACCAATAAGATATTCTGATACATTAGCAGGCAAAACCGCATCATCATCAGGAGCGACAGAATTTGGTGTACTGCTGCATGAAGTAATAACAACAGCGATAAAAAGACTGGAAACAGCTCTCAAAATATTCCTGGAATTCATATATTTAACCCTCAAATTAAATTTTTCACTCACTACTTTCGCAAAATACCAATAACCAATCTAAGCCTTTGATTACTATTATATATTCAGCATTATACTACATATAGCATTTAAATTGTTCATACTTTAAATAAGTCCCGTACTATAAACTATTGATAATTATAAATAAATAGCTCTACAGCAAATCACCCAACATCGTTACGGTCTCAGAGCACTATAATACTAAAAATTAAAGTCAATTATGCTTAATTGCGGTATTAAATAGCACTACGAAAAAATTATGGTTACCTTAAAGATCGCTCTAATACCGATAAGTTGTCCAAAAGAAATAATCTTAAGCTTTTTCGCGTTTGTATTTCAGTTGTTGTTACTCTTTTACTAACAACAATATTTGATATTTGAGGCCTGTTTTTTAATATTGTCTTTAAGTTATTATAACGCGCATCCATACTATTGCTAATATGTAAGCCATTAGTAAAATACCATTGCCAAATAATAAATAACTCTCCCTTCTTAAGCCTGACAATCGACTCATTCACTGAAACTTTTTCCGATAGCGAGAGTTCTACTAAACGACGCTGAGATTGAATGATCGAGCCTTGATCTTCTCTAACGAGACGATTTAAGCCGTCAATAGCCTCATGCCCCTGCCCCTGGCGAATAAAATAATTAATATACAAACTAACCGTTTGCCCGGTTAAATTAGCTAAATGTCGAAAATAGACTACATCACCTTTGTCATAGTCGGGAGCAAATATGGTGGGCTGCGATGAATCTTTCCAGAAAAGCTCGTCCTCTAAACGTTGTACATTTAACAGTGTACTGTCGCTATAATTTGCATAGGTAAAAGTTACTATCGGCCCAATTAACAAAGTCATCATCAGTACAATAACCGGCTTGCGCAGACTCATTATATCAATATTGTACGTAACTTTTTTTACAACCCTGCCTGGCTTCGAATGTTCAGCAGAGTTAACTAATTTTTTATCCCACCAGTAAAACAGTGCAAAAATACCAATACCATAAATAATCCACGCCAAATACTCATGCTCTTCTATTAGAGGGGATTTCATATGTGTCAGATGACCTACAACGACAATAATATAAATACGCAAAATATTGAAAATTACAGCCAGAAAAAGCAATATCGAGATAAATTTATAGCCCTTGGCAAGATTCAAATCTCGTGAATAAAGATACAACGCCGCTAACGGTATAGAGACAATGAATTGATTAAAACCGCTACAACTCGTTTCAACCAGAAAAGTACCCGCAGGAATATAGATTAAAAAACCATCCTGAACGGCATCAATAAAAGAAGCATTCAAAGCTAAAACAACCACTGGGGTTTCAATATAGCGAAGTACTTCAGATATGGAATCCCAAAGTGGCAAGGTAAAGAGGATAAGCAGTAATGGCCAAAGATGGTTTAAATTACTAAACAATTGATTTAAATTTTTAAAATGCTCTGTGGTTAATATGAAATTAAACAAAAACAATATTAAAAAAAAGGCAAAAAATTCAATAACCTGAATGCTCAATATATCGGCAACAAACCAGATTAAAATCAACACCAGTAAACCTAAAATGCTATATATATTCAGATAAGCCCGACTAAGCTGTGGTTTTTTATAGAGCTCATAAAAATAAATACCCATGGCCAGAGGAAATAGTAAAATGCCATGGGAATAGCCGTAGGACACCGACCAGAAATCAAATAATTGTTTTACAGTATCCGCATAAAAAACGAACAAAAACAGATTCAAACCAACAATAAGCGTAACCGCCTGTTTCGAAAAAATTGTTTTCATACTTACAGTACTGCGTCTCATTTTAAACATATAATCAGGTTAACCCACTCAGGCTTACGATAACACTCAGAAGGCACTATTTTTAACAAATTCAATAGATTATATATTAAAACATTCTGAGATTATGTGCTAAAAATTACCATTTAATTTGCTATGCGTTTATTCGCTACAATGTTAGAATTGTGGTACAAAACCTTACTAAAAAGAATTAAGACATGGGCCACTCAGCATTCAGAAATCTCTTTTTACGTCCAGACAAGAAGAAAGAACAACGCTCAAAGCAACGTGAATCGGTTACGGATCGTACGATTCTGATTATCGATGATTCCAGAACGGTTGTTCACGCACTCAAAACAATACTCGAACAAGCAGGTTATTCAACAATTGCCGCATCTGACGGCAAACGCGGTATTGAACTTGCCATAGAATACCAGCCCGATCTTATTCTAATGGATATTGTTATGCCCGGTATCAATGGCTTTAAAGCAACCCGACTATTACGCAAAGAAGCTCGCACTGAAGATATACCAATCATTATTATGAGCGGTAACGAACAAGCCACTGAAAAATTCTGGGGAATGCGCCTTGGTGCAAATGAATTTATTTCTAAACCTATTCAACGTGGCCTGCTCTTTAAAATGCTTGATGATTTTATTATATCCGGCAAACCCATCAACAAAGCCGATTCAAAAGACAGCGACAAATACGATTTATTATATGATTAAGTTTTATTTAATATTCTTAATATAATTTTAACCCTATCTCCGTTAGCTCAAACAATGTTTCAAAATACCTCGTTCAAATTTTCCACTTTCCAACTGCCCTCTTCAAGCAGCATCAATCCACAAATACTAGTCGAATATACAGACCAAAGTCACTCCGAAAATATTCAACGTACACATTTATTTAATGGCCGCTACGAAAACATATACATCAACAAGGCATTAATACCATCACTCGCTCTGATTCTTGAGTTTGCTAACGCTTGCGCGCAAACAACACTGGAATTAGATAAAAATCTAGACATAGGTTTCTGGTTTAATGATATGCCTCCAGGCAGTGTTACAATACCGCATACACATGATGACGATGACGAATTACTTTCTGGTGTTTATTACATTAAAGTCCCAGACAATTCAGGACATTTAATATTAAGCCACAATGGACAGAAAAAAAATATTGCTCCAAAGGAAGGGCGACTGGTTTTGTTCAAACCGGATTGTTTACATGAAGTGACTGAAAATAAAAGCATGGAACAACGCTTATCGATCGGAATAAATTTTGGTATCAAAAAATAATTATTGATTATGTAATACTTCGTTAAATTCTTTTTCTTTAAACTTGCACTTAAGGTGCTCAACAATTATTTTTAAGTCGCCTTCAGCATTACCCAAACAACTTGTTGCGCCCGGTGATGGCGTCATGTTAAATATAACACCTTGCCCGGTATTTATTTTTGCTTCACCCAAATGAAGCACGCGTTTTACTTTATCAATCATAACCGGACGTATGCCGCCAATTTTTTTAGCGAAACTTAAATCACTTAACTGCATTTCAGGTACAATTTTTCGGGCATCTTTTAAAAATAAACGCGTACGCACCACGGGTATTTCAAATAGAAAATTCTTGAAAATATAATTTCGAATATCCGAAACTTTCATTAAATCCCACATCACTTTAGCTACATTGCTATCAAATTTTATAACCTGCAAGAAATCGAAAACTGTTTTCATATTGTAACGTTCAAGCATTGGTAACACTAAGGCTGTCGGGCCAAAACGGGTTTTACCTGGCACCAGCACATCAGGGTCACCATGAATTGCGGCAAACGGTAACTTCTCGTTTTGCACGGTATAAACTTTCCCATTTAACATCGTTGGAGTGTAATAAAAACTACCTGCCATCGGTAAACAGGAATACTGCAAACAAAAACCCATCCGGTGCGCAAATAACAGACTATGTCCGCCAGCAGAAACAACAACAAATTTTGCCTGAAACTCACCTTTTGATGTTTTAACCAGATAACCTGAAGCGCTCTTTTCGATATTATCAACATGGGTTTCAAGATGCACATCAACGGTTTTATCACTGACTGTTTTGGCTTGTTCAACAAATGAGTCTGCAAGTGCCCCATAGTCAACCGCGGTATATTCGTCTAGCATTCCTAATGCAACAATGTCTTCCTTGCGGCCTTCAACCACCGTCGGTTCAATTACAGCTATATCGGATTTTTCCATAACCTGCATATTACGAAAATGAGATTTAAAGGTTTGATAACGTTCGCGCAAACTGTCGCATTCATGCT
>CAZDEC010000081.1:0-12878 GCA_964504295.1 uncultured Thioalkalispiraceae bacterium
TAGCTAATCCACGTAGGACGGAGATCGGCTCCCTTAAGGGGGAATCATTATGTCTTGTTCGGACGTTCACTACGCTGCGCTTCGTTCACGCCGCACAGCTTGATCGTTATGCGTAAATAAAAATGTCCAGAACAACACTAAATGAAGAGAAACATGCTCAGCTATGCACTGAAGCAGTATCACTAGCCAAATCAATATTGGCTGAAGATGGTGATTATCTGCATAATGTTTCTAAACTTAATTCTCTTCGCTTTGAGCTGGGAAAGAATGAATGTGACGAAGAGTTTACAATATTTATTGAAGTATGCTCAGAAACAGACTATATCCCTTATGGCAAAGCCAGAGAAAACTGCTCAACTAAGTGGTTAAAACAGTGCGATAATGAGCTTTCTGAAATAAAAACCTATTACAGGAATAAAATTGAAAATTCGTGTAAATCAATTATTGGGCGTTTTAGTAAAAATGCATAAGGTGCTCGTTCGGACACAAACTACGCTGTGCTTCGTTTGCCCCTCATTGTTGACGTTAGATGCATTAAAGAAATCACTACATTTTCCGATAAACAATGATACATACATAACATATAAATCAGGAGAACAATATGAGTACTAAAGATGCTATTACAAAGGGTATTGGTGCACATGGAATGTGGAAACAACGACTAATCGATGCCATAAAAACCGGACAAAGTGAGTGGACACCTTCTGTGGTTTGTCAAGATAACCAATGTGACTTTGGAAAATGGTTATATTCATGTTCTGCTAGTGAAAAAACATCAGAGCATTACGAAACAATTAAAAATTTACATGCAAATTTCCACAAAACTGCAGCAGACGTACTTAGTTTAGCTTTAGCGGGTAAAAAAACTGAGGCTGAAGTAGCAATTGGGAATGATAGTGAATATAAATCAATTTCATCTTCACTAACAAAAGAAATGATAAAGTGGAAATCAAGTGCATCTTAATTAAGCATCTATAAGGCGCTCGTTTGCGCCGCACAGCTTGGTCGTTAGGTGTAAAGAAGCATGAGTTTTAAGACTAAAACACAAGCTATCTATAAACTGGTTATATCAATAATTATTGTTTTAACCACCAGCAGAAGAGACAGAAGCCTTATGCGATGGACATATTTTATTTTTCTTCAATTCCTGATTGTTGCCATTGTTGCTGGCATTATCTATATCCATAAGGATCGGGTAATCGTAATAAAAAGCCCTCCTGCATCACTGGCTCAATGGTATAAACCCGAAAATAAGCGTCAGGTTTGGTTGCACAATATGTTTAAACTGCGACGTGAAATACAGGCAGTAAGGTTTTATTCCAACAACGTAGATCCAAAAAACATGGAAAAATGGGCCATGCGGTTAAGTAAACATTACCTGAAAATTGCTGAGATGGTTCCAGAGTGGAAGAACAAACTCAATACAGAAATTATTAACCATTTGCAAAAGAGTATCAAAAATAATAACTATCATGATGTATCTATTGCACTTGATGATTTAAATAAAAATTGTGATTCCTGTCATTCGAATTACCGTGTTATCACTGCTATAAAATATCGTGCTCCCGATTTTTCTTCAATGGAACTCAACACATCAATCCCACTTAATAAACACATGAAAAAACTTACCCAACAGGTAAACATGATTAAAATAGCGACTAAAGACGGAATGAAGGACATCGCACTATCTTCCTTATCGGAGCTAACGAAAGGCATGAATGCATTAGGCGAAACCTGTTCTACTTGCCATAAAAAAGATAGCCGTGAGTACCCCGGCAATAAAATTAAACTAACAATAAAACGTCTGGAGAAAAGTTTAAGGACGGGTACTCTTAAAGAACAGGGAGAAAACCTGGGTACATTAGCTGTTCTTGCTTGTGCTCGCTGCCATGGCACGCATCGATTAGCTTATGATAGCCGAAAAATATTTACCGATAAACCGAACTGGCTTAAGTTAATAAAGCATTAACACGATAAATAGGGGCAGAGTAAAAGCTCATAGTTAAGCATCTTTGGTAAAATATTTTTTACTCTAACCTCAAACGATATTGAATGTAAAAATGTCTAACAAGTACATTAATTCGTTCGCTTTGCTCTCTTGGATAACCAATAGGCCGTGTGCGCCGCACGTTTTTGGTTGCCAATTATGGTAATTATTAGACAGAATAACTATACCTATTGACTTAAATCTAAATGAGAAGTATTATCATTTAGATTTAAGTCAATAGGTATAGTTATGAAAAAAATAGTTTTTGTATCAATGGCAATTCTGCTATCAGGATGTAACGAACAATCAAATTCATCAAAAGAAGATTTGGGTCGTAAGCTTTTTAATGATGTATCGTTATCTAGAGATGGAACTCAATCCTGCGCTAGCTGCCATGATAGTCAACATGCATTTATAGATTCGACAATAAATATAACGAGCAACAATGGTACAAGCCCTGGTTCGGTATCAACAGGGCAAGATCAAATCTCGCTCGGTGATATTAATGCGCCATCTGCAATGTATACTGCCTTCAATCCAGATTTTCATTTTGATGAAGCAGAACAACTATTTGTAGGTGGTGCTTTTCTTGATGGGAGAGCGACCAATATCATTGAGCAGGCTAAACAGCCTTTCATAAGCCCAGTTGAAATGCAGAATACAAAGGAAGGTGTTGTTTTAACTGTTATGAACAAGTATGCAAACTCCATGCAAGTAATCTATGGTAATGACATATTTTCTGAAACAGATAAAGCATTTGATGCCATTGCAGATGCGATAGCAGCTTTTGAACGTACAGAAGAGTTTTCTCCATTCAATTCAAAATTTGATAAGTTTCTTCGGGGAGAGGTTGTTTTATCAGATATTGAACAACGGGGAATGGAGCTTTTTATAGCCGAAAATAAAGGTAATTGTGTAGCCTGTCACCCTGTGCCATCAAAAGATAGCAGTAAGTCGGACAGTTTATTCACTGATTTTACTTACGACAATTTAGGTGTTCCTAAAAATAACCTAGCTCGCTCCAATAATGGCAAAGGCAACGACTTTATTGATAATGGATTGTTTAATAATAAGGATGTAGAGGATGAAGGGCTAAAAGGTGCTTTTCGTGTTTCAAGCTTAAGAAATGTTGCAGTAACTTCACCCTATATGCATAACGGGGTTTTTAATGAGCTATCAACGGTTGTGAATTTCTATAATAGTAGAGATGTTGCGGGAGCAATAAATCCAGAAACAGGAAATACTTGGGATTCTGCAGAAGTGGATGTAACAAAAAATACTGATGAGCTTGGGAATCTGGGGCTTAGTGAACTTGAAATTAACGATATAGTTGCTTTCCTAAAGACGCTAACCGATAAGAAATATGAGCATTTAATAAAATAAAAAATTGGGGAAATTGGGGTCAGTACCTGACGGATCCCCACAAAATCATGCATAACACTGCGCCTGAAATTGTTGTCGAGGAGTTCTCAATGCTTGCTTAAAATCTTCTCTCCGAAAGATAATCGCTTGCTTATTTAAAATACGACAACTGTAGTGGCATAGTTAATTTGGCTACCTATCATGTTACGAGGTGTATAATATCACCTCTTGTTAGGTGGCCAAATTAACTATGCCACTACACAGACCTAAAAAAATATTAGAAATAAACGAGTGCAGTGTGTTTTATGGGGTTGGATGATTAAATAAATCTGCTCCGTGCCATTAGAGAAAGCGATGTTTCTTATAGAAAGTTGTAGTTCAAGGCCTGAACCTCAGCACATTTAGCACAAATAAATAATCATGCTTAAAATTGCCAGTTATTGCTGACGTTATATTTTAAAGCTCTAATTAGAAATCCAATTTTCAACGACAAGATTTGGTACTCGATTAAACTCTCGAACATTGTTTGTAACAAGTACAGCATCAATGCTGCGAGCATGAGCTGCAATTAAAAGATCATTATTACCAATAGGTGTACCATCTTTTTTAAGCTGAGCCCTAATTGAACCATAGTGTTTACCTGAGTTTTCATCTAAAGGATCTATTAATAATCTTTGTGTAAAAATTCCAAGTTGTCGCCATCGCTCTTCTTTTAAATTATCACTCCCATTCTCTATACCAAAGCACAGCTCTGCGTATGTAACTGAAGAAATGCAAATATCTTTTGTCACTTTAAATTTATGCCTTAATTTATCAGAGTGATTTTTTAAAACATAAATACAAATATTGGTATCAAGCATATACATCAATCAAAATCTCTTTCTTGTGGCTGCTCATCGAGTCGTTCTTGTAAAAAGTCATCACCGAAAGCAGTCTTAGAATCAAAAAATTCATCCCAGGTTGGTTCCTTTGCTGAAATAATGATGTTATCCCCTTGCTTCGTAATATAAACCTCGTCAGTATCAAAGCGGAATTCTTTAGGTAAACGGACAGCTTGGCTACGCCCGTTCATAAATATTTTAGCTATTTGTGCGCTCATATTACGACCTTGTTATATTGGTATATATTTAATAGTATATACCAATTACGCATAATAACAATATACTTTATAATTGAATGGAATTAAAAGAAAATATAGCAATTCGTTCAACTTTGCCGCTTTTACACACTTGCCATTGTGTTCAGCTCTGGAAAATGACCCTCAGTTTAGCCCCATATTTATCGCACAAAAAACTAGAGTAAAAAACATGAATGTGCGTTATGTTTTAGAGCCTGAATCGATGAAGCAAGCACTTCTGGAAATGTATGTTTCAGTCAGTTTGGCAACACCGCATAATGATTTTGATAATCACTAATGCCATGACAAGGTAATTTAATTCTGGCGATAAAAAGCGCCGCGTACATAAAGGTGCTGCTAGATTTGCATCTCATGAGGTTTACGGTAAAATTATCTTTTTAAATCAACATTGATGGTATTAGGAAAAAACATGGCTCCAATAGATAAAAAATGGAAAATGAAGCCTGATTTTGGGAAAGCTTTTATGCTTGCCCAGCGAGAAGTTGCTGTGTTTGTCTGTGACGCGGTAAATCTTGAAGGTATTGCCATGACACTACCCGAAGTACAAACATTACTCGATGGAATTACAGTTGGTGGCCATAAAGTAAATGATTAGCAAATCACCATCAATCAAGGCAAAGCCTGGGATCATCTTTTATCATCAATTAAGGAAGATAGCTTTATTCTTAGCGCTGAGTACGCTTGCAAACTATATTCAATAGCAGCAAAGGAAGAAGCATTGGAATGGGGCGCATTCCGCTCAGGAGGAGTTAATATTGGAGGCACTGAATATACGCCTCCTGACAGCAAACATCTTCCAAAATTATTTGAAGAAATGGAAGATAATGCTCAATTAATTAATGATATTTATGATAAAGCTATTTTTGTTTTTTTAGAGATGTCAAAAAAACAATTTTTTTACGATGTTAATAAAAGAATGGGGGGGTTTATGATGAACGCCATACTGTTAGATGAAGGGTATCCAGCCATTAATTTACCCGCTAAGCGACAACTTGAATTTAATCAATTAATGCTTGAATTTTATAATACTGAGGACATGAAGCCGATGAATGACTTTATGCGCTCATGTCTTGATAATAAAATTATTAAAATAATGCTTGAAGATCGTTCCCATAGATTAAAAAGGTAAGATGCAACGCCAAAGGTAGAGTGACTATTTTTGCTTTTAAGGTTGCAGAAAATTTCTTTTGTAAGACAATTCCCTGTAATTCACAATAAACTACAGGAATTATAAAGTTAAAGATTAATGCAGCAACATCTTTATGTACTGCCTTGCGTTTCGCCCAGATTTTTATTGACTGTGATTGCGACCAAGCCTCGTATTACTAATCTTTTTTCAAGCCCCAACAGCTACAACGAAGCCGATAATTTTCTGATATAATCACGTTTTATCTTGGCTACTTGCACATTGGCTATGACACATTCTGTTTTACGAACTCGAATTAAATTCTGCGGTATCACTCGTTTAGAGGATGCCCTCGAAGCCGTGCGCCTTGGAGTGGATGCGCTGGGCTTTGTGTTTTACCCACCAAGCCCACGAAATATCGAAATAGACAAGGCGGCTGAAATTATGGCGCAGTTGCCGGCCTTTGTTTCCTGTGTTGGCTTGTTTGTAAATTCGTCTCAGGAGTTGATTCAACAGGTGTTACAATCCACAAACATCGACACCTTGCAGTTTCACGGTGACGAAACCGCTGAGCAATGTGCCTTATACGGCATGCCTTATTTAAAGGCGGTTAGAATGAAGCCGGGCACCGAGCTGCAAGCTGTTGCCGATACGTATCAAGGTGCGTCGGCGCTTTTATTAGACAGCTACGAAAAAGGCACCCCTGGTGGAACCGGCTCGAGCTTTGACTGGGCGCGTGTTCCGGCTTCGTTATCTACGCCCATTATTTTAGCGGGCGGCTTATCCAGCGATAATGTTGCCAGTGCCATTAAACAGGTAAACCCTTATGCAGTGGATGTCAGTGGTGGCATCGAGCGAGTTGTTGATCAAATTCAACAAAAGGGCATTAAAGACGCGGCCAAAATGGCGGCATTTGTAAAAGAGGTAGTAAACGCGTGACACAAGATAGTAAACAGAACGCGAAATATAATTTGCCCGATGCAAAAGGGCACTTCGGAACCTATGGGGGCAAGTTTGTTGCCGAAACCTTAATGGTGCCATTAGAAGAATTACAGCAAGCGTATGACAAATATATTCAGGATCCTGAATTTTTAAAAGAACTCGATTTTGAACTACAGCAATATGTTGGTCGCCCGTCGCCACTTTATTATGCACAGGGTTGGTCGGAGCGTCTTGGTGGCGCGAAGATATATTTAAAACGTGAAGACTTAAACCATACCGGTGCACACAAGGTGAATAACACCGTTGGCCAGGCCTTGCTGGCGAAACGCATGGGTAAAAAACGTATTATCGCCGAAACCGGTGCCGGGCAGCATGGCGTTGCTTCTGCCACGGTGGCGGCAAAACTGGGCATGGAATGCGTGGTGTATATGGGCGCGGAAGATATCCAACGTCAGGCGATGAATGTGTATCGCATGAAGTTACTCGGTGCCACGGTTGTGCCGGTTACCTCGGGTTCGCAAACGCTTAAAGATGCGCTTAATGAAGCGATGCGTGACTGGGTAACGAATATCGACGATACCTTTTATATTATTGGCACAGTAGCTGGGCCCCACCCATACCCGGCGATGGTGCGAGATTTTCAGGCGATTTTAGGCCGCGAAGCACGCGAGCAAATACTGCAACACGAAGGCCGCTTACCCGATGCTTTAGTCGCCTGTATTGGCGGTGGCTCCAATGCCATTGGCCTGTTTTACCCCTTTATAGACGACGCCGATGTGCAAATGTACGGCGTGGAAGCGGCCGGTGATGGCATTGAAACGGGGCGTCATGCCGCAGCCCTGTGTGCCGGTGATCCGGGTGTATTACACGGCAACCGTACCTATTTAATTGAAGACAGTAATGGCCAGATCATCCCAACCCATTCTATTTCAGCCGGTTTAGATTACCCTGGCGTTGGCCCTGAGCATGCCTGGTTAAAAGATATTGGTCGGGCAGAATATGTTTCGGTCACCGATACCGAAGCGCTGCAAGGGTTTCACGATTTAACCCGCATTGAAGGCATTTTACCGGCTTTAGAGTCGAGTCATGCCGTGGCCTATACCTCTAAATTGGCCGCAAGCATGTCTAAAGATCAAATTATTATTATGAATCTATCCGGGCGTGGCGATAAAGATATTCACACAGTGGCAACACACGAAGGAATTGAGCTGTGAGTAAGATAACAATTAGCCGAATTGCTGCTCGATTTGAGCAAAAGCTTGCCGCAGGCAAAAAACTGCTTATTCCTTATATTACGGCAGGCGATCCTAAGCCAGAAACCACCGTGCCGCTAATGCATAGCATGGTTGAGGCAGGCGCCGATATTATTGAGCTAGGCGTGCCGTTTTCAGACCCTATGGCCGAAGGCCCGGTAATCCAAAAGGCCATGGAGCGCGCTTTGGAATACGGCACTAGTTTGACTGATGTGCTGAATATGGTCGCTGAATTTCGCAAAACTGATAGCGATACGCCTATCGTAGTAATGGGCTATCTGAACCCCATCGAAGTGATGGGCTATACCGAATTTGCCGATAAAGCCTCCAAAGCGGGTGTAGATGGTGTTTTAACCGTGGATATTCCCCCGGAAGAAGCCGAAGACTATATTGCAGCCTTTAAAAACAAAGGCTTAGACGCAATATTCCTTATCGCGCCCACTACCAATGCACAAAGAATGCAGAAAATATCGCATGCTGGCGGTGGCTTTATCTACTATGTATCAGTGAAAGGCGTAACTGGTGCCGGGCATTTGAATACCGATGAAGTCGCCGATAAAGTGAAACAAATTAAAACCTATGCCGATATGCCCGTGGGCGTGGGTTTTGGCATTAACGATGCGCAATCTGCACAGCGGGTGGCTAAAGTAGCCGATGCCGTTGTGGTGGGCAGTGCAATTGTGAAACGAATAGAGGCAAACGCTGCAGATTCTGATAAAATAAAGACAGCAGTATGCAGTTTTATACAGGAATTACGTGTCGGAATCGATTCCGCCTAAAATAATAAATTAAGAAAACAAAGAGTATCGAGAAAACAGATGAACTGGTTTACTAAATTATTACCGACAGGTATCCGTGCAGATGGTAACAAGCGTAATTCTGTCCCCGAAGGTTTGTGGGCGAAATGTACTGAATGTAATGCGGTTTTATATCGCGCGGAGTTAGAACGTAACCTTGATGTTTGCCCTAAGTGTGACCACCATATGCGTGTTGGTGGCCGTCGTCGCCTGGAAGGTTTTTTAGATAAAGAGCCGCGTGTCGAGATTGGTGAAGATATTGTTCCGGTCGATGCACTTAAATTTAAAGATTTAAAAAAATATAAAGACCGGCTGATTCAAGCACAAAAAAATACCGGAGAAACCGATGCGCTTATCGTTATGATGGGTCAGGTTAAAAAAGTGCCTCTGGTTGCCGCCGCTTTCGAATTTAAATTTATGGGTGGCTCAATGGGCTCGGTTGTTGGCGAACGTTTTGTGCGTGCCGTTAATACCTCCATTCAACATCGCATTCCGCTGGTGTGTTTTTCTGCCAGTGGCGGTGCACGTATGCAGGAGGCCTTGTTCTCATTGATGCAGATGGCTAAAACCAGTGCCGCGTTGGCGCGTTTACGTGCACAGGGTATTCCATTTATTTCAGTTTTAACCGACCCAACCATGGGCGGTGTTTCTGCAAGCTTTGCAATGTTAGGTGATATTCATATTGCCGAACCAAAAGCTTTAATTGGTTTTGCCGGGCCTAAAGTTATTGAACAAACCGTGCGCGAAACCTTACCCGAGGGCTTTCAACGCAGTGAGTTTTTGCTTGAGCACGGTGCAGTTGATATGATCGTTAATCGTCGTGATATGCGTGACACCATTGCACGGCTGCTAACCATGTTGACTAATCAACCTGCGGCTTAAATTTTATTTTTCTATAATGCATTGGTCTCGTCACAATGCGTTTTAACACCCTGCAACAATGGTTAAGCTGGCAGGAAACTCTTCACTTTACCGAAATTGAGCTCGGCCTGGATCGGGTTCGGCAGGTTTACCAACGCCTTTATTCCCAGCCTTTTAATATTCCCGTCATCAGTGTAGCCGGCACCAATGGCAAAGGTTCCAGTGTTGCCATGTTGGAATCTATTTATACCCAGGCGGGTTATCGGGTGGCTAGCTATACCTCGCCACATTTATATCACTATAACGAACGCATTCGTATTAAACAGCAACCGATTGACGATGCCAGCTTATGTGAAAGTTTTGCACGCATTGATGCGGCGCGAGAGCTTAACGATTCTTATATCTCACTCACCTATTTTGAATTTGGCAGTTTAGCCGCGTTTGATATTTTTCATCAAGCCGAACTAAACGGCGAGCTGGATGTTATTTTACTTGAGGTAGGACTAGGCGGGCGACTGGATGTGGTTAACCTTATCGATGCTGATGTCGCTTTAATTACCTCCATTGGTTTAGATCATACTGACTGGCTTGGTGATACACGTGAAACAATTGCTTTTGAAAAAGCCGGTATCATGCGCAGTGAAAAGCCGGTGGTTTGCAGTGATACCGATATGCCCAAAAGCATTCAGGTTCAGGCAGAAAAAATCAATGCGCCACTGTACCGAATTGGCCAGGCGTTTAACTACCAGCTCGGTGCGCTAGACTGGAAGTGGTCGGATGATGCCAGTATTCGAAGTGCCTTGCCCCGGCCGGCTTTAATCGGCGAACACCAGTATAAAAATGCAGCGGGCGTTTTGAAGGTGGTGGGTTTACTCAATTCACGTTTGCCTGTGAGCCAGGCACATTTGCGGCAGGGCTTAATGGATGTACGGGTAGATGGTCGTTGCCAGATTATCCCAGGTGAAAAAACCATTATTTTAGACGTCGCACATAACCCGGACAGCATTGCATCTCTAGCGCAGATAGTACATGAAATGCGAAAAACCCAGCTCAAAGAAAATAAAGTGACGCAAATACATGCAATTGTCGGCATGATGAAAGACAAAGCCTTGTTGGAGTCTTTGTCACCCATGGCTAAACTGGTTGATCACTGGGCACTAGTCAAAGCCCCCATCGAAAGGGCAGCTGAGCCGGCTGATTTAGCTGCCATTGTGGACACATTTAAGCCGCAAACCAGTCAATGTTTTAGTGAGCTATCCAGCGCCTTTGCAGAACGGCAATCAAAAGCATTAAGGGATGATATCATCCTGGTCTTTGGTTCTTTCTACAGCGTTAGCGAGTTTAAAATGGACTGGATTTCGGTATAAAATAACTGAATCTCCCGCTCAGATATTGGTACAATACGCCCATGGTTCAACAGCAATCCAACGATTCAGTGCAACCCGTGCAAATAAAACAACGTGTTATCGGTGCGATTGTACTGGTGTCGCTCGGGGTTATTTTTATCCCAATGTTATTAAACAGCGAACGCTCACTGGACGATGGCATGCCGGTTTTTGGTAGCAATATTCCAAATAAACCGGATTATATCTCGCAAAAGTCTAATGCCGGCCGGCCAGCTGAATCGTCCGCGATTATTATAAAATCACAGGCCGATTTTGATTCAAGAGTTATTATTGATGATAAATCACCAAAAAGTGCTGTCGATAATAAAACTTCAGCCGCAAGCTTTGCAAAAGTTGCTAAAGGCAATTCTACTAAAGATAAATCAAGTGCAAAATCTTCCGCTAATAAACAAATCATTACCGCTAAAACCAAACCTACAGCAAAAAAACCCGCTAAAGCATGGGCAATACAAGTGGGTAGTTTTAGCGACCGTAAAAATGCATTTAGTTTAAGAAACAAACTTCGCAGTAAAAAATTTACAGCTTTTGTCGAATCGGTAAAAACCGCAAAAGGCCATATATATCGTGTTAGAGTCGGGCCTGAAATCAAGCGCGAACAGGCAGTGAAAATACAAAAAAAATTAGTCTCAGAATTAAAGCTCAAAGGGCTAGTAATAGCGCATCCATAAAGTTTTAATAACAATTATTTAATAATCCGGGAAAGTATTTCAGTATGATTTGGATCGATTTTGCTGTTATTGGTATCATTCTTATTTCAGCCTTTATCAGTCTTATACGTGGTTTTGTTCGAGAAGCGCTATCGTTAGTCGGCTGGGTTGTTTCCTTCTGGGTGGCGCTAACCTTTGCAGGCGGATTTGCCGAACTGTTCCTGAATTCAATCGCAGACAAAACCTTTCGCGTTGTTGTGGGTTTTGGAATTTTATTTGTAATATCACTTATATTATTTG
Organism: uncultured Thioalkalispiraceae bacterium; assembly: GCA_964504295.1. Lineage (GTDB taxonomy): Bacteria > Pseudomonadota > Gammaproteobacteria > UBA6429 > Thiohalophilaceae > SZUA-37. Next base: position 11,820 of record CAZDEC010000081.1, read on the forward strand.
TAGTGGTAAATTATTTTGCGGTGCAACTGGTTCATCGGACTGGCTTATCGGGTACAGACCGTTTTATAGGCGTTGTGTTTGGCCTGTTACGCGGCATGGTTATAATTGCTGTTTTAGTGATGCTAGCCGGGCTATCAAGTATGCCAAAAGAACCCTGGTGGCAAGACTCATTATTACTGTCCCAGTTTGAAGGTATTGCTTTGTGGTTGGGGCAGTTTTTGCCGGCAAATATTGGATCCAGTTTTAAGTTTTAAGTTTTAACGGATTTTAAGTTATAAGTATCTAAATCGAGTGAATTATCGAAAATATCTGTTTAGTGGTTATACTTTGAGTGTTTACTGCCCCGTTAACTTTTTTTTCGAACTCAAAGGTCAAAGGCAAGGATCTGGAATAGATCCGATGGTGCTAAAAGAACTAACTACGATAAGTATAGTTTAGATTTTTCGTCATATTGCTCTAGGTAAATGGGGCAGCAGTGACTTTTAAGAATTAATTTTTTATCACGGACACGAATTCGCCTTTGCGGCTATACCGTCCAAACACAGTAATATTTTATCATCCTGATATGAAGTAAAAAGAGGGCAGTATGTGCGGCATTATTGGTATTGTTTCTAATAAGGAAGTTAATCAGAACTTATATGATGGCTTGATTGTGTTACAACATCGCGGCCAGGATGCAGCGGGTATTGTTACCTGTGAAGATGGCCGGCTATATATGCGTAAGGCCAATGGTCTGGTGCGAGACGTTTTTCAAACCCGTCATATGGTGCGTTTAAAAGGCAATATGGGAATTGGCCATGTTCGCTATCCAACAGCGGGTTGTTTTTCCTCTGCCGAAGCGCAACCATTTTATGTGAATTCACCTTATGGTATTACCCTTGCGCATAATGGCAACTTAACCAATGCCGATCAATTACGTCAGGATTTATTTAAAGAAGATCGCCGCCATATAAATACCGACTCCGATTCTGAAGTGCTGCTTAATATTCTCGCACACGAATTACAAACCAGCGATAAATTAGATGTTAGCGTTGATGATGTTTTCAATGCAGTAAGAGG
>CAZDEC010000082.1:0-12414 GCA_964504295.1 uncultured Thioalkalispiraceae bacterium
GCTGGAATATACCCCATATAAACAAGATTGCCGCGCTATCGCTCGCAATGACCAGACTTTCTATATTCAAAGCAGGGGCTTAAAGTTAACGGGGCAGCAGTGACTTTCACCCTATTATTTATGATTAAATCCAGCTTTACTTAAACACTGATACAAAAAATTCTTTCATTTTAGCCCAGGATTGCTCATCGGCTTTTTTATTATATTCGAGCGGCATTTTAAACTTTTTACCAAAGGCATCGGCAGCAGGATTAGTAAAACTGTGTTTAGCGCCTTTGTAATTTATAAACTTATAATTAATATCAGCATTATCCATTTCTTTTTTGAATGCCACTATTTGTTCTTGCGTTACAAACGAATCATCGGCACCATTAAACACTAGAATACTGGCTTTAACATTACCTTTTTTAGCTTGTTGTTTGGCTCCAATGCTGCCATGAAAGCTAGCCACCCCTTTTAATGCTAGCCCCTGGCGCGCCATATCTAAAACAACCCCACCACCAAAACAATAACCGATTGCGCCAATGCGTGAAGTATCTGTTGCCGCCTGAGCTTTTAGAACTTCCACTGCTTTTTTATAGCGCTGCCTGGCTGCGTCCATATTACCAAGCACTTCCATCATGAATTTTTTTGCATCTTTAGGGTGTGCTGCAACCTTTCCTGTTCCATACATATCTAAAGCAAAGGCGCTGTAACCCAATTCAGCTAACATCCGCGCACGCTTACGCGCGTAATCATTATGCCCCCACCATTCATGCACAACCAGGACACCCGGCCGCTTACCTTTTATAGCATCATCATAGGCATAGTAACCGGTCATGCTGGCGTTGTTGACCTTATAAGAGATAACTTTAGTAACTACTTTTGCCTGAACCGCAAAGGGTGTTATTAAAACTAACACCAATAATATTTTTTTAATTTGACCTTGTAACATGTTGACATTCATCCTTGTGATAAGATTTAACGGAATTTAATTATATTTTGTAATCTAGTACTGCTGTCTATTTGAGCATATACTCAAGCCAAGCTCAATTACAGAGGATGCAAAAATGATGTTTTACCGATATTGCAATGCTATTTGTTTTGCATCTGTTTTTACACTAGGTTTTATACTCACTACAGCATCGATAGCCAACGCCGATGAATCTCTTGCTCAACAAATAAACCAGTATATGCAGCAACAAGCAAATGATAAAAAAGCTGCTAATTTTAGTGACGCCGATATTAAAGTGATGACCAAAGCCGCTGCTAACCTCGCCAGAACTATGCCTTCACCAGGTTTAAAGGTTGGCAACAAAGCACCTAACTTTAAACTACCTAACGCCTACGGCAAAATAATCAGCCTTTCCAGCTTACTGGCGAAAGGCCCAGTGATAATCAACTTTTATCGTGGCGCATGGTGCCCTTTTTGCAACCTTGAACTAAGAGCCCTTACTAAAAATGCTGCAACCTTTAAAAAATACGGTGCAACGCTGGTTTCAATTACGCCACAGCAAGCCGATAAATCCTTAGCACAATTAAAAAAAGATAAATTCCCTTTTGATATTTTAAGCGACCTTGATAGCTCCATCATTAAAAAATATAAGCTATTTTTTACCATGCCCAACGACCTGATAAAAGTTTATAAAAAACTCGGACTTGATATTGAATCGTTTAACGGCAAAGGCCGTAACGAATTACCTGTTCCCGGTACCTTTGTTGTTGATAAAAGCGGCATTATTCGAGCTGCCTTTGCTGATACGGATTACAAAAAAAGGATGGAGCCTGCTGCCATTATAGACGCTCTAAAAAAGCTTTAATATGTATACCACAATTAAGCTTATTCATATTACTTGCGTGCTATTGTCACTAGGCGGTTTTTTTACTCGGGGTATTTTAATGATAAAGGAATCGCCTTTATTCCATAGCCGTCTGAGTAAAATTGCACCGCATTTTATTGATACCATTTTATTAGCCAGTGCGATTGCCTTAGCTTTTATAGCTTCACAAAACCCCCTAACCAGTAACTGGTTAGGCGCTAAAATAATCGGCTTAATAATTTATATCGGGTTGGGCTTGTGGGCATTTCGTTTTGGCAGAAGCCGAAAACAAAAAATTATCACCTGGGCTTTGGCTGTTATTGTGTTTCTATTTATTATTTTTATTGCCGTTACTAAGCCTTTTTAAGCGTAAAAGACGGTACGTAACGCGACAGCCAAGAGCCTGACAGTTTGGCAAACAGTAAGTTACGCACCTTATACCAGTTGGCGCCGAAGAAAATAATAAAGGCACCAAATGCAACAAACACCATTAAGGTTAAGTTCTCGATACCCTGTCCGCTGTCGTTGGCAATCTGGATAACCGCATAAATGGCATACGATAAGCTTGAAACCAGTAACGCCCGGCGGTCAACATACAATGCCAGCAAAAAGAATATTACGAAAAAAACAACAATAAACAATTCTTTTTGCTCAACCAGGTCACCAGAGGTTAACAGAGTTATCATCACCCCATGCACCACTAATGGAGCCGCAAGCAGGTGCAACCAGAAAGCAGAATCACTTAGCCTGTTTTCCCTCGCGGTATCTCGAGCGTCAAACCACATTGCAACACTAAAAACGAGAATGCCGTATATAGCAGAAAGATACTGAATCTTATCCACATCCACATTAAACGTGATGCTAATCATACTAATAACACCAATCGCAATCGGCATTAGAGTAAAAGGCATTTTATAGCGAAAATAAAATAGCACCGCCAGAACCGTCAGAAACAGCGTATTAATCAATACCGGATCGGCGAACGAAAAATTAACTATACGACTGGCAAAATAAATAATAGCAACAAGTAGCGCAATGCCAGGTAAAGCCAGGCGCCTTTTACGAACTAGCCACTCCGCCGTTACAATGGAAATAAGCAGGGGAATAATATTTTCATAGCTGCTCATATTTATTTTTGCCCCGGCAACCATCACAAAAACAATACCGAGTGTAATAAATATATCGCCAAAGCCGCGAACAAAGCGCAACGGTTCTTCAGAGTCAGTGTGTTGCTCAACCGAACCATTGCTGTTTAAAAAATTTAATAACGGCTCAATTTGCTCTTGTTTAATAAGCCCAAGTTTTGATGCTGCCAGTAATTTTTGACGTTCCATTTTAACAACCCATTCTTTCTGACCCTCTTCTTTATTTTAGAGCCTAATTTGTGTACTGAATTTTAACATATCTCTTCTTCAATCAAACCGCCATTTTCAGCTATTTTTCTGCTATTTAAAGATTACAAAAAATTAGGCAAAAAAAACCACCTTAGTGTGGAAGGTGGTTTTAATATAAAAAAAATGTATTAGCTAGCGCTTGTCATATCCTGGCCGCAACACATTGGAGATTTAATTTTACCGTGTCCATCCGGGCACTCAGAAACATGTACGTCGTGGCCGTCATCGGCTTTTATCGTACCATGCAGCAGCTCTTTATCACACTGCCCGCAGGTCATGGTACCGATTGCCATCCCACATTTTTCACATTTATAAATGGACATTTAATTCTCCTCGTTATATATCTATTTTTGTATTGTTTTATTCAGTATAATGCATCCTTATAAACTGTAGGACAAAAACAGCTAAATACCAGCTCGAAAAATAACGTCCCAATCTACAACATCACAATATATAGTCTAAAATATAAATCCTCATTAGCCCTATTTAACCTGCTTCGTAAACTAATTGACATGTACCAAGGACTGCACATGCACTAAAGTATAACTGGACTGAAATTGAACAAAAAACAACTTGAATTTTTTACTGCTGCCTTTGCAATACTACTATTTACTCACTCTACACCCGGCTACACATCTAATCCTCCCGACCTTAGTACAATATTTATCGTTGACTGCCATGCAGAAAAAGATTACAGCCTGAATACTTACTATTTATTTAATCAGCAACCCGTCTTCGATGCACACACAGCCGCTTTAAAACAAACTGAATTCCTGCTCCAAAAAATTTCGAAAATAAAAACACTTTATGCAACTACCCCCTTAAAGCAGCAACACAGCTTTTACATTCCGGTTTCATTTAAGCCACAAAGCTGGGTGTTACAGCCGACGAAAGATGATTTTCCTGCCGCCGCACGCTGGATATTGCATAACTATGATTACCAATGTGCTAAAAAACTGTTAAAGCCTTTTTCCACAATAAACGCCGGAGGGCCTTATTTCCTATCCAGCCTGGAAAAGCTTAAAGCCAACCCCGAACCCAATGTTCCCTGGCGCTCTGCGGTTTTGATACAAAACCTTTCTGACATCGAATACAAAAAATCACTTTTCTGGCTCAGTACTTTTTTTAAGAAAAGCTGGCAGCCCAGACTCTGGAATTTAGATGATATATCACTGCTACAGGAAGGCATTCTTGAAGAACTGAAAAATAACGACAATCTACCAAATTCCGATGCAATGGGTTCTGTTTCACTCTCTACCCCCAAAGCCTTGTCTACACCTGCCTCTGGAAAATTCAGCATAGCGCAATATCCTGTAAATGAATTACAACCTCAAAAACCTAATCCCTATTCCAGTAAAATAACAATTCAATACAGACAGGAAACAAACGAAACAACCACAAATGAGCAATAACCCTATTAAATATGCGTAAAATCCTTAAAATGCATTAAGAGGACAGATTAATTAAGCGGCAAGTGCCGCTATTTCTAAAAAACAAAAATCGCTTTTAACAAATTCAAAATGAAATACAAGCCTTTTTGTTTGTTTTTTCTGAATGTTATTCACAGCTAATATAAGTAATTTCATTAACCCTTATTTATCGACTGAAAAAACAATATATAAACAGTTAAAGCCTATAAAAACAATGTAACCCATTGATACAAAAGGAATAAAAACATATTGGTTAATTTTTAACCAATGTAACAAAAGTGTAGCAACCATGCGGATTATTCTTCTATTCTCCCATTTCATCCACAAAGTTATCCACAGGAATTGTGGATAAGGATGGCTATAACTAAACAACAATACCTTAGCGTCATTATTCTAGAATTAACATGATATTCCAGACATAAGTTCTTTTAAAAATTATAATTTTGCTCAATTAATACTCAGCTTAATTTCTAACCTGTTCATAAGCACAAAAGTTCTGTTAACGTATCGCCCCATGCAAGATTCTCTCTTTCCGAAAATGCCACAGGCAAATAATTTAGTCACGGTACAGGTTGCCGTACCCAGGCCCGTCCGACAATATTTTGATTATCTCGCACCAAAACACATTGCGGATACACTCTTACCCGGCTCGCGGGTGAAGGTTCCTTTTGGTCGTCAGCAGCTCATCGGCGTAGTCCTTAATACCGGCCAGGTAAGCCAATTTGATATTAATAAACTGAAACTAATCAGCGAAGTCATCGAGCCAACCCCTTGCCTACCCGAGGATATTGTTGAACTACAAACCTGGATGAGCCGCTACTACCAATACCCTATCGGCGAGGTCTTTTCCCATGCCTTGCCGGCACTATTACGACAGGGCAAGGCAGCAGTGCCTGCTACCGAAGCCCGTTGGCAGCTAACGGCATCAGGAAAAAGCTGTGATTTAGAGACGCTAAAGCGGGCTGTTAAGCAACGACAAATTATGAGCTTCCTGCAACAGGCTGATGCAGGCAAATTATTTACCGGCAACGAGCTTAACCAGCAATGGGACAACTGGCGCGATGCCATGGGTAAACTGCAGCAAAAAAACCTTGTTAAGCAAAGTCAGCAAAATGCACTTTTTGCCGGTGAGTCTAAAAACCAGACGGCACCACTACACCCTTTAAATACTGAACAACAACAGGCGGCAGAAAAAATAATTGCCGCCTTAGGTCAACACCATGCTTTTGTGCTTGAAGGCATTACCGGCAGCGGCAAAACCGAAGTTTATATGACCTGCATTGCCGACGTTATCGAACGTGGCCAACAGGTACTGGTACTGGTACCTGAAATTGGCCTGACCCCGCAACTGGTCGAACGTTTTAAGCGTCATTTAAAGGCCAATATTGCCGTATTACATTCTTCAATGAACGACACCGAGCGGTTAAATAACTGGCTGGCGGCAAAAAACTTTAAGCATCTCAACGAGCTTAACGATAGCGATCAAGGTGCCGCTGTTCTTATCGGCACACGCTCGGCGGTATTTGCGCCGTTTAGTAACCTTGGTCTTATTCTTATTGATGAAGAGCACGATCTATCTTTAAAACAACAGGATGGCCTGCGCTATTCAGCCAAAGATGTGGCTATAATGCGGGCTCGCAATGCAAAAGTACCGATTGTTTTAGGCTCGGCCACGCCCTCACTAGAAACGCTTTATAACGTCAAACAAAAACGCTTTACCCGACTGGCGCTAAACCAACGCGCCGGTGAAGCCATCCTGCCCGATATTCACCTGCTTGATGTCCGCAGTCAAAAACTCGATAACGGTTTATCGGCGCAACTTATTCAACGTATGCGCGAACATTTACAACACGGTAATCAGGTTTTATTATTCTTAAACCGTCGTGGCTTTGCACCGGTACTGATGTGTTATGAATGCGGCTGGCTGTCTAACTGCCCACGTTGTGATGCCAATTTCACCCTGCACCAAAAAGCGCATCGACTGCGTTGCCACCATTGTGGTTCTGAGCAAGCCATTCCGCCGCATTGCCCAGATTGCCTCGCTGAAGGACATAACAACGAACTCAAACCCATTGGCATGGGCACTGAGCGTGTCGAAGAGGCGCTGGGGGAATTATTCGCCGACAAAACTATTTTAAGGATCGACCGTGATAGCACCCGCAAAAAAGGCGAACTGGAAAAACGCCTGGAACAGGCCAAAAACAAGCAGGCCGATATTTTACTCGGCACCCAGATGCTCGCCAAAGGACATCACTTTCCACACGTCACCTTGGTGGGCATACTCAGCGCCGACCAGGGTTTATACAGCGCCGACTTCCGCGCCAGCGAGCGCATGGGGCAACTTATTCTACAAGTCGCCGGGCGAGCGGGGCGCGAGAAACAGAAAGGCGAAGTGATTATTCAAACCTGTCATCCCGAAAATCCGCTGTTAATCGACTTACAAAACCACAGTTACCCGGCATTTTGTAAAGACTTATTCACCGAGCGCCAACAAGCCATGCTGCCGCCGTTTAGCTACCACATACTGATTCGCGCCGAAGCCATTGATGAAATGGCACCCATCGAATTCTTAAACGCCGCGCGGCAAAATATGACACATATAGAAACAGGCATTGTCGAACAAGTTGAAATTTTTGGCCCCTTCCCCGCCCCCATGACCCGCCGTGCCGGGCGCTATCGCTATCAAATGCTTTGTCAGGCAGACAACCGAAATCACCTGCAACAGTTACTGCACTATTGGTTGCCCTTGATTGAGAGCCTGCCAAACCGTAAAAAAGTCAGATGGTCGGTGGATGTTGATCCGCAAGAGATGTTTTAAAGCCCTATAAAAATAGGAGGATTAAATATTCCAACGCAAAGCTTAATTCAGGATTACAAGCTTAAGTCTCTATAAATCATTTAGAATAAATATTAAGTGCTCTCTCTTCCTACCCTTTGCAGCCAACAAACAATCTCAACTCATTACATCCAGAACATTGTACTATAATAAGTACTTGTACTATAATAAGTACTTATATTAGCATAATGGCAGGATTATATAATGGATACAATGAGTTACTCAGCTTTCCGTAACCAATTGGCCTCGACAATTGATAAGGTGAATGATGATCATCAGCCTGTTTTAATCACCCGGCAAAATGGCAAACCCGCAATATTGATGTCGGTTGAAGATTTTAAATCATATGAGGAAACGGCCTATTTAATGGCTAGCCCTAAAAATGCTGAACGTTTAAATCGAGCCATTGATGAGCTGGAATCGGGCAAGGGACAACAGAAGGGATTAATTGAGGAATGATAATTTCATGGCCAAAGGATGCCTGGGATGACTATTTATATTGGCAGCAAACTGAAAAAAAAATACTCAAACGCATTAATACTTTAATCAAGGATATTAGCCGACAGCCATTTACGGGGCTAGGTGATCCTGAGCCTTTAAAACATAACTGGACAGGTTATTGGTCGAGGCGAATAAACAAAGAACACCGACTCGTATATAAAGTCAGGGATAAACAAATTCTAATCGCACAATGTCGTTATCACTATTAGTCATGCCGCGCTAAGGCTATAATACTGTCCTCTTAATTCAAAACTAACTTAAGCCAAAAACAGATTTATTTAACATATGAAATCCGATATTAGCCAGCTCCTGCAACAAGCCGTTAGCCAACTCCAGTCTCAAGGCGATTTGCCTGCTGATTTAAACGTGATTATTCAACTCGAAAACACCCGCGACCCTTCACACGGTGACTTCGCCTGTAATATGGCGATGATGTTGGCCAAACCAGCTAAAAGCAAGCCGCGTGATATTGCCGAAAAAATTGTCGCTGCCTTGCCAGAATCGGCCTTAGTCGAAAAGGTTGAAATTGCCGGGCCGGGGTTTATCAACTTCTATTTAAATACCAACGCAACCGCGTCGGTAGTAAAACAAATTCTAGAATCGGCGGAGTCTTTTGGGCAGACCGACCTCGGCCACGATAATAAAAACCAGCCTAAGAAAATTCAAATTGAATTTGTATCCGCCAACCCCACCGGCCCCTTGCATGTTGGTCATGGTCGGGGCGCAGCTTATGGTGCCACTCTGGCAAATTTATTAAGCACAGCCGGTTACGATGTGCATCGTGAATATTATGTTAACGATGCCGGTCGGCAAATGGATATTTTATGCGTCAGCGTCTGGTTACGTTATTTAGAACTATGCGGCGAAGAATTTACTTTCCCTGCCAATGGCTATAAAGGAGATTATGTCTGGGATGTAGCCGCAACCTTGCACCGTGAAAATGGTAACAAATTTAAACATAGCTGGCCAATTGCAAAAGAATTACCTAAGGACGAACCAGAAGGCGGCGACAAAGAAGAATACATCGACACCATTATCGAACATGCTAAAACATTACTCGGCGAAGATTATCGTTTTGTTTTTGATCTGGGTTTAAATTATATTCTTGCCGATATTAAAGATGACCTGGAACACTTTGGTGTAGAGTTTGACGAATGGTTTTCTGAACGTAGTTTAATGGCCGCTACAGATAACAGCAACGCGATACAAACGACACTCGACTTATTACAAAAGAACGATGTCGTTTATGAAAAAGGCGGTGCACTGTGGTTTCGCTCCACCAACTTTGGTGACGAAAAAGATCGCGTTGTAGTACGCGACAACGGCCAAACAACTTACTTTGCCTCCGACATTGCCTATCATTTAAATAAATTTAATCGCGGCTTTGAAACGGTGATAGATATCTGGGGTGCTGACCACCACGGCTATGTGCCGCGCGTTAAAGCCGGTATTAATGCCATGGGGCAAGATGAAGAACGCTTAAAAGTATTACTGGTTCAATTTGCCGTATTATATCGTGATGGCGAAAAAGTACCTATGTCGACACGTTCAGGCCAGTTCGTTACCTTGCGCGAACTACGCAAAGAAGTCGGCAGTGATGCGGCACGTTTCTTTTATGTGATGCGTAAGTGCGAGCAGCATCTGGATTTTGATTTAAACCTTGCCAAATCACAAAGCAATGACAACCCTGTTTATTATATTCAATACGCGCATGCACGCGTATGCAGCGTGTTCCGGCAGCTGGAAGAAAAGGGTATGCAATATGAGCAAACACTCGGGCTGGACAATATCGCCTTACTGACAGAATCACATGAACAGGCATTAATTACCAAACTTGGTCGTTATGCTGAAATGATTCAAAGCGCGGCAAAAAATTATGAGCCACATCAAATTGCATATTTCCTGCGTGAGCTTGCGAATGATTTCCATAGCTATTACAACGCACACCAGTTTATTGTAGATGACGAAAAAATACGTCAGGCACGTTTTGCTTTAATTAGTGCAACACGGCAGGTAATTGCAAATGGTTTGAAAATTTTAGGCGTAACAGCGCCGAAAAGTATGTAGCATACAATCATTGTGAAGCTTTAGTTGCAAGTTAAATGCAGTAAGCTACGCAATACTTTTGTTTCATATTACCCCGCATAGAACAGATTGCCGCGCTATCGCTCGCAATGACAAAATAATAATTAATTTTTATTTTTATAAATAAGGACAACCATGAAAAATCTGTGGACAGACAAAGAAGCTAAAAATTATAAAACAGATTTAGAGCTACGCGTTTTTAGCTCGCGCTTACTTGGCCGCGATGCTTCGCTGGTATTACACGGCGGTGGTAATACTTCGGTAAAGATCAAAGAAAAAAATATTTTAGGTGTCGAGGAAGACATACTCTACGTCAAAGGTAGCGGTTGGGACTTAATATCTATTGATGCACCCGGCTTTGCACCGGTTCGTTTAAAACATCTGGTCGATTTAGCTGAGCTTGATCAACTTAGTGATCCGCAAATGGTTAACGAGCTAAAAACCAATATGACTATCGCCTCTGCCCCCACACCATCGGTTGAAGCCATTTTACATGCCACCCTGCCATTTAAATACGTTGACCATTCACATGCCGATGCCGTAGTAACCATCACCAATACTGCCGATGGCAAAAAACGTATCGAAGAAATCTATGGCGATAGAATCGTTATTATCGATTATATTATGCCCGGCTTTGATTTAGCACGACTCTGCGCCAAACAGTTTGCCGAACAAGCTACCGATAAAACCGAAGCGATGATTTTACTTAATCACGGTATTTTCACTTTCGGTGAAACCGCAAAACAATCTTATGACCGACATATTGAATTCGTTAATATGGCTGAAGAATATTTACAGCAACAAGACGCCTGGCAGCTTGATGCCCTAAAAGACGGAACGACTAATACACAAGCCGTCCATTGTGCCGATATTATTGCATTGCGGAAAAATATTTCGGCTGTTGCTGGTTGCCCGGTTATTTTAAAAACATCAAACTGTGAGAAACTTATTAATTTTTCACAACGTGATGACCTCGATAAAATTTCGCAGCAAGGCCCAGCAACACCCGACCATGTAATTCGTACCAAACAACTTCCCATGCTTGGCATCGATGTTAAAAAGTACGTAACAAATTATACAAAGTACTTTAATGCTAATGCAAAAACATCTAAAGACGAAAAAACCATACTCGATCAAGCACCACGCATGGTGCTCGATAAAACATTAGGGTTTATCGCCATAGGCAAAAGCGCAAAAGATGCCAATATCGTTGAAGATATTTACGGCCATACTGTCGATGTTATTTTACGCGCCGAAACATTAGGCGGCTATAAAGCCCTAGGCGATAAAGATATCTTCGATATGGAATACTGGGTACTCGAACAAGCCAAACTTAAAAAAGGTGGCACTGCGCCGGAATTCAGCGGTGAGATTGCACTCGTTACCGGTGGTGCATCGGGCATAGGTAAAGCCTGTGTTGAAGCATTACTAGCAAAAGGTGCGGCGGTAGTGGCAGTGGATATTAACCCGGACATCACATCAATGATATCGTCACCAGGTTATCTTGGTTTAGTTTGTGATGTTGTTAACGAAGCCGAAGTAATCGATTCTATTCAGCAAACTATCCAACACTTTGGTGGGCTGGACATGCTTGTACTTAATGCCGGTATGTTTCCATTAAGTTGTAAAATTGCTGATCTATCAACCGCAGACTGGCGCAAGGTAATGCAAGTTAATCTTGATACTAACCTTATTTATATGCGCGAAGCTCATGCAGCATTACAAAGCGCACCAAATGGTGGCCGTGTTGTTATGATTGGCTCGAAAAATGTTTTAGCACCTGGGCCGGGTGCAGTTGCCTACTCAGCATCCAAAGCGGCACTCACCCAATTTGCACGGGTTGCCGCACTTGAATGGGGTGGTGAAAATATTAGAGTCAACACGTTACACCCCGATGCAATTTTTGATACCGCTATCTGGACAGACGAAGTACTTGCAGCACGCGCTAAAAACTATGGCTTAACGGTTGAAGAATACAAGCGCAAAAATATTTTAAAAACAGAATTAAAAAGCAGTGACGTAGCTGACTTAGCCGCAGCCATGTGCGGCAAGCTTTTTTCTAAAACCACAGGCGCTCAATTACCGGTTGATGGTGGCAACGACCGGGTGATTTAATTTTTTATATTCACTTATATATCCCCTTAACTCATTGACTGAGCGTAGGGAGATTTTACTCTCTGTGATTAGTTTCTTATTTGCCAGAACAGCCAACCGGTCAAACTCATTTTGAGCGCTGCTACTCAATGTTATTTTTTTAACACCTTGTTTCACTGCTGTCCCGTTAACTTATGAATAAGATGTTTTTATGAGGCCGATTTAAGTAGTAAAAGAAAACATTAACTTCCTGGACATGAAATGGGTGTGAGTTT
>CAZDEC010000083.1:0-11906 GCA_964504295.1 uncultured Thioalkalispiraceae bacterium
CTTGTTTATATGGGGTATATTCCAGCAAGATTGCCGCGCTATCACTCGCAATGACCAGGCTTTCTATATTCAAAGCAGGGGCTTAAAGTTAACGGGACAGCAGTGTAATAATACAATAAACACCAAAACATAAAAAACCATATATGAAAAATAGAAAAATGGAAATACTCACAGAAAATCAAAATAAATTATATAATTCATTTTATGAATCCACTCATAATAATGAGTATTTAAGTAGTAAAACAGAAATATTAATTGGTCTATCGGCAGCTTTAGCAATGAATTGTAATCCATGTACAAGTTACTATTTAAAAATTGCAAAAAAAGAAAATATAAGTAAAGGTGAAATATCAGAAGTTATTGCTAAAGTAATGGCCGTCGCTGCTGGCCAAAAAAAGCTACAAGCACAAGCAATACTGAATAAATCTGATATTAATTTTGAGTAACTATAAAATATAGTTCTAACAAATAGCCCTGGCGGACAATTCAAAGTGTTAGGCTTTGAAGAATGACAAGCAGAGTACAGCGTGTACTCTGCTTGTTGAGTTAATAAAAACTAAAACGACACAATAATTTTTCCATTGGCTGCCCCGCTATCCAAAAGTCGATGAGCTGCCTGGATCTCTTCAACACTAAACGTCTTCGCTATCGTGCTTGGAATACTGCCACTTGCCACTTTAGCGGCGATGGAATTTAGCGGGCTCTCTTTAAGTGGAAGCGCTTCTGTACCCAATAAACCACTACTAAAAAAGCTTAGTTTTACGGTGCCGGGCAAGTCTCCCATTAAGTTAAACGATTCCAAAACGGGTGGGCCACTCAACAATCCAACGACAACAACTTGACCCCACGGGCGAATCGACTTGAGTGTATCTTTTAACGTCGCTGCACCAACTATTTCGAGTGCACTATTTACGCCTTCAGGGACTATCGCTTTGATTTGTTCATGTATATTACCATCGTCAATAACAACGTGATCGGCACCCATAGACTTGAGTCTATCAATGCTGTCTCTATTTCGGGTAGTTGCAATAACCGTTAACCCGCGTAATTTTGCATAGGCCACCGCTGTAAGACCGATGCTTGACGTTGCACCCCGTACTAATAATATTTCTCCTGCAGCGATTTGGATATTTTTCTCGAGCGCTCCCCAAACGGTCAAATAGGCTTGTGGCAATGCTGCAAGTTTTTCATAACTCAAATCGCTGTCGATGGCGACGACATTGTTTGAGTTAACAGTAATGTATTCAGCGTAGCCGCCATGGCGAGAAAACATCATGCCGCCCATCACGGTTGCGACTTTCTGACCGACATTAAATGTTCCACTAGCGTCTTCAATGATTTCACCCACCGCTTCAATCCCCAATGCTTGATCAGGCACGAACTCACCGTAATGACCACTACGGTAGTAACTCTCTGCTTTGTTTAGGCCAAAGGCCTTTACCTTAATTTTAACTTCACCTTCTTGTGTTACAGATTGATTAATATCAACCAATTGCAGCACCTCGGGCCCTCCGGCTTTTTTTGCTATAACGGCTTTCATTGTCTTTCTCCTGTATTAGTTACGATTGTTAGCGTGGCTGATTGGTTGAGAACAGGTATTGGTAAATCTTCCAGCCACTGTTTTCTTTTTTGAAAATAAACAGCTCATTATTACCTTCGTTAATAACGGCCTTGTTGGCTAGAATTTTCGTTTGCCCGGCAGAGCTGGTACGCGCCCAGGCGGTATCACCCAACACTTGAACTTCATGGATGGTAAATTTAATGTCGAGTTTGATAGCCTTAAACACATTTTCGTAGGCTTGCTTAACGACTGCACGGCCAACCTGTGCTGGTGCATGTTGAGGCATAAACGTTGGCTTTTTAGCATACAATTCCAGAACAGCGCTCACATTGCTCGTATTGAGAGCCGATTCATATTGTAAAATAAGTGTTTGAATTTTCTGAGTATTTGTATCTGCTTGAACTAGGCTGCTAATAAGCATCCAGCAGGTCATAATGCTGAGTATTGATTTCATTGATGTTATCTCCTTAGTTGATTAACGTTGGAAACAAGTCTAATTCATATCAATAACAATAATTAGATAGTGATATATTGAATGATATTCTCATATATGGAACAATAAGCAGGATCATGTCTATAAAACGCTCCTCACAGGCAAAAAATGTATGAATTTAAACTCAGCAAGAATTTTCGTTAATGTGGTTGCTAAAGGCAGCTTTTCGTCCGCTGGCAAATTTATGGGCATACCCGTTGCAACGGTGAGCCGACGGGTTGCCGAACTCGAATCATCATTGGATGTTCGGTTACTTGAACGTTCCACTCGAAAACTTCGGTTAACCGAGGCCGGCGCCATACTCTATGAATTCGTGTCCCGTGGCGTTGAAGAAATGAATGCGGGGCTATTAGCGCTTTCGGAACAAGAACAAAATTTGAAAGGTCGCCTACGCTTGTCCCTACCCCCAAACTTTGACCTAATGTTCGAACTTCTCGGTGATTTCCAGGAACGCTATAGCAACATCGAAATCGATCTCTTTGTTAGTGAAAGGCGATTAGATTTTATTGAAGACGGGGTTGATGTTGCGCTACGAATTGGCGATGTCGAAAGCCAATCCGCAGTCGCCAGATTGCTTATGACATATCGTCATCGTCTTGTCGCATCACCAGAGTTTTTAACTGGCAGTTCAATTGAGTCTCCTAACGATATCATCTCTAGGAAATGTGCGGCATGGTGTCTGAAAGATCAGGAAATAATATGGACTTTGGGCAACCAACCGTTAACTATAGAGCCATTTATTCGTGCGAATGATTATTTGCACATGCGTTTTCTGGCGCTTAATCATAAATGTATTACTGAACTACCACCATTTTTTTGTCAAAAACACATTGAAAGCGGAGAACTTATTGAGGTATTGCCTAACTACCCTCTGCCTGAACAGCGTGTTAATCTTGTATACCCCAGTCGAAAAAGCGTGTCTCGAATTACAAGGGTGTTCATTGACTACTGTGTTGAAAATTTTAAAGTCTGAATAGGTAAATTGAAAAGCCTAACGAATAGCGGCAGCTGAGAACTTAATCACATCTGGGCAAACAATCGGGATATCAACCCGAATAACAATCGGTGTACGGAACCTGATTTAGCCTTTTATATATGAATTGATATTTTTAAGATTTCAACTTAAGCTCCATAAAGTACTCGTATATAGGTTTTTCTACCGTCACGTGATGCATCTTTAAAGGAGGAAATATGAGCAATCCAATCATTGCAGATAATAAACCAGCCAGGGTGAATCTTTCTAAAGGCCAGGAATATCATTTTTGTACTTGCGGCCAATCTAAAAGCCAACCGTTTTGTGATGGCTCACATGTGGGCACCTCTTTTACGCCCAGAGTGATTGTTTCTGATAAAGACGAGGAAGCTTATCTGTGTGCATGCAAACATACTGGCAAGGCGCCTTATTGTGACGGCTCGCATAAACAATTTAATGCAGATGACATTGGCAAAGAAGGGCCCGGTGTTATCTCAAAAGCTTCTGAATTACTGCAAGCCAAATCAACCATCGAAGAACCGACGGTAGAATTTATACACCAGCTTGCCCAAGAAGGTTTGTCCAAGCTTGGCCATCATGGCCAAATGACTTCAATGGGCGTGCCACGTCACGAATTACCCCATTGGGATAATTTACAGATAATGGCGGCGCAAATGGCCACTAGGCCATTACTTGAAAACGTGGAAGTGCGCACTGAACTTATTATTGGGCCAGAAGCTAAAAAACCACTGCTATTAAAAATCCCATTATTTGTTTCTGATATGAGTTTCGGCGCATTGTCCGAAGAAGCAAAAATAGCTTTAGCCAAAGGTGCCGAGCTTGCTGGCACTGGCATTTGTTCAGGTGAAGGAGGCATGTTACCTGAAGAACAGCAAGCCAATGCTCGCTATTTTTATGAATACGCCAGTGCTGGTTTTGGCTATAAAGAAGCGTTATTGAACAAGGTGCAGGCGTTCCATTTTAAAGGCGGGCAAGGTGCAAAAACGGGAACAGGTGGCCATCTACCTGGTAACAAAAATATCGGTAAAATATCTCAGGTAAGGGGGATACCTGAGGGCGAACCCGCTATATCGCCTCCTACATTTAAAAACCTTTCCTCTGCAAAAGACTTTAAAAAATTTGCTGACCGCGTTAGAGAAATAACAGGTGGTATACCTATTGGCTTCAAGCTCAGCGCAAACCATATCGAAAAAGACATTCAGCTTGCGCTGGACGCCAGTGCGGATTACATCATACTGGATGGTCGCGGTGGCGGTACGGGCGCTGCACCGGAAATGTTTCGGAACCACATTAGTGTACCGACGATACCCGCGCTTGCGCGAGCACGCCGTTATCTTGATGCGCAAGGTGCTAGTGGCCGTGTCACGCTTATCATCACCGGCGGTTTACGCGTGCCCATTGATTTTGTTAAAGCAATGGCACTCGGTGCTGATGGTATCGCGCTTTCAAATAGTGCGATGCAGGCAATTGGTTGTGTAGCAGCAAGAATGTGCAACACAAATAACTGCCCGGTAGGCATTGCAACACAAAAAGAAGAATTACGTCAAAAGTTAAATATAGAAAAATCATCCATGCGGCTACATAATTTTTTTAATGCCTCAATCGAACTAATGCAGGTCATGGCGCGTGCGTGCGGTCACAATGATTTAAGTAAATTAAATAATAATGATTTGGCAACCTGGCATCGCGATATGGCACACCTTTCAGGTGTGGCCTACTCAGGATTCACGGATATATCAGACAAGGCATACGGGCTCTAAGGCTAACGCCCGGATTTAGCGGGCTTTTCCTCCAAACATGTACAACTCAACACTCAGCCCTAAATTATACTTGTATGTACAAGCATCTTAATATACTATGCGGCTATGTTTGAAAAATGCTTATATTTCACTGCGACAAAATTTACCCGCTTAATAAGCTCTCTCTGGGAAGAGGCATATCGCCCTGTTAACTTATCCCCGTCACATGCCTATCTAATGATGCTGGTATTAGAGAAGCCGGGCGATACGCCAAAAAAATTATCTGAAAAAATGGATTTAAAACTATCTACCATTAGCCGGCTTGTAGACGGTCTATTCGTTAAAGGTTTAATTATAAGAAAAAAAATCAATAAAGATAAAAGAGAGTGCTGCGTATATCCAACGCAGCCCGGTATAAATATGCAAAACAAACTTAATAAAATTACAACAGAACTCCACTCAAAAATAAGAAAAATATTGGGTAATACTGATGTGTCTGATGCCATTGTACTGCTAAAGAAGTTCAGCGAAGAAATAAAAACCGAAAAGTGAAACTAGAAGCATGCGTGACTTACATGAAATATTTCATCCTGGAGAATTAAAAGCCCAGGAATTGTTTAATAAAAACAAAAGCTGGAATCGTCGCTCTATTACCGGCCTTAACCAAATGTTTAAAGAAGCAATTGATGATGAGATAGCATACATTATTGAAGAACATAAATTTTTTTTTATCGCTACATCAAATTCATCTGGCGAATGCGATTGTAGTTTTAGAGGAACGGAAAGTGATGCATCCGGTAATTTACTGCAAGGTGTTTTTGTTGAAAGCCCTAAAAAATTAATATTGCCAGACTATTCAGGTAACCATATTTACAATTCATTAGGGAATATTTTGCTCAACCCTAATATCGGTATATTGTTTATTGATTTTAATACGGCTATTCGTCTCAGGGTAAATGGTACGGCTAAAATAATCGAAAGCAATAGTCGCTATAAGCAAATATGGCCAAAATCTCTTCGCTATATAGAAGTTGGAGTAAAGCAAATTTATTTTAATTGCTCAAAAAGAATAAAAAAAAGCGTCATTATTGAGCGATGATTAAGTTATCTCGCTCTTTAAATTATTGGGGTAAGGATAATTTTTCTGATATTCTTAAAAAGGAACTTACAGAACCAGAAGCTTACCGCGTACTTATTAAAAAAGCAGAAACACCGGGGAAATTTATTAACGATTCAAAAACGAGCATTTCGGTATTAGCTATTAATGAAAGCAAACTAAATATTAAAGTACAGATTGGCTTTGCCTTTTCTGAAATTCAGTGGGGCTACTGCTGTGGAGAGGACGAACCTATGGTAAGCAATTCATACTGTGAGATGTATGTCTTTATCAATAAAAATACAGCAGCGGCTGAATTTGCGATATTATAATTTCCAGGAACGATATAAATAAGTACATCTATTTTTGCAGCTTGCAATAATGTTTCCCATAAATTGCTACCGGATAAAATTTGATCGGAGGCTCTACTGAATGGAATTAAATACTAAATTTCTTTTTAAATTTAGCCTGTATATTCTATGCAGTGTTCTTACTATGCAGGCATTCAATATTGTCATTTACAAATCTCTTTCAATTTATATCATTTTAATGCTGGTAGCTGGCCCAATATCTGCAATTGTACTTTTTAAACGGCAAAACTGGTTGAGAGCGACTGTAGCTGTCTTTGCTTTTTCTGGCCTTTCAGGACTAGTCTATATTGGAGAAAATTATGCCCGCTTATACCTGTACGGAAATGCCCTACACTATCAAGACAAACTATATTTTTATCATGGGATTATAAGCCTTATTTTTTTATTATCTGTTCTTGTAAAATACCACCTAACAAAGACTAGCCCATAAAATAACCAATGTACTCAGAGCACATATATTGCTAATACTTAGAGGAAGCTATGTTCTGGCTCTGACAAAAACCCATAATTATTTATAAAAAGCGATCAAAAATAATATTCTGGAAAAATCAATAATATTAAGTAAAAACATGTCGCTGCGAGTACCTGCGTAGCAGTCAGTGAACGCAGCAATCTGACAGGAAAAAGTATTTTGTAAACAGATTGCCACGTCAGCACTGAAAAACACTTGTTTTTCAGCGACTCTTCGCAATGACCAGCAATATTGAATTCTACGGGTGTCCATCAGGGTCTGTCTCCCCATTAAATATCAGTCTCGTTAGACTAAAATTATTTGGATAAATATGAAAAATGAAAACAAAGGAATGCTTCTAGGTGTTATAGGGGTGTGTGCTTTTGGCTTAACCTTGCCCGCTACACGAATTGTAATTCCTTATCTCGACCCAATTTTTATTGGCCTGGGTCGTGCGATATTTGCCGCGATATTTGCCGCAATATTTTTATTCTGGTTTCGCCAGGAAATACCCAACCGAAATCAAATATTACCACTGTGTATAGTGGCGCTTGGCGCTGTTATTGGCTTTCCTTTGTTTTCATCATGGGCAATGCAATATGTTCCTGCATCTCATGGAGGCGTTGTTTTAGGGATTTTACCTTTAGCGACCGCTCTGGCTGGTGCGCTAATAGGAAATGAAAGGCCAAGCTCCTCTTTCTGGATAGTGAGCATTTTAGGCAGCGGGTTAGTTGTTTTATATACTTTTTCCCAGGGTTCTGGTGAAATTCAGATGGCGGATATTGCACTGTTGGGTGCAATATTTTCTGCATCCATTGGTTATGCTGTTGGCGCTAAACTCTCAAAAGATATTGGTGGCTGGCAAGTTATCTGTTGGGCTCTTGTTTTAGCCTTTCCATTTATTCTTATTCCAACTATAAATTATGCGCCAGAGTCATTTTCAGATATACCAATGATGGGTTATGCCAGTTTTATATATTTGGCTTTAGTCAGTCAATTATTCGCATTCTTTGTATGGTATAAAGGGCTGGCATTAGGCGGTATCGCCAGAGTAAGTCAAGCGCAATTGCTTCAGCCTTTTATTACCTTATTTGCATCTGCATTATTTCTTCACGAAATTATCAATATTGAAACAATGGTATTTGTATTCCTGGTGGTATGTTCAGTGTGGCTGGGAAAGAGAATGCCAATAAAACATAAAGCCCAATAAATTTATCCTGTAGGCAGGCAAAAAATTCACAAATGTTGCGTCCACACATAGACTCGACTCTTCAGCATGCCACAAATCAAATCGTTATACTTAATAATTAGCTAGCGGACTTCAACTGTAGCAATAACTTCAACCGCAGTATTTAAGGGTAAACTTGAACAACCGATCAGTATCCATTAAATTATCATACAGTGGTGTGTCAATAACTGCAGACGCAATTGTATTTACTCATAATTCAAAACTAAAGGAACCTACCCCCATTTTACGCACATCTAATTTATACAAACAGGCCTGAATAGGATTATTGCACCGCCTATACTCATAAAAATAAATAGCAGATAAAAATATATTTATCCTTTTCTGTTAAGAAGCGCGGCCAGTTCACAGTTAATGCTAAACATTAACCGAATCTGTATACTAACTTACTCTATACCTGCCTTAACTAAAAAGTAGTCCAACTATGGAGGTTAATTTGGAAATGCCCTACTCAAAAACTCCTCAAGCATTATAATGAAAATATATCGTCAAACCATTTAGATATTGACGTCGGAACTGACTATTTTCTTGATAGGTGCTTATTCCCATCAAGCAAGATTAGAGTGACGCTGCTTAATTTAAATAAAAATACAAAGCTGCGCTGCTATATGTAAGGCTACAAAATAAATTTCTGTGTTCTAAGTTCATTAAATCACTGGTAATAAAACAATGTTAAAATCAATGCCTTCATTATTAGAAAACTTATACTGGATAACCTTAATCGCTGTTATTGTATCGTCTGCTTCGGGTGTTCTTAAAGCGGGCTTTAAAAAATTTGATTTATTTGGCGTTATTATTATTGCTATAGCAACCGGCTTGGGTGGCGGCTCCTTGCGCGATATGCTTCTTGGGCGTGAGGTATTCTGGATTAACGATCAAATATTTTTTATTGCTTCTATTGGCAGCGCTGTATTTATTTTTATAGCTGCCAGAATATTTGTTGTTTCGCGTAAATATTTTTTGGTCGCAGATGCCGCTGGCCTGGCGACTTTTGCCCTTGCCGGCACCCTGGTTTCACTTATGCTGGGTGTGCCGCCTCTTATTGCCAGCTTTATGGGTGTTATGACAGGCACAATGGGCGGTATTTTTCGTGATGTATTATGTAACGAAACACCTGTGGTGTTTTTAAGCCCCCTTTATGCGACGGTTTCCTGGATTGGCTCTTTGGTCTTTATCGGCTTGCTCCATTTCGATCAGAACCTGACGGTTGCAGCCATTATTTCTGGCCTGGGAATATTTATAACACGACTATTGGCCATGTATTATAATATTAGCTTGCCTCGCTTCCGTTTTAAATCATAATAAAACTAAATACAACTTTGATAAAGTTACCAATTTATAAGATGCCCGATAATTATAACGAAGCAATCTGGAGACGGCAGCAATGATACAACCTAGGTTCGGGATAAGAGAAATAAGTCATTAAAATGCATTTACGCGAGGACAGGAAGCTGAAAAAATGTGGGTTATTAAAATAAAGAAATAAAATTAAAGGTTAAATAGCTGGATCAATATTATGTGAACCACTGGCGTTTACTCTAAACCAGCCAGCTATACTATAACGTATTTTTTTTGCCGCCAATACTTCATGAGGAAATTGTTCGCTTAAAAAAATAGCGATTGTGCCCGCCTTTGGACTAATTTTTTCTAAGACGGTTTTTTCATCTTCGTTATATATAATAAGTTCGCCACCATCGTCTTTGTTCCATTTTTTATTTAAATAGATAACCATCGACAGCACGCGATTGATTTTTCCTTTTAAAGCATCGTGGTGAGTTTTATAAAAATCACCTTTTTGATAGACAGCATAATGGCATTCATAATCGAACAAGCCTAAATAAAGCACTTGATTTAAGGAATTGCGCAAGGCTTCCATTAAAGCTAAAAATTCATTGTCAGTTGAATTTAAATGGCTTAACCAATGAATTTTATCGCGCCGAATAGCACTATTATTTTGCTGCTGTTGCCCTCGACCTACAGAGGCACTTTTTAAATCCGACTCCTGCAATGAGGCAACTTGCGCCTGCAGCGAATTTATAAGATCGTCCGGGATAAAAGAAGGCAAAACGATATAGCCCTGCCTTTCGATACCATCGACTATCGCACTAAGATGAGTGCTATTAATTTCCGTATTTTTACCTGGCTGCAAAACTTTATTGCTTCTTAATCTTTAGAGTTATTATCACTGCTGTCCCGTTAACTTATGAATAAGATGTTTTTATGAGGCCTATTTAAGTAGTAAAAGAAAACATTAACTTCCTGGACATGAAATGGGTGTGAGTTTGTCGTTGCGAGCGCTATCGCTCGCAATGACCAGGCTTTCTATATTCAAAGCAGGGGCTTAAAGTTAACGGGACAGCAGTGATTTATTTTTTAAAAATAAAATAATACGCTGACAGCGCCAAAGGTTAATTTATCGCGATTTTTTGGGCGCACTTCTCCCGCTTCAAGCTCAATGGATATTTTGCTTGTCAGGTTTATATTGAGTTTTGCCGATAGTGTTTTACTGACACTTTTATCGATAGCATTGACAGACTGGGAGTAAGACAGCGTAATACGCTCGGGTAGCCAGCGTATAGTGGCGGGAATAAAGGCAATTTCGGCTAAATCGCGGGTTTCTAAAAAACTGGAGCCGAGCAGTAAAGCGGTATTGCTAAAGAACAAGCTAGCAAGACGTGTATTGAGCGCGCTTAGATTACGGTTATAGTTGTAACTATTATGCGCGTAGAGCAGTTCAATATTGTTAATACCAAAGTACTGCACACTGTTGTATAGGCCGGTGCCGTTTATATCGACCTGGCGGCGGTTATTTTTGGTATACAGCAGGATTTTTTGCAATTCTGGGCGAAGGGTAAATTTCCAGTTTTCTGTATACAGTGACAGGCCAAAATAAGCCGTTGCGCTACTTATTTCATTTTTATTGCCCCAAAATGAATAACCAATATCATAATCAAAATCCTCGTTAGCGATGCCGAATAAACCAAGATTAAAACTTGATATCGTAATTTCGCCTGCGCTGTCTTTAATTGTTGATTTGCCTGCACCGAGATAAAGTTGAGTTTGTTTGCTTGCGTCAAAACTAAGGTCAATATAACGACTATCGACATTAGCCGAGTCGCTAACATAGCTTAGATTTAAACTGCCTGCCTGTGTACTAGAGAAAACCACAAAAGAAAAAAATGTAATACTAAAAAGTTGTTTATGCAAAATACACTGCTCCCATACGTTAATATTAACTATTAACGTATGGGAAGGGAATTGGTTGACGTTGATTTAATGTTTTATTTTTTTATTAGATTGGTGGGTAGTGAAATCAACAATATTAGAGCTTTGGGTTTGTTGTTGCAGCATTTTTAAGGCCTGCTGGCTTTGTGTTTGCTGCCAGGTATGTAAGGCATGGGTTGGATCAAGCAGGTAGTCATCGGCTTCGCTGTCATCCAGATTATGTATGGCAAGCAGTGTATCCATCAGGTGAACAAAATTGTCACTTAAATCAGCAAAAATATCTGACCAACTTTGTTGGTAATTAGACAGGTCGTAATAAGCACTGCGACCAATATCCACATAATAACTTGCTTGAACATTATGGCTTTTAGCATATTGTGGAAACAGACCAGCATAGAGTAAACATTGATCGGCGACTTCACGGAGCTGTGTATTGCGTACCTGGCCTTGTTTATGCTGGGCAAGCATATAGTCAATTGCAAAAATACGCGCAGCAATTTCCGGGCGTTGTGTATAGTGTATTAGGGTGTTAACAAGATAACCTTCGATGGACACATCAAGTTGCACACCGTTTGCAGATTGTGCTTCGGTAATAAGATCATGCCATTGTGCGGTAACAGCTGTTTTATGCATCGTATTAAACCTGTTATAAATTTATAATAAGGTCACTGCTGCCCCGTTAACTTTAAGCCCCTGCTTTGAATATAGAAAGCCTGGTCATTGCGAGCGA
>CAZDEC010000084.1:0-11693 GCA_964504295.1 uncultured Thioalkalispiraceae bacterium
TGATGAACTTGCTGCAGATGAGTATGCAGCGGTTCTAAAACGTGACTTTAGTGATAAACCACTCTGCAACTGGGCTGAAATTGAAGCTCTTCACAATAGTGGTTATGTCGATATTGAGTCGCATGGTATGTTTCACATGCTAGTGTCGACATCTCCCAAAATAATTGATTTTGTAAACCCTGATTTCGATCCATATCACTATGGTAATATTCATATACCTGGATTTGTAAAAGAGAAGTCCGGAACGGTTATGTACCGTGATTTTGTACTTGGACATCCTGTGTATAAGCATTTCCCCAGGCTTGGCGGCCAACTAAAGTACCTGGATAGTGATATTGTTCGAAATGCCTGTGAATCCTATGTAAAGGATAATGGGGATGCGTCATTTTTTAAAAGAAATAATTGGCGTCAGGAACTAATGAATGTGGTCGATGAACTAAAACCGGCAAATTTAAATTATGAAACTGATGATGAAATGATGAATGCCATGCGGGATGAGTTAGTATTATCCAAGAGTATAATCGAATCCAGACTTTCAAATAAAACAGTACGTCAATTTTGTTTTCCCTGGTTTGCTGCCTGTGAAAAAAGTGCAAAATTAGCACACGAAGCCGGTTATGAAGCGATTCATTTAGGTGCAGGACCAGGTTTTAAGCCATTACGGGGCGTTAAATACCCTGAATTTGTAACTCGTTTACAAGAAGAATATTTAATGAACTTGCCAGGGAAAGGGAAGATAAGTTTATTGGAAGTACTTAAGTCTAAATTGAACTCTAGAAAAGGAACTTTATAATAGAATGTTAAAGCTGTTTAAAGCCTTTGTCTTACTGTGTCAACTAACACTTGTTTTTGATGTGGGTGCTGCTATAGAAAAGGTACCTTTATATGGTGTTTTTGAGCATACAATTACTTCAGAAAGTATTCTTCAAGAACCATTTGATTACAATCTTTCAAATATTGAAGCAGTATTTGAGTCAGCAGAAGGTAAGGTCTTTAAAGTTTCTGGGTTTTATGATGGTATTGAGAATGGCAAACAAATTTGGCGCACTCGTTTTATGCCAAATAAATCTGGAACGTGGAAATACACTATAAAATTGAATGCTAAATTGATAAAAAATGGATATTTTTATGTAACAGATAACCCCGAGTTAGTAACAAACCATGGCCATATCAAGGTGGATCCAGGCAACCCAACATATTTAGTACATGATGATGGTGTTCCTCATTATTGGGTTGGAGGGAAATGGTTTGCAGCTCAAAATTATGGCCCGGAGCGTAAAGGTAAATATGTTAATAAGCATATTTTAACTAACAATGAGATTAAGAGTTACCTGAATCTTTTAAAGAAATATAAACATAATGGTATATTGCTTAAAGTTGGCTTGTTCCTTCTGGAAAAAGATAATGTGAGTTGGGATCTTGAATGGACTAGAAAGGCAGAGTGGATTATTCAACAATGTATGTTACGTGGCATAAATGTACAAATATCATTTTTCGATACTTGGTCTAGAGATAAAACTGACTGGTTTAAATTTAATACGAATGGGGATGAACAACCTTTTAATGTATGGAAAGATGGCAATGATAGACTAAAGAAAAATTATATCCGCTACATCGTAAGCCGATTTGCTGCATATTCAAATGTTTATTGGGAGCTAGGTAATGAAATGGAGCATAAGCCGAACAATGGAAAGAATTTTGTAGCGTTAAGTAATAAAAAATATATTCCCTGGATACGAAAATACGATCCTTATAACTTGCCAATTGGTTTGTCAGAAAATATATGGCAACAAGCAGATGTTGATATTGGTTTTTTACATCAAGCTAATGAGTTACCAAAAAGAGAATGGACTAAACCGGTTATAATGAATGAACCTGTTAGGTACAAGCTTCGGTTAACAATGCTGCAGAAAATATTGGGTAAGTTCTTTGGAAAAAAATTACCCAATAATTTATGGAGTGATGCGAGTATAAACAATAAAGATTTACGCTTTGCTTACAGAAAAACTTTTTGGAAAATGTTTACTTATGGTGGTTCTGGCACAAGTGAAGCAACATGGCTTGATATTAAAAATGAGTACTCTCCAGCGCTTCATAATGTAATGCAGGATCATATGTATTTTTATGACTTTATTAATGGATTTTATTCCGAAATAAATAAAATGGATCCATTGCAATCAATTATTAGTGAAGAACCAGGGCAAGCAAGTACGAGAGGTTTAAGTGGGTTACGATATGTGACTTATATTGATATAGGTGCTCATTCAAGTGTTGGTGCCGGGAGTTTGAAAATAAAACTTCCAAAAGGTAAATATAAAGCAGCGTGGTACAAACCAAAAGATGGTAAGTTTACCCCTTCTTTTGTTATCAATAGCAATGGAAATTTAACTGATATTAAATACTCCGGCTTCTCTGAAGATATCGCACTGCTGGTCGAAATTGTAAAGTGACGGTTATATTTAAAAATGAGTTAATACATAACGTATGTAAAGATTAGTTAGCAGCATTTATTTTGATTTGTTATTCATTTTGTTACTGCTTATTAATTTTTTTAACCCATATTATGGGTAAAGATGTAATTTGTTTGCGCAATTCGATAATTATAACTATTTAAAAGCAATAACAGTCGATATTATATGTATCAAGTCAATATTATGACATGATAATATTGGACACGCGTGGACAACTTATTAGTACAGTGAGAAGTTTGTCGAAATGATCTGTGTTACATAAGTGGTTAATATTTGTTCAGTTTAAAAGGTAATTATTTACTTTATTTTTAATTTTTTCTAATAGCAGGGTACATGAGTGGGCATATACTTAAAATTGTCGTAAAATCATAATCTTGTATGATTTATCTCAAAGATTTTTAGTATCATAAATGGGTGAGTGGGAATGGAATTGTCAATTATAGCACCATTGTATAATGAGGAAGAGAATGTCGAGTTGCTTTATGAAGCAATTAAGACTGCTGCGGACTCCTTGGGAGCAAGCTACGAAATAATCTTCTCTGATGATGGGAGCACCGATAATACAGTTAAAATTGCTGCTGAACTGGCTTTAAAAGATCCAAATCTTAAAATTATTAAATTTCGTGGTAATTATGGGCAAACTCCTGCTATGGCTGCAGGCATTGATAATGCTGAGGGGAAAATAATAATTACAATGGATGGTGATTTACAAAATGACCCTGGTGATATCCCCCTGTTTATTGAAAAAATTAACGAAGGTTACGACCTCGTGGTAGGTTGGCGGCATAAACGTCAAGATAAACTGATAACAAGAAAAATCCCATCTAAAATCGCAAACTGGATTATCGGTAAAGTAACGGGTGTTCCAATTAAAGACAATGGTTGCTCATTAAAAGCATACCGTTCTGATATTATAAAAAAAGTTCCTCTGTATTCTGAAATGCATCGGTTTATTCCAGCAATGGCTTCGTTAACCGGTGCGCGTGTTGCAGAAATAAAAGTTCGCCACCATGCACGACGTTTTGGTGAGTCAAAATATGGTTTGTCTCGTATATACAAAGTTTTGATGGATCTGCTTACCATTAAAACAATTATTGCTTTTAGTTCAAGGCCTTTGTTGTGGTTTAGTATTTTGTCTATTCCTTTTGGTATTTTAAGTTTACTGTGCTTAGGTGCGGTAGGTTATGAAGCGATTACCGAAGGCACAGTTAGCCTGGTTTATGTTAGTACGGGGATGCTGCTTATTATTCTTGTAGCATTTCTGATAATGTGTGGTGCAATAAGTGAACTGGTGTATAAAACAGGTGACGTTAGATTACATAAGTTAACAGGCTTAACAGCTAGAATTATTAAGGGTGAAGGTAAAAATGGAAAATAAAGAGTTTATTTCAGTAGTTATTCCAATTAGTGAACGCAATGATGATCTGATGGATTTGCACGCAGATTACAAATCTGCACTTGCCCAATTAGTAAACCCATACGAAGTAATTTATGTTGTTGACGGCCATTTTGACCGGGAACTTGAGCAGCTTACTAAAATTGTTAATGAAGATGATGACACTAAAGTAATTAAACTTGCAAAAACATTCGGCGAGGCGGCTGCGCTTAATATAGGTTTTGAAAATTCAAAAGGGGACTTGATTTTAACCTTGCCGGCTTATTACCAGATTGACCCAAGTGAGTTATCAAAGTTCGTAGAGGCGTTTGATTCAAATGATATGATTACTGCATCTCGTTTCCCACGTACGGACTCTATTGTGAACCGCTTTATGGCACAAGTATTTCATAAAATACTGGGAGTTATTACTAAAAGTACATTTAAAGATTTAGGTTGTGGCGTTCGTTTGTTTAAACGTAAAATTATTGAAGAAATCGTGGTTTATGGAGATCAACATCGTTTCCTCCCTATTACGGCGAAGGGGCGAGGATTCAAGGTAAAAGAAGTTAATCTTAAACAGTCTTCTAAAGAAACGTACCGTAGAATTTATGGAGCAAGAACATATGTTAGTCGTTTGCTTGATATTTTAAATATTTTCTTCCTGGTTAAGTTCACAAAAAAACCATTGCGATTTTTTGGTTTGATTGGTTCGTTTATGTTTATAAGTGGAGGGTTATTATTTTTATATCCTGTTGTTGAACGAATTTTCTTTAATATTGCGCTAGGAGATCGACCAATATTTGTAATTGCAACCTTAATGATTGTTTTAGGTGTTCAAGTTTTTGCATTGGGTCTGATTGGTGAGCTTATTATCTTTACGCATGCTAAAAACACTAAAGAATACAATATTGAAAAAATTATTCATAAAAGCTGATTTTTAGACTACACAAAGTTGTAGTCTAAAAAATATTTCGTTATGTGAAGGAGTCAGGTTGCTGTGCTATACTGCAACGGCAAATCTCAGGTCCTTAGGAGTGATAGCGCGGCGTTCTTTTTTTTAACGAAGCAGGGCTTGCTTCTATTTGCCAGTAATTTATTAAATCATAATGATTAAAGACAAGTCTCAGAATTTACGAATCTGTAAGATTAAAGGCCTATTAAAAAGTTTTTGTACCGAAACTCCAGCAATCAATCTTGATACTAATGCGATAAATTGGTTGGTGCAGACAGGCTTAGGCTCTATTGTGCTTGATTATGCGATTCTCCCTTCCAATAATAAAATACCTGCTAAAACTCTTGCGGTTAACAAACTGAGTGGTCAGTTTTGGTTTCAAGCGCAACTTAATGCAACAAAAAATATAGTTGAAGAATTAAATAAGTTGGGAATTGTGCCTACCTTGTTGAAAGGAATGTCGATTAGTACAAGCCTGTACCCGAAACCATATTACAGAATCATGCGTGATATAGATCTTCTTGTTGATGTTGACGAAGTTGATAAAACTGAAAAAATCCTATCCAGGCTAGGTTTTGAACAAAGATCAACTTATTCTGAAGACTTTTATAAAATGTTACATCACACAATGCCATGGCAGCACAGCGGAGATGATGTTTGGGTTGAAGTGCATAAGAAACTTTTTCCGAAAACATCGTTATGCAGTAACAGCCCAGTGTTTCAGTTGAATGTTATTCAAAAAGAGAAAGTTCCAGATGATTTTTACGGGCTAAAAGTATATAGGCTTGGTAAAGAATTTCAAATTATATATATCGCAACGCATTGGGCGGAGAGATTTAAACAAGTTGGTGGTATGTTTGCTTTGCTTGATACTGCTCTTTTAATTAATAAACACAATGATAATATTGACTGGAATAAAGTAATTGCATGGTCAAATACCCCGAGTGTTTCAAATTACGTCTATTTAATGCTGTGGTACTTAGATAAGAATAATCTGTTAAAAGCAACTATTAACATCGATGCACATTATAATCGTATCAAGCATTCATTAGGATATCTTGCCCTTATTATTTTAAATAAATTAATTGATGATTACTTGTTAGAAGGGAAGGATTTTGGCAGAATTTTAACTGTTGATAATACCACGTCTGTTTGGCGGCATTTATTAAAACCATCACCTGGTTTGTTAAAGGTTTTACTTATTCCTCTTGTCATAATATTTCCTGAAAAAAATGATAAGAAGTTTGATTTTAAGTCGCAGTGGTCTCGATTCAAATCATTCTTAAATCACAGGAAACAGTAATTTTAATTTAGAGAATTAATTTTAGCTTTCTTTTATTATTTTTTTAATAATTCCAATCACATTATTGTCAACACCTTCATGTGTTGGCAGTGTAAGTAGCTGTTGCGAAAAATGTGTCGCATTAGAATAAAAATTGTTTTGTTTTTTGATGAGGTTGCCAATGTTGCTAATTTTATGCAGAGGGTCTTTATACATTAGTGATGCCCCATAGGGTTTTAGCAAGTTATATATTCGATTGCGCGCTGATTTATTTTTAATAAGAATCGGGTAGCGCAAAAGGGGTTGTTCGAAATCATGTGATAGAGTTGCTGGTAAGTTTATTATTTTATTATCATTCAGCTCTCGAAAGAAGTTGTTGTATTCTATCTGGCAATTTTTATATTTTTTGTATGCTTCAATATTTGAAGTTAGGAGTAGTTTTGTATGGCTGCTTATAGCTTCGATATCTCTTAATGGTTTGTAGATTGTCTGGCCAATATTTAAGCCGGGAACTTTGGTAATTAATCCATAAGCTATGGGGTGTATGGTTTGATTATATAAAAATAATTTTAAATTATATTTAATCTTGCCGGATATACTTTCTTTAAAAGGTGTTGGTGATGGTAGTAATTTCATTAGTTCTGCATTACGCGTTAATACTGCGCCACCACCAAGCAAGTTTACTGGCTTTCCCCTGCCGAAGCTAAGAACAACAAAATCGCCATTCCAATATGATTCTATATCATTCGTTGGGAACCCTTGTGCGCTATCTTCAATCAGGATGATATTATGCTGTTTTGCAATTTCAGTTAATTTTTTGTTTTGTTCTGATATACCAAAAAATCTTACAGCAACAATAGCAATGGTGTTTTCGTTAATAACGGTATTCATCTGTTCAATTGATAAAAACGGAGAATCTACTTCCAGGTCAACCAATACAGGTATTGCTTTAGCATAAATAATTGCACTAATAAGATCCGGGCAACCGTAGGCTGGAACAATAACCTCGGGTTGTTTAATGCCATGTTTTAACTTGTGGCTGGCAATAATAGCTGCTGCCAGGGAAGCAGTTCCAGAATTGAAGAATGATGAATTATAAGATGAGAAAAATGTTCCATTCGTTTTGTTAATACGAGCAGTTATAGTATTGCCAACAGGCCTTAAAATTTTAATCTGGTTACGCATAATCTTGCAATTTTCCTCTATACTTTCTTTAGCGTTTAGAAGGAACCCATTTAGTTATTCTTTTGCCTGTAAGGAATTGCAGGCTAGCATGAGCAATTGCAAGGTTTACTTGCATAAAGAAAAAGGGGAGTTTAACTAAGTTGTTTTTGCGGAGTGATTTAGATAACCAGCCGATAATGGCAAGTGTGTAGAATGAAACTTGGCCTATAAGTAACAATGTAAAAAGGAAATGTTCCTGCCAAACAACTAAGTTGCATATAAATAAAGTTAATTGAAACCAGGGGACTAGCCAGCGCATAATTTTGTGGCTAAACACCTCAAATGCAAATAGGCCATGCTTGAAAGGGTTTAAGACGGCAGGTTTCTGAGCAATAGCTGCCATACCTCGAATAACCGTTCGTAATTTTCTTTGGTACTCTTTGCTTTCATCTTTAAGGTTTGGGTAATAACCTAAAACATGAGGGTGAGACACCGCTACAAAACCTTGTGATACACAGTTAAGTGCTGTATTAAAATCGCTGGGGACATTTATATCCCAATTTTTGGATATGCTTTTTCTGCAAGCGAAAAATGAACCACTTAAGCCGACTAAACTATTGACACTTGCTTCAAGGCGACGTAACCACATTTCATACTTTACATAAGCACCTTCACCAGCAATTTGACCGTCTTCTGTAATAAAGCGATCTTCACTGGATATTGCGCCAATTTTTTCGTTGTTGAACGTTGCTGTAATAAATTTAAGTGCTTCTTTAGGAATTTGAGTAGCAACATCGGAAAAAACAAGAATGTCGCCTTTGGCTTCATTGATTGCTGCAAGCTGGGCATTTTCTTTTCCTTTTCGTTCTTTTACTTCGATTAAACGCACGCCTTTGTTGGTGAATTCATTTACGTAGAGATTTGTGTTGTCGGTTGAACCATCAGATGCGACCAGAATTTCTCGCTTTTGTTCGGGATAATCAATTTCAATTGTATTTTGAATTTTTTCCTTAATATGTGACTCTTCATTGTATGCGGTAATAATGAGTGTGAGAAAAGGAAGTTCAATTTCATTGGCAAGTTGAGCTGATGTTTCAAAACTGTTTTTCTTTGGTAATGCAAGCAAGATGAGAGGGTAAAGGAAATAGCTGTAAATTGTGCCTACTAGACTGATGATTAAAATAAGAATTTCAACATACATTAAACGTGTTCCTTCTGAAGCATCTGATTTGTTATAATTGTGTTCAGGCAGTTAAATGTTATTCTATCAACTGCTGGTAACTATATTTCTTTCTGTTAAAAGTTTTATTATATCGTCTGTACATTTTTCCAGAGAATCTGAACCTGTTTGCACTATGAGCTCAGGTTTTTCAGGTTCTTCATAGGGAGATGATATCCCGGTGAATTCCTTAACTTCACCACTGCGCGCTTTTTTATATAATCCTTTTATGTCACGCTGTTCACAGACTTCGATTGGGCTATTGCAATAGATCTCTAAAAAATCGCCGTGTTGTACCATATTTCGTATTAACTGTCGGTCGGATCGAAAGGGAGAAATAAAGGCGGTTAAAACAATAACGCCAGACTCAAGAAATAGTTTTGCCACCTGGCCAATACGACGTATATTTTCTTTTCGATCCTTATCAGTGAAAGTAAGATCTCCGCACAAGCCATGACGAACATTGTCGCCATCTAAAACGAAGGTACTCGATCCTAGTTGATATAGTCTTTCTTCAACACAGTGGGCAAGGGTAGATTTGCCTGCTCCAGATAGACCTGTAAACCATAAAATAACACTTTTGTGATTATGCTGTTTTTCTCGGCGTTCACGGGTTACTGTGGCATGGTGCCATACAGTATTGCTGCTTTTTTGTTCGCTCATATTGCTAGCTCTTTAATAAGATAATTTATTGTTATTATGACATAATTTAGTACATTCAAAATACAAAAAGAGCTAGGGAAATGTATGAATATTGATGTTTTTAATGGTGATGCGGATGGTATTTGTGCGCTTCATCAGCTTAGATTAGCACAACCACTTGATAGCTTGTTAGTGACCGGTATTAAGCGTGATATTAGTCTTTTATCAAAAGTATCTGCCAGTATGGGAGATACTATTACAGTATTGGATATTTCGCTTGATAAAAACCGTGAGGCTTTAAATGTTCTTTTGGATGCCGGTGCAGATATTATTTATTTTGACCATCATTTTGCGGGCGAAATTCCAGTGCATCCTCAGTTACAAACGATAATCGATACTCAGCCGGCTACATGCACGAGTTTGTTAGTTAATGATGCTTTAAATGGGAAACATCTTGCTTGGGCTGTTACGGCTGCTTTTGGCGATAATATGTTTGAAAGTGCTTTGCATGCCTCTGAACCATTAAACTTATCGAAGGGAAATATTGAGTTGCTTAAAACTCTGGGCACATGTATTAACTATAATGGATACGGTAGCTCATTAGATGATTTGTTTTATCATCCCGCCGAACTATATAAAAAGATAAAACCGTATAAAGATCCATTTGATTTTATAAAGTTTGATGATGCATACAATATATTGCTGAATGGTTATAAGGACGATATGTCTAAAGCTTCAGCGATTAAACATGAGTCAAATACTGCGATGGGAACGGTCTTCATTTTGCCTGATGAAAAATGGGCAAGACGTGTCAGTGGTATCTATGGGAATGACTTAGCACAGCAGCATCCAGATAAGGCACATGCTGTGCTTACATCTAAAGGTGAAGGGGTGTATCAAGTGAGTGTGCGTGCTCCATTAAAAACTAAAACCGGGGCTGATGCTTTATGCCGTCAATTTGAAACGGGAGGAGGTCGTCAGGCTGCGGCAGGAATAAATGAGCTGCCAGTTTCAGAGTTAGATAATTTTGTTAACACTTTTCAACAGCATTTTACTAAATGATTTACTTTAATCTTGTATGCCGTCACACCCGCGAAGGCGGGTATCCAGAATAGTTTAAACAAGTTATTTTTACAGTACTGGACTAGATAAACCCATCTGGATTTTCTTTTAGTTTATATTCCCAGTCGAGGGAAGTTTTAACGATCACATCGAGGTTATCGTATTTGGGTTTCCAGTTCAATTTTGTTTTAATTTCTTCAGCTATTGAAACTAAAGTTGGTGGGTCACCGGCACGGCGCTCTTTTTCTACGATGTTTAATGCTTTACCATCAACACGTTCTACTGCATCAAGCACTTCGCGCACGCTATAGCCGTGGCCATAGCCAACATTTAAGCGGGTTGATTCACCGCCGTTACGTAAATAATCCAGAGCACATAAATGCGCATTGGCCAAATCTTCGACATGAATATAATCTCGGATGCCGGTGCCATCTTCTGTAGGGTAGTCGGTACCAAAAATATAAATTTGTTCACGTTTCCCAACCGCGACTTCTGCGGCAACTTTAATTAATAGTGTTGATTTAGGCGTGGACTGGCCAATTCTACATTGAGGGTCGGAACCTGCAACGTTAAAGTAGCGTAGCGCAACAAAGTTTAAATCGGAGGCAAAGCTCACGTCTTTCAGCATCATTTCAGTCATTAATTTAGATGAGCCATAGGCGTTAATGGGCTCTTTGGGTGAATCTTCTTTGGCATAGCCTGATTCCAAAATACCATAAACGGCGGCAGTGGATGAAAAGATAAAATTCTTAACGCCGTGTTTATTACACTGCTCAAGCAAGCTACGGCTGTTGCAGGTATTGTTGCCGTAATATTTTAAAGGGTTAGTAACCGACTCCGGAACAATGGTATGTGCTGCGAAGTGAATGACGGTGTCAACATCATAATCTTTTAAAATTTTCCCAACTAACTCACTATCGCCTGTGTCTCCAAGGATAAAATCACCATATAAAATAGCTGCTTCAAAGCCGGTAGAAAGGTTATCTAAGATAACGATTTTTTCGCCTGCTTCGCCAAGTTGTCTAACAGTGTGGCTGCCGATGTAGCCTGCGCCACCGGTCACAAGAATAGTTTTATTCGCCATTAATGAGTCCTTGCATGAATATTGAGTGTATTTTTAGTGTTTGTGGGTTAGTTTATCTGATATCAATTGAAAATTCTTTAACAAAAATAGTGCATGATAATACCTGATATGTGTCTTGTATTTGAGATAAATAGAGAAAATCACTAATTTGCTCCCAAATAGTACCGTTAACCGAAAAAACAGGCCTTACAAGCCAATTCAGGCTTGAGAAATAAGAAAATAAGCTTTAAAATCCGCGCACATACGTTACATCAAAGTTCTTTTATTGGCTGATTGTCGTCGATAGGAGAAATACAGAATCTAACTGTGGCCGTGTCTACACGATTTGGCAGTAAAAATCGTGTTCCACGGCCGTAGTCATTTGGAGGAATAAGGTATCGCAATAAAGACAACACGCATCAATGAGGATATTCGAGTACCTGAGGTACGGGTTATTGAT
>CAZDEC010000085.1:0-11638 GCA_964504295.1 uncultured Thioalkalispiraceae bacterium
GTTCGCCTGTATGATATTAATTTATCCTAACTAAAGCGTGGATTGACTATTATGATCAAGATTCGACCTGCTATATTTCGACGTAATATTCGTTCCCTACTGAAAAAGGAATTTACCAAACCTGTTTATATTTTACGTAGAAAAGGCAAAAAAGATTTGGTACTAATATCCGCTCAGCATTATCAGGAACTACAGCGATATAATCGAAAATCAATTCTAACAAGTGAACTTACAGAGTATGATGTTGATCTAATTCTCCAGTCATTCATGTCAAACAAACATAGGCACCTTAATGCTGAGTTGGAGCCACCTTCAAAGTAAGATACCTTTTTTGTATTGCTTTCCGTTATCAAACAGTATGGTTCACAATACAATATTTATATCAATATGCCATTAGGAACTGATTGCGCTTTGCAATGATATTGCATCACTTAGTCTTTTATCAGTGGCAACATCTTTTAAGATGCCCTTGGCAGAGCCTGCAATCTTTTTAATAATTGTTATATGGCCATAATTATCAACATAGCAATCATATTCATCGCCTGGACCGATATTGGCATCCCGACATAAATCAATGGGCAATGTTATCTGCCTTCTCGCACTTATTTTTGGCATTTAAAAACCCTCTGTGCATAGCCTGTTTAGTTAAAATCCGATGACTTGGATTTGTGGTCAATCATGTATGTAAATCATACAGATATTATAGTTATTGCCAATCAATCGTCCTCGACAGGTTCCTTGCCTCTTTGTCAGCCTCAGACAACTCACCATGACTCCATTTTGAGAGTCTTCTAAAAACGATATCAGAGTAACAATGCTCAGTTCTGTCCTGTTTTACGACAGTTCCAACAACCCACCTAAAGATAGCACCTGGTTTCAGTAATTTCAGATCATCATTGCGGACATCTTTTATGAAGAAATCCCCTTCCTCATGATTAGGATTATTTTCTATATCGATAAGCCGAGCAGTGAACGTATCTTCGCCCACACTTAGCACCCTACCTTCCCATTCTTGCAATACTTGAAATATTTCAACCTGTGATAATGAATTACGTGATACAGGAACATTAGAAACAACAGAATTTATTTGTTTAGAAAAATGAGAACTCCCATTGTAGTACGTTTGCAGTTCTTCTCCATCACGCTTATCTGGTCTGGGTTCCCTGGGTGCCTTCATCGCCTGTTCTAGCAAATATATTGGTGAACCTTTTGAGTGACCATTCCATGACGTTTCACCTTTATCTTCAAATAAATCGGTGGAAGTGATTGATTTAGATTGAGGACACTCTGTATGTTTGGTCATGGTTGTTCTCTGTTGTGCGATTCATATTCGTACCCAATACGTCTATGATTTATTGGACTATCTCAACAGAAATATTTAATCGACCATTATCATATTCAGGTTTAAGTCGATATCCAAGGTGATACATACAGTTGATCAAAATACTGATAGTAAACGGCTCAATGTAGCCATTGTCAAGATCGCACATGCCTTGCTGAGTTAAATCCATATGTTTAGCCGCTTCTTTTTCTTGCCAACCTTTACCATCAATCATGTCACGGATAACAATTAATAAATCCGAGCGCAGTTGTAACTCTGACGCTTTCACGCTATCGTTTGTCACTGCATCAAATATATTACTGTATGTAATTGAAGTCATTGTATGTTTTGTTCAATTTTCTTTTAACTATTTGGGTACATTCATCTACGGCTAGTGCGATGTTATCGGAAGTATATATCGTTAAATAACACTCCGTATCCTGCGTGATCCTGTCTTACGATTTCCAACCTCAGAAAATTCGGTATTCACATTACCATGTGTAGTCAGCTGCCATATCCGCATTAACTGTACATACCATATTCAATACGGTTCAAAATCTTTTCCACCTGTTCAGTTCCAACTTCTGTATCTAATAAAGATATTGGGGTAGCGCCTAACACCCGGTTTTCAGTTTTTAACCAGTCAATAGCAATGCTCTGATCTTCAAACACATTAATCGCCTGTACTTCAATTTTTGCCAGACGATACAGTCTATCCGATTGGATCGGATCCAGAGGTTTACGGGCCTGCTTACGACGTTGATAAGTACGCTGTGACATCCCAATATTCTCTAAAATAAGATCATGCTCAGATAAGGCCATGGACTCGGTGATACGGCTCACCGCTGTCAGAGGTAACCCATCTCGCACGTTCTCAATCATACTCTGATCAGAGAGCGCCTCACCCATGAGAAGCTGACTTGGCCTAATGTGTGGCATCACTAGGTGGGGTGTTTCCAACGTGTGCGTTCTTTCTATGTGTGAATCCCGGGGGCCAGCCATGGTCTGGAAAATTTTCTTTTTCAGTACTATCTTTCTTTTCGCACGGCGAGTAGAAGATGAGTGAGATGGGGCGTTCATGAGTCCCCTCCAGCAAATGTCAATTGTCCTGGTTGTATCGCCATTTGGTGTATTTGTATCGGAACAAACTGTGAAAGATTAGTGTAATGTACAATGGATATAATCATTGATATTCCAAATAGTGAGTATCATTTTTATTGCGTTGTATGTTCATGACAGCATTTTTATAAAAAACTTACCATGCATATAGTCTAGAACTTTTTCTTTTATTTCAGAAATTAATACAGTATTTTCTATGCACAAATTTATGCATCCAACTTGATATACCAGCGTTTTACCTTTTTTTCTATATTCACTAATCATTTTTTCAACAACCTCATAACTATAAGCACGTATTTCATATTCGTTAGTATGCTGATTATAAATCAGGGCAGGTAATGGGTTTTTGAGATCAGGTTTAAATGTATGGTCTAAGACAGCGTAATAGGCTGACTCGGTTAAGTGTAATTTTAAACGTGTGTTATCCATAATATTTTTTATGCGTTACGTGACTTAATTTATCTATATAATAATGCTTTAAAAATCTAAAATTCTTCTAATATTATTTAATTTTAAATATGGATACTTTATTTTGTATATTATCTTCAGTAGTAGGTGAATCAGAATAAATAATTCGCATATTGTTATTGAGCACAAATATATAAGTTAATTCACCGGCATATGAATCTGGCTCAGTCCCAATAATGATCTCTTTTAATATATCCATTTTCCAACGACTCTCACCATTCATATAGCCAGGAGAAACGAGGTCAACCTCAATAAGCTCAATATCTGGGTCATTTTCGAGTTGAATGAGCTGTTCAATGTCTGTCAAAAACAAAATGTATGAGAAATTTTCAGCACTGGCATGTGTAATTTCATAAACAACATGAAACCAGTACATATGTAATCTTGATTGAATGTGACTCCAACATTGAATATTCTCGCTATTTAGTTCTGGTGGTAGCGGTATCTCTGCTTGTCTCTGTGTTTCAAACATTTGAATGTTCCTTTGACGGTATTTATTAGATCAGGATATATGAACCCTAAAAACGGATACTAAGGAATCCTTAGTATCCAGGCAAGCAAA
This sequence comes from uncultured Thioalkalispiraceae bacterium, assembly GCA_964504295.1. Taxonomy (GTDB): domain Bacteria; phylum Pseudomonadota; class Gammaproteobacteria; order UBA6429; family Thiohalophilaceae; genus SZUA-37. The sequence goes on from CAZDEC010000085.1 coordinate 3,471, forward strand.
AAACTAAGACTCTCTTAGCTATTTAGCTACTATGGAGACTCTTGGCTTGAAAGAAGAGAAAAAAACACCTATAAGTCAAAGGCTTAAGTTGGCTCGCACCGAAGCTGGATTGTCACAGAAAACGCTGGGGATTATGGCAGGAATTGATCAGTTTTCTGCAAGCGCACGTATGAATCAATATGAGACAGAAAAACATGTACCAGATTTTGGAACTATTAAGCGAATTGCTAAAGTATTAAATATACCTACAGCTTATTTTTATTGTGAGGAGGATGAGCTAGCGAAAGTAATAAAAGAGTGGCAGGTATAAACAAAATAAGTAATGATCAACTCGTTACTAAATAATCTGTAATTATTGATCATAATATGAACTATACAGTAATTTTAGAATAACATTCCTGGGTTGCAGCATCTTCACAAATCAAATAAGTTATTGATAAGGTTATCTAAATCATCAATGTTTTCAATGATACTAATATCAAAAGACTTCTCCCGTATTTCATAAAGTTTTGTATGAATCTGACGTCTTATATGGTCAGCATCCTCATGCTTAGATAAGTTTAAGTATGCTTTTTGCCAACCGGCACTTTCAATGGCCTGAATATCAATATAGTTACTTGGTGATTTGTCGTTAGACCAACCACCTAACTTCTTGAGGATTAGTAGGCGTTTTGTGGGGTCTAATTTTTTTGTTTCCTCGGCAAGCATGGTGAATTTCCTATGTCGAAAAAGATGAGGGTGGGCAGGAACATCTATTCCCGCACATTTTGCTAGTAAACTTATCTCTTCGTTGAAACTTCGCTCGCTCCATTGTTTACCGTATCTTCCGATAAGAAGATATTCGTGGTCTCTGAGTATGTGTTGATTTTTTATGGCATTTTGTATTATTGGTTTTCGTGCATACTTTATATAGTTGTCTAATCGTCTGATTAGTTCCTTTGATACTGGGATATCTCTACGTTTATTATTTGATTTGGCTGTGTGTATGTTAAGTGTTGAAGTTTCGATTGCTTGTTGACACTCAGGAAGTTTGATGTTGAAAAGTTCACTACGTCTTCCACCAGTTACTTCAAATAATAGCAATGTTATTTCATCACGTGCTTTTCTGAAAGGTGACTGGCAGACAATAGGTGTTGCCGCCCATAACTTATCAATATTATTAGAGTTTATTGCGTGACGTGTTACCGGGACTGATTCCTCAAGCATGCTTTCGTGCCTTATTCTTTCCTTTCCCTGGGGTCTTCCTTTAGCATCTTTGTAGGTGTATTTTTCCCTGTATATGGTAATTTGCGGATTAACATTATCGTCGTTATACGCGATTATACGTCTTCTGTCGGGATTGTGTCGGTGTAACTCATGATTGTACCAGCGTAAAAAATAGATGGTGTTCCGAAGGTGCTTGTTGATCTGAGATGCTTGCCTTTTAGACGGGTCTTCAAATAATTGATCGCGAAAATCTACTAATGAATGATCAAACATTTCAGTAAAATAGGTGTTTGTTGTATCCAGATACTGAACAAGCAGTGAAAGGCTATTGGCGTCTGTGTTTATTGTCCCCATTTTTTTATGGAGGTTACGATAACGATGCAACAAATAATCAGTAATAGGCCAGCATACGTGGCCATCCTTATGAAGGACTAAAGGGAATCCCTTGTTTTTATTTGGGTCGCGAAAGCTATAGCCTGATGCAACTTGGGCGAAAGAGCTTGTATGTAAGATTTTGTTAGGAGTCTTTGCCATTATTTTCGCCAATTTCTCGTAATCCTAATCTACTGTGTTGCTCTTGTATAGCCTTTCTAATTGCTTCGTGCTTTTGTGGTTCTTCAGTTAATTTTCTGACAATGTCATTGTATGCAACTCTAAGACTTATTAAGTCATCTGTGAGGGATTGTATCCTGTTTTTTAATTCGGTTATTTCCCTGTTCTTACTAGCAATTGTTTCAGTTATTGTTGGTTTAATAATTTTATCTGGGGTGCGTTTTTTTCTGCGGAGTGTGCTAAGAATATCTTTAACTTCGGCGACGATTGATTCTGATCCAAGGTGTTTTTTGAAGTTATTTTCAGATTGTCTAATAAAACCAAAATCGTTAGATTCAAACTTACAGAATGACGCCAGCGTTAGTGTATTAAAGTCATCTGGCAACGCTTGATTTCCAGAAATAACATTGCGAAGCCAACGTAGCCTGGATATAGTAGATTCTTTTTTTGTTTTTTCCAGTGCAGCTATCCCTATTGCCTTTTGTCCTTTTTTAGGTTTTCCCATAATTAATTACCCGAGAAATGTATGCAAATCGCTGTGCCAGTTTTTGTCTCTGGGGCAGATATTATCTCCACAGAAAGAGAGCCGTTGTTATAGAGATCCTCTATAAAGGAGGTTAAATATTTTTCTTCAATAAAATCAAGATTTTTCACATCAAAATGCTCAAAGGCAATTGCTTTAAGTTTTATTTTGTCGCCTTTCGTCGCATTACTATATAATGCTTCAATTGTAAGGTTTACTATACTCGTTGGAAGTTCATTAGAGTTACATTCTTCTTTAATATATCTTTCAGTTTCTTCTTTTGTTAAATGACCCATAAACCAACTTAATGATTGAAGGTTTGATGAGTCGGAGTTCCAAAAATATGTGATCGCAAAGAAACGGCGACATTCATGAGGACGAATGTACCAACGTCTTTTAGTATCTCCATCACCATTTATTAAAAAGGTAGGGACTTCTATGATATCAGCAAAAAGGTCGAGTCTCTTCTCGATATCGTTATTTTTGAGGTTTGATATGCCTGATGTCTTATGTTGTGTAAATAGGTAGCTTGCTAATACATGATCCTTAGTGTTTTCACGAGCATCCTTGTTCATTTTTAGTAGTAGATCAACAGTAATCATTACCAATGTCGGAATCGGGCGCTGTACATGGTCGAGTATATAATGTGCAGAGGCTTTTTGTAGTCCAATATCCAGGACGTAACCATCATAGTCATCATGTATACAATTCGTTGTAAGATCGAGTATTTCACTTCTTCTTCTTGCACTAAATGTGGTTATTATTATAAAACAGGCAGCAAGCAAACATTCTGTTGCCTCACAAACTGAAAGATTTTCACGTATTTTTTTGTTAGAGGTTCCCGCTGGGTTTCGGTGAAAGCGTTTTATTCCAAGTTCAGCTAACTCTTTTGGTATTGGCGTGTTGTTGAATGCGATGGGAGCATAATAGTCGTTTCTTGCTGTTCTATCACCTTTTATCTCTGCAAGTTTCACATTTAACATATCTCTATAATTAATGAGTGACTCTCCATATTCAACCACCCATTTGATGGCTGCATCAAGGTAGTACAGCGCAATGTTAGTCGGTATTGTTGGTGTGCGACCTTTATGTGTAAAATTAATGTCGTCAAGAACACTAGTAAATGTAGTGTTTTCAATTGGGTCAAATGTAAGCAAACCATCAATAACTTGCGAGTGTCTGTGTAACAAATTCCATACACGAAGGTATTCAGTAACAACGGTTTCGCTTGCAGGTTTTTTTGCAAGTTCAAGTATGCGTTCATTCCTGTTGCCGATGTGTTCTCGGTGTTTATTTGCTTTGCTAATATTAAATTCAGGGTATTTAGTGCATGTTTCGTATGTTCTTAGAAAAATATCGGTGGCTGGTGTGTGAAGACGGATAGGCTCAATATTAATTGAGTTACCAAGTAAATCACGATTAATTAATCCGCAAGGTTTACGAAGCGTTTTTAGTTGTTTTGTTGTTAATGAGTCTAAAAATTCACCAGCACGCATATTGAATGATTCGATACCCGGCATACCACATTCAAGTTGTTCGCAAAAAGTAGAAAAATCACTTCTGGTCAATACTGAAAAGGTTAGTGTGGCATATGGGGGGATGTGATACCCCTGTAATATCATCCAACGGATTAGGGAAAATAAGTATAAAGCAGTGGTGTACTGTGTTTCGGAACGATCAGAACTGGCATAGGGTCCTGTGCGCATTGATGCTATCAAGCGTCTCGTTCTTTCAAGAATGTGTGAATACTCATGATCTGTTAAATACTTACCGTTAGGTAGTAATTGATGCCAGTTTATTTTTATGGCGTTAATCCATTTTCCATCTTTATCTTTTCTTGTTGTGCCATTTTTAGATATCAAATACCACCTGGTTTGAGACCACGGGGATAACAACCAATCAAATTCAGGCGGTGGGCTAAAAGTAATCGGAACCCTTAATTTCTCTAAAAAATCATCTAGATCATCATTAAGTATGCTGCTGTCTCTATCAAACATGATTGTTCTCATGCGCTGTTATCAAAGGAAATTCTATTGAGTTATATACTTTTTCTGATAACTCAATTCCATTTTCATAAGTTAATTTATACCCTCTGTCCGGACTATTTTTTAACGTGTATTTAACTGCTGCCCATAGCTCAAACCAATAAGATAATGGCTGGCCATAGAATTGGTTGTTCATTTTTATCTTTGCAGGATACGCAAGCTTTTGCTCATGAATATATTCAGTAAGGAGTTTTAGCAGTGCAATATTGTGCTCTGATAGAACGAAATAAACTTTTTCGATGTCTACAGCCTTGTTGTTTGTAACAGGAAATAAGTGGGCGTAAAGGGGGCCCTTTACAATTGCTTTATTTTTGTTTAGTTGATTGACTCGTTGGGTTAATTCGTCAGCAGATATGCCGCCTAATGCTTTGCAGGTTAGGTTGTTATTTTCGCAGGAAGCAATAATAAGGATGTCCTGAAAGCGGCGTATTTCCCTTCTGAATAAAATCTCTTGTATTTCTTTAGGGATGTAATCTTTCAGGGCAGTTTCAGGTTTGTTGCCGAGCCGTTTGGCAACAGAAACTGCATCACCACCAGACTCGAACCATTCGATTATACCGGCAGAAACTCTAATTCTAGCGCGATCAATATATTTGAAATCTAGCTCAGCAAGTTTGTCATGTCTATCAATAAATTTTTTAAATTGATATTTAAATGCAGTTGCGCCGATGTGGGAGGGGGTAGGTGATTTAGAACTGTAGGGACTAATCCATAATTTGTCAGAATAATCGGCTTCTCGATACCTGGCTGTCATTTCAAGTATGGCACGAAGACATACATAGGCATTGATTTCAGTGCTATCGCCAACTTCAATGAGTTTGGATATATATTTTTTTGCTCTTGGTTTTCGAACTGTAAATCTTACATACTTCCCATTTTCTGTTGGCATGAGAAAAATATTCTTGCCGTTCTTATTTTTTATCGTGGCGCGTTCCAAAGATTCAACGTTCACTGCTGCTTCACCAATTATCACAATAAATAGTGGTAAAGCATTTTCGTGGCACAAACCTAGATAGCGTTTTATTTGTCCTGTGCCACCGATATGATCATGAATCTGACTAAAACCCGAAAATGAACGATTTAATGTTAGGCCATAATATTCATGCCAAATCCAGCCAAGTATATTTATAAGGCCTTGAGGATGTTCTGATGAAAAGAAAGATATGCATTGACCTTTGTCGCAGCGCATATTTGGGTCAACAAGCTTACCAGTTTCTTTGTACACTTCTTGCAAATATTCTATATCACATTTTCCAATTAATTCCTGACCCTTCTGAAAGTCTCGGATTACTTCTTTAACTTCATGTATTGCTGCGGCTCGAATTTGGTCAAAGACATAACGTTCATCTCTCTCTAGGGCCTCAAGGAAATTATCATCAAGTATTTTGAATGAAAGCTCATATGCATTTATGATTTTGTTACCGTCGTCATCAAATCGATTAATGTTCTTAAGTGACATTGAAAGAAGTTTATTGTTTTTTTTAAATCTACGGGCAAATTTATCTGCCTTCTTGTAATGCGGAGGAAAAGATATGTTCGGAAATAAACCTTTTGTTATTAAATATTTGCCGATAGTAATAAATTTACGCCAATCATCGTTGACTGAGCTTGCTGCTTTTTCACCACGATTTTTATATAAATAGCGATGGTAGCCGTAGATGCTTTCACTGACTGGAATTGGGTTTGTAAGATCGATGCTTTTATGCTTGATTGTTAAATAGAATAGATAGTTGATAAAGACACGTTTACCCCTTGGCTGTGACTTGGCAGCGCTACCTGTTTGTAATTCCTTGAATGCACATGCTATATCGAGTCCAATCTCTCCATATTTACTAAGCAGCGATAAATCATGAGGTGGACCATCAGTACCATCAACTGAGGTGCACTTAAACATAAAAGGAGATGTTGCTTGTCTTGTTATTGTAATAGAAGCGGTAGGAGGTTGCCTTGAAGTGGCTCGTGTTATATTTACAGAAGGAAGACGGAACTTGGGTAATATATTCTCAGAGATTAAGTGGCGTATATATTTCAAAAACGAACTAAAATAATTTCTGGTGGTTCCTTGGCTGCATCTTGATGATTCATAGTAAAATACCTTCCAGTTTTTTATAGCTTGTGAGAATGCTTTAGAATCTTTGACTTCAAATACTTCGCCTGCAATATAAAGATGTTGAAGAAAGTTTTTCACTGTAGTTTTTACGCGGGTTTTCTCTGATGCTTTGTAATTCAATAGGTAGGAATGAAGGTGCTTTGTGAGCAAGTTGTAAACAGGGACAGTAGATGAGATGTCGCTATCTGAAATCGTACTCAAATCTTTCATATTTACTCTTACTATCACTGTTATCAATTCTTATGGTGTAAATTTATTTTTTAAGTGCATCTTTGAGTAGTGGTCTAAGTCCAAGTTGCAGTAGTGCCTGGGGATTGTTCCCACAAGAAAAAGAGTATCGAAAACACCTGAGGTGAGCAAGGACATTTAATTCAACCGGTGTCCCGATTAAGGAATAATCTCTAGGCTTGAAGCGAGAAATTACAACGAGTAAGTGATATACAACTCAGTTGAGCTGGATACGGGGAGGCTAGTAATTGAGCACGAGCGCTGTTGGGTTGAAATTGCCAGGAGTTCAGAAATCAACATAAAGATGTTTGTGTTTGGTGAAGCATTTGGTAGGCATCCAAACCGTAACTGTTATGTATCGATAGTTAGTAGCAAATGCCGAAATATATAACCTTATAATATGTGGTGAATATTTCACGATAGAACAGAGCTGATATGTTTGCCCTCCATACTAGTAAGGCTTGTTCGGTGAAATTGTTTGACCAAATATTGAGCATTTGGACTGTATCTAAGGTTTCCCAGAGGAATTGATGATGCGGGTTTGTATGGATGGCTGATATCTGCCGAGAGGCTTGATGAGATAAGTAATGCGTGGGCACACTTTTGAGCCACGATAGCTCATCATCGTCATCTGGCATTTCCGGGGAGGCTTGGCACGAGATTTCCCGGTGGATACCCCAAACTAGCTCTGAGCATTGGATACCACCTATGTCTGGATTGGTTGAGAAAGGGCATTGGTTGATTGGCCATCTGGTCTGTAATGGCCTGTGCATGGCTCTGTGGCACTATCAACTGTCACAGGTGTCTAAGGGAGCACGAGCCTGAAAGGCGGCTGTTGGGGCAATTTGCTGGTAGAGAGCTTTTTCGGAATCTTGGAGCTGGAGCTCTGGCAAAATTACCAAACATGGGGCAAGATTTGATGAGATACCATTCGATCCATTGAGATATTCCATGATAGCTATTGGTGCCATTCCTAATCTGGGCTACTGCAGTCCGGACAAGCTTGAGAAAAATGGCCATTTGGCAGATGTGGCTTAATTTGGTATCTCAGTTTCAGCTTGACCACGTCACAGCTACTCAGGAACAAAAATACAAGAGTGAGTACTTACGAAAGGTGGATTTAACCAAAATAAGTTGCAGCTAATATCCAAAAGGATGGTTTACTGAAAGTTATGGATTAAATCCAACAATCGTTCCCCAAATGACTTGGAATAAAAACGTCCAATCAGGTATTCTCTGAGTTTCAACCTAATTGGTAGCAGTAGTAGGGTTAAATCTCATTTACGTATTAATAATACAGATTCCATCTAATTTACACCATCAAATAGAAATCTTGTAATATGAAACTTGGTATTAATAATAAATAGACTGAAAATCAAGGGTTAAAACAATGGAATTAATGATGGGGCAGTATCTATTTGATGAAAATGCAATTGGACAAAACGTCGCAGCCCGTCTTATGTCACAGGCGCTGCGTAAATTAACCGGCAACATCAAACGTTCT
>CAZDEC010000086.1:0-10955 GCA_964504295.1 uncultured Thioalkalispiraceae bacterium
GACCAGGCTTTCTATATTCAAAGCAGGGGCTTAAAGTTAACGGGACAGCAGTGATGTTTTTAATAAATATTTTTTCGTCGTGTTCGTCGTGTTCGTTGTGGTTAATTAATTTAAAATAAAGATCGATTTAAATGTACTGTCCATTTTGCAATGCTGAAGATACAAAAGTTATCGATTCACGTTTAACCAACGATGGTTCAAGTGTGCGTCGTCGGCGTGAATGCACAAGTTGCAGTGAACGTTTTACTACCTTTGAAATAGCCGAGCTGGTGATGCCGAAGGTGATTAAATCCAGCGGCCGACGTGAACCGTTTAATGAAGACAAACTAACCGCGGGTATTTCACGGGCACTGGAAAAACGTCCGGTGGATACCAACGATATCGAAAGCTGCGTGAGTCGTATTTTAAAACGAATACGTGCCACGGGTGAACGTGAACTGGCGTCTTCTTTAATTGGTAACTGGATTATGGACGAGCTACGCGATCTGGATCAGGTTGCATTTGTGCGCTTTGCATCAGTTTATCGTAGCTTTGAAGATGTGAGTGCTTTTCAGGATGAAATTGAAAAATTAAAAAATGTTCCGTCACCTGAAGACAAGCGCAAACAGCAATCATTATTACCTGATGATAAGCAAACAAAATAAATTAAGACAAATAATATAAACAATAAATAACATGTCAGACTTTACAGCCTATGATTACGAATTTATGTCGCGTGCTTTACGTTTAGCGCGTAAAGGTTTAACGACGACTCATCCGAATCCACGAGTGGGTTGTGTTATTACCCTGGATAATCAAATTGTGGGAGAAGGCTGGCATAAAAAAGCCGGCGAAGCTCACGCAGAAATAAATGCATTACAGAAAGCAGGTCAACAAGCAAAGGGTGCAACAGCTTATGTCACGCTGGAACCTTGTTGCCATACGGGCAAAACACCACCTTGTACCGAGAGCTTAATTAAAGCCGGCATTAAACGTGTGGTCGCTGCGATGCAGGATCCGCATAGCAAAGTTGCCGGTAAGGGTTTTCAGGTATTACGAGATGCCTGTATTGAGGTAGACGTTGGTTTACTCGAAGAACAGGCGCAACAACTTAATCCTGGTTTTATCAAACGAATGCAAAGTGGTCTACCTTTTGTGCGCTTAAAAATGGCCATGAGTGTAGACGGCCGCACGGCAATGGCATCGGGTGAAAGCAAGTGGATCACATCCGCGCCTGCTCGCAGTGATGTGCAACAATGGCGAGCTCAAAGTTCGGCAATGTTAACCGGCATCGGTACGGTGCTGTCAGATAACCCGTCACTAACCGTGCGCGATGCCACTCATTGCGCCGCTCAGCAACCTTTGCGCGCAATCCTCGATAGTGAGTTACAGATATCACCTGAAGCAAAAATTATACAGCAAAGTGGTGATGTGCTTATTTTCACCCAATACAAAAATACCCAGAAAATTGCCGAGTTAGAACGCCATGGCATCAACGTAAAATGCATTGGTAACAGTGAGCATGGGCTGGATTTACAACAGGCACTCAAGCATTTGGCCAGCCTCGAAATCAATGAAGTGATGGTCGAAGCTGGGGCAACCCTGGCTGGCAGCTTTATTGCGGCGGGATTGGTGGACGAGCTGATAATTTATATGGCACCACTTTTAATGGGCAATCAGGCTCGTGGGTTGTTTAATTTGCCATTTATTAACAATATGAACCAAAAAATCCACTTAAATATCAAAGAAATGCGTCAAATTGGCCAAGATATTCGAATTATCGCAACACTCTCCTAATATACCTTATATAATAGCGCGGCCTATGTTTATCGGAATACCTAATGTTTACAGGAATTATTGAATCTAAAGGTAGGATTGCATCCATTGTTCCTACCGGCGGCGATATGCGGCTGCGAGTTGAAACCGGCAAGCTGGACTTGGCCGACGTCGCTTTAGGCGATAGTATTGCCGTTAATGGGGTTTGCCTTACCGCAGTAGAATTACCCGGCGATGGGTTTTGGGCGGATGTTTCAGCCGAAACGCTGGCACAGACCACCTTTAATAGTTTAAATGTTGGCACAAGCGTTAATTTAGAAAAAGCTCTGACGCCAACCACCCGCTTAGGTGGGCATCTGGTCAGTGGCCATGTGGATGGTGTAGGTGAAATTGTTTCGCGTTCAATCGAAGGCCGTTCTGAGCAATTTAAAATTAAAGCACCTGACGGCTTGGCAAAGTACATTGCCAAAAAAGGCTCGATTTGTGTTGAAGGCATCAGCTTAACGGTTAATGAAGTTGAAGCGGCGGTGTTCAGTTTAAATATTGTGCCGCATACGTTAGAAGAAACAACCTTGCAGCAACTAAAAGCAGGTTCAAAAGTAAATTTAGAAGTTGATCTTATAGCACGTTATTTAGAACGGCTTGTTTTAGGTGACGATGCGGCCAAAACCGGAGCTGGGTCAGCAACAACAGGCAATGTAAATTTAGAATTTTTAGCACAACATGGTTTTATAAAATAATTGATATGGCATTAAATACAACAAAAGAACTTATTGAAGACTTCCGCCAGGGCAAAATGGTTATCCTGATGGATGATGAGGATCGTGAAAACGAAGGCGACCTAATTATTGCCGCAGAATCGATTCGCGCAGAAGATATAAATTTTATGGCACGTTATGGGCGGGGTTTAATTTGTTTAACCTTATCCGAGCAACGCTGTGAGCAGCTTCGTTTGCCATTAATGGTCACTGAAAATAACGAATCACAGGCGACAAACTTCACTGTTACCATTGAAGCGGCGCAGGGTGTCACAACCGGCATTTCTGCTGCGGACCGAGCTGTGACTGTTCAGGCAGCGGTCGCGGCGAATGCAAAGCCATCCGACCTTGTTCAACCGGGGCATATCTTTCCTTTAATGGCGCAGCCCGGTGGTGTTTTAACCCGCGCCGGTCATACCGAAGCTGGTTGTGACCTCGCAAGGTTAGCAGGCAATGAACCCGCTTCCGTGATAGTCGAAATTCTTAACGAAGACGGCTCCATGGCGCGTCGCCCGGATCTGGAAATATTTGCCAAAGAACATAATTTAAAAATAGGCACCATTGCCGATTTAATTGAATACCGTTTGCATAACGAAAAAAGTGTGGTGCATGAAGCCGTATCGAGTTTGCCGACAGAGTTCGGTGATTTTCAATTACATGCCTATAGAAATGCCCACGATGGCAGCGTACACATGGCATTGGTTAAAGGCGAAATTGATTCAGAAAAACCTGTGCTGGTTCGGGTGCATGTTGAAAACAGTATTTGTGATTTCTTTGCCAGCAAGCGAGCCGATTGTGGTTGGCCCTTACATGATGCAATGAAACGTGTCGCAGAAGAAGGTGTTGGTGTGGTTGTTATATTGCGCCCGAGTAATGCCGATGACCATGTTATCAACCAGGTCGCACGTTATAGCAAAGAAGACAACAACGAAGACTTGAGTGGCACCGAACATAAAGACGACCTGCGTACCTTTGGTATCGGCGCACAAATCTTATCTGAACTAGGTGTACGGCATATGCGCGTCCTTAGCGCACCAAAGAAAATGCACGCCCTGTCTGGTTTTGGCTTGGACGTGGTCGAGTACGTCCACGACTAAGATTTATTTTATTAGCGTAGCCCGGATAAAGCGCAGCGAAATCCGGGAAAGATTATTTAAGGAATAAGAAACATGAACACAAAAACAATTGAAGGCAATTTAATTATTAACGGCGCACGTTTTGGTATTGCGGTCGCACGTTTTAATAGTTTTGTAGTAGAAAGCTTACTTGAAGGTTCAATCGACACCTTAAAGCGTCATGGTGCAAGTGAAGCCGATATAGACGTGGTTCGTGTGCCCGGTGCATTCGAGTTGCCGTTAGCCATTCAACGTATGAGTAAAACAGGTAAGTATGACGCGATTATTGCCCTCGGTGCAGTTATTCGTGGTGGTACACCTCATTTTGATTTTGTTGCTGGTGAATGCGTAAAAGGTATGTCAATGGTTTCATTGCAAGCCGATATTCCCGTTTCTTTTGGTGTGTTAACGGTTGATACTATCGAGCAAGCCATTGAACGTTCCGGCACAAAAGCCGGTAACAAAGGTGCAGAAGCAACCATGTCAGCGATTGAAATGGTTAACTTATTAAAAGAAATTGGTTAGCGCCAGGGTATCGAACTAGATGAAAGTAAGTGCTCGCAGTCGCGCAAGACAACTCGCCGTTCAAGGTTTGTACGAATGGCACCTTAGTGGTAATAAAATTGATGATATTGCAAAACAATGTTTAGACGCCAAGCGCGGCAAAAATATTGATGAGCCTTATTTTGAAGAACTCATTTATAAAGTTTCATCCATGGCTGAAACTTTGAATGAAATGCTTCTTCCTTTTTTAAACCGTGAAATTAACGCGATTGACCCGGTTGAGCGTGCCATATTACAACTCGGTGCATACGAGTTGTCGCAAAAAATCGAAATTCCTTATAAAGTCATTATTAATGAAGCTATCGAATTAGCCAAAACATTTGGTGCCGAGCAAAGCCATAAATTTGTTAACGGTATTTTAGATAAAGTTGCGGCTAAAGTTCGTGATGTTGAATTTAAGTCTGATCCAGGCAAGAAAAATAAAAAATAAAATGCTATGTCACTTTTAGAATTTGATGTTATTCAACAATATTTTTCTAAAATAACCGATACAAAAAAATCAGCCGCAATTCCCTTAGCCATTGGTGATGATGCGGCCATTGTATCCTTGCCTGCCGATACGCAACTTGTTATTTGCACCGATACGCTTAACGAAAATATACACTTCCCAAAAAATACTGCTGCCTATGATATTGCATACAAGGCGCTGGCCATTAATTTAAGCGATGTTGCTGCAATGGGTGGCACGCCTAAATGGTTCACCCTAAATGTCTCGTTACCCGAAATTAATACACAATGGCTAATGGACTTTTCCAAAGGCCTGGCCGATTTGTCAACGCAATATAAACTCGACTTAATCGGTGGTGATACCACGCGCGGGCCGTTAAGCATTACCATTACACTCGCCGGGCATATCAACAAAGGTCAGGCATTAACACGTTCAGCTGCAAGTATTGGCGATAAAGTTTATATAAGTGGTTGCAGCGGCGAAGCCGCCTACGGCTTAGCCTGCGTGCAGGGCAAAGCCACTAATGAACCATCAATAGACTATTTTGTGAAACGTTTAAATCAACCCACTGCGCGGGTCGCCTTAGGCCAGTCATTGCTGGGTATTGCAAATGCTTGTATTGATGTATCTGATGGTTTACTAGCCGATACAAAACATATTGCCGAAGCAAGTCAGTGTGGTATTAGCCTGTATTTAGAGAATATTCCCTTACCTGAAATTAATAATATCGAGCAGGCAAGAAAGTACGCGCTGAGTGGAGGCGATGATTATGAACTTGTATTTACCGTTGCCGATAAAAATCAACAAGCGCTTGATAAAGTAATAAAAAATTCAGATCTAAATATTACCTGTATAGGTGAAGTTGTTGAGCTAAAAGGTATTCAGGTTATGGACAGTGAAAATAACAGTATTAATTTAGAAATACTGGGTTATGAACATTTTAAATAATAAAGTTTGTCATTCCTGCGCAGGTGGTAATGACGGATTTAAATATGAAAATAATTCACAAAGATTAAACAGGTATAAAAATGAATACAGTAAAAAGACCTACCGCTAAAATGTTACTCAACCCAATACATGCTATCAGCATGGGCTTCGGTTCAGGCTTATCGGTTTTTGCACCGGGTACCATTGGCACACTGGCCGCGATACCGCTTTATATTTTAGCCGCACACTATATTGGCTGGTCTGTCGCAGAACCGCAAAACTTTATTGTTTTAGTCACGCTTATGTTTGCAGTGGGTTGTGTTTGCGCTCACTATACTGGCAATGCCTTAGGCGTAACCGATCATGGAGCCATTGTTTGGGACGAAGTGGTAGGCTATTTTGTAACAATGTTTTTTGTTCCCTATGCCACCTTGTCGTTGTTCGAGCTTGGCGTATGGGTTTTAATTGGATTTTTTGTTTTCCGTTTCTTTGATATTTTTAAACCCTGGCCAGCAAGTTGGGTGGACAAAAATATTAAAAACGGTTTTGGCGTTATGTTCGACGATGTGCTAGCTGCCGTTTTTTCGGCGTTAGTTTTATATGCAGGGCTTAAGTTATTTGGAGGTTAGTATGAAGCACTTTTTATATTCGGTCCTTATTTTATTATTTATTTCACCCGTCGCAATGGCGGGGCAAGTAGAAATAAAGCAGGTAGAGTTGCGCAAAAATAGCAACGCAGATACCTGGACGTTTCGTGTTTCCTTATATCACAACGATACCGGATGGGATCATTATGCCGATGCCTGGCGAATTGTCGATAAAGATGGCAAAGCATTAGAAACCCGTGTTTTATTTCATCCGCATATCAACGAACAACCTTTTACCCGAAGCTTGTCAGCTGTGAGCTTGTCAGGGGCAGCGGTTATATATGTAGAAGCGCACGACAAGGTGCATGGTTGGAGTAAAAACCGTGTCAAGATCGACCTTGCTGTTGCGGAAGGTGAGCGGTATCGAATTATTTCTAATAATTGACAGTAATGTTTTAACCAAGATTTAAGCAAGAATTGTTTATATTGTATCCCACTGCTGTCCCGTTAACTTTCACAGGAAACTCATCTGATTAATATTAAGCTGATTGATCCGAGGTGGATCACCACGCAGTAAAGCCATCATATCTCTTTTTTCAAATAAATTTAGCTGCAATAGACGCACGACTTGCTGCATACTTTTCTTCAGTCTTGACTGGAACTTAATAAATGCTAGCAGTAAATAAATACACAAGGCAATCCATATTTGTGTCATGACAGCATTATTACTCGTGCCTATAAATGACTTGATTTTCAGGTTCTGCTTAATCCATTTGAAAAATAATTCCACCTGCCATCGCGCCTTGTAAATATCAGCAATGGTTTTAGCCGACAGTTTAAAGTTATTGGTTAAAAAAATATAATGTTTACCTGTCTCGGCATCACGATAACCAATGCGACGCAATGCTATCGGGCATTTCCTTGATGTTTGAACACCAGTGAATTCGATGGTTTGATCACAGGTTAGTCCTTTTCCCTTTATGACAGATCGCCTGCAAACAACACGGTATTTTTCATTGGTTTTAAGGCGCGTAACAAAAAAGATTTCTTTAGCAGTCAATTGGTTATACCAACTGTAGTCATTGTAACCCTTATCAACAGCAACAATGCTTCCCTTCGGGAATTCCAGTGTACGACCAATCGTTACATCATGGTCTTTCCCTTCGGTTATGGTGACAAACTCAGGAAGATAGCCTGCGTGGTTTAGACCAACATGAAGTTTTATCGCTCCTTTTGTTGTACGAAAGTCCGCCCAGGGAAAGACCGATAAACACAGGTCGATTGTCGAGGCCTCTAAAGAATAAAGCGGATTTTTAAACCGGAAGTTATGATCAGGTGCCATTCCCTGACAGCGATGAAGTAGCTTACCAAACAATGCCTCGTACAGCGCATAAGGCTTCCCTTCATTGATGCGTGACAGGTTCGAACGCGTTAATTTCGCACTGCCTAAAGGGTAAAGTCGATGTGCCTGTGCTGATATGTTTTCGACAATATCTCGCAAGCTGTTTCGTCCAGCTAGTTGTGCCATTGCCATCAGTCACAAACTGAGACCATCGGCTTGCTGTTCTGAACGATCGACCACTATGATGTTGTTTTGCAAGCGTTTCGAACTCATGTCTCGATACCAGTTTCAGTCGCTGTGAAAATACAGTATTATTATGACTCATGGTCTGATTTCTCTTTTGTTTTTCAATGGTTTGTGGAGAACTCATTGTAACAAAATAAGAGAGTTATCAGACCTATTTATTTAACCCTTAACGGGACAGCAGTGACATTACATATAAATATAACAGGGAGGCTCGAATGGAAAATATAATCGTATATGGAGCATATCTTTTTGGGTTTATCATGGTATTTGTTTATTCTGTTAAAGAATTTAATATACCGGAATATAGATACGATAATAATGACGAAAGTATGGCGGAACAACTAACGTCTAAATCTAAATATGCTCGACTCGCCAAACCAACCTTACCCAAGTACATGGCAGATACTTCCCGATATAACGCATTTAAGTGGGCATTCGCCAGTTTTGCTATTCTGTTATATTTTTTATTTTCAAAATTACTCTTAAAGGTTCCTGGTATTGATGGGCTTGTCGGTAAGGAAAGCAATGAGGCCTTAGTTGCAATTATATCGCTACTGATATTTCTTAGTATCGTGAAAGCTGATGATATTAAATTTAGCAAAATTCAGTTTTTTATAAAATGGCCAAAGATTCTTATATTTGGTTTGATTAAAGACTGGATGCATAGTTTTGCCTATATTCCTGGTTTAGGTTGTGATGTATTTAATGTTCTTTGTTATAAAGATATTGATATTGACTCGGAAGAAGTTAAAGCGAATATCCAAAAAATTGTACTCAAGCAATACCGTAATGATATTGATAGTAGTAAATATATTGAGATTAACGACTTCGAACACCCTGGCAGTCCTGATAATATGACATCGCGGTGGACACGTCTGTCCTATTTAATATATGTAGTCAATAAATGGAGTACCGATCCGAAATTTAAAAACCAAGTTAAAGAACGTTCATTAGGATGGCTGTCTCTACGAGAAGCCTATATCACACTTACCGAGTCTATCGCCAAATTTAGAAATGAAAATGAAGATATGACACAGGATGAGGAAGAGGAATTAAGTAAACACGTTGATCATCTTCTAGCAAGTTGTTACCGTTTGATTTCATGTGTGGTGATTATGACGGCCAGATCAACAGAAGATCCATTATGTTATATCCATGAACTTGGCTTAAAAGTTACCCCGGGTGAGCAAATGTTTTCTCGTCGCGGTGAAATTTTTCGCGTAGTATTTGCAATGGTTCCCGTTATTTCAGTTATTGCCTTTTCGTATACCTTACTCGAACCGGCCAGTGATATTGATGAAATGATAAAAAATATTTTTATCTATATTGAATCGGCTTTTGTTATTATGATTTTGCCTTTAATTCTGGTACGTGCTTTGAAACGCCAGATGATTAAAAGTCATGCCTGGAAGGTGGTCACACCTAGTGACGCATACCCATCCTTTTTTGATATGCCATTAAAAATTTATACATCGATTTCTATTTTATCATGGGGCATTTCTCTCGTATTTATGATGTTGTTGTTAAGTAAAAATGGCTTATTTGCCAGTGAGTTAGCTGAATGGCAAACCACGGCTATTTTTAGCTTTATTAGTGCTATTACAGCCTTTATTACCTGTTATCGAACTGATATACCGCCACATATTTACAGTAATCGGTTAACTTTTTTAATGGGTATATCGAAAATGCCATTTATACATGGAGCACTTACGGCACTGACTGTATGGGTAGGGTTACACCTTTCAACATCAGAGCAATATACTGATTATCAAAATTGGCAATATCCTTTATTGGGTTTTTTGATATCGCTTGTTATTGGTTTTATGCTTTTTTCTGGAAAGCATAATGTTGAACGTCGAAAAATCAGTAAAAGAGAAACGTGCGAGGAACCTGTTATTATTGTACAAGGCGAGTATCAAGTCCCGGCGATGATGATAAATAAAGATTCAAACGGTGTCATGTTAATGTTGAGCCAGGCTCGAACATTGCTTCAGGCTAATAAAACGATTGAAGTCATTCTTGCTGATGGATTAAAAAAAATGGGTTCAATAGTAAAAATAGATTTAAGACGTGTTAATATTTCGTATGATAATTAATGTAGTGGTTTAGTACATATTAGTTAAATCGAATCACTGCTGTCTCGTTAACTGGTCATTCCCGCGCAGGCGGGAATCTAGAGAATATATAATACGTATTCCAATTAACAACTTGCTGGATACCCGCCTGCGCGGGTATGACGATCTTTCTTTCATGTTTAGTTCATCTACAGACTCGATAGACATTGCTATATAAGGTTGTTCTGTATATTGCGACTATATTAACGAGATAGCAGTGATTACAAATATTAAAAAACAGGCCGTACATTTCAGATAGTATCCATGATTTGTATCATAATTAAATTCTTAGTATCAGTTTCTGATATTTTTTTAATTGATTTGGGTCAATATAGATATAAAAAATATTGTTTGTAACCCAATGGAATAGGGGATGTAGACAGGAATTGAATTTACACAAACATTATAGATACGAAAATCAAACAACAGCCTTAATTTTTTAATAATTCAACTCAGAGGTAGTCCTCATTCGCCCTAAAAAATATAAACGGTTTTTAACTGAGCGCATTGTATCATTGGTCATTCTGAGATAGCGTTATGTTGGTTAGTTTAGATATATGGATGATTTTTGTTAATTCAGCCGTTTTTATATATGAATGGTCGTAATATAGTCGTCTAAATCTTAAACGAGCATTTAATATTGAGCTTGGTAGGCTAGAATATAATTATGATTTTAACAACAGTGAAATGTTTTTATTAGAAACCTCTAAAATATATTTTTTAGCTAGAGTATTTATTACATGAACAAACTACGCATCAATAACAAATTTTTAAAATGTATTATTAGTATTTTGTTTGCCTACGTTTTATTAATACAAACCGCTCAAGCCGTTGAAGTGGTGGTAATGGCCATTTTTGGTGAAACGGTTATTTTAAAAGTTGACGGTGTTAAACATAAATTAAAGCTTGGTGATAAAACCCCCGAAGGCATTATGCTAACCCAGGTTGATGGTGACAGTGTCGAGTTAAAAGTTAATAATAAAAAGAGTCAATATCCTCTTGGTGGTCAGGTTAGTTTTGGTAATGTATCGACTAACGAATCTAAAAATAATAAAAATGCGGTCGCTAAAATTTGGCCACGTAATGACATGTATATTAC
>CAZDEC010000087.1:0-4336 GCA_964504295.1 uncultured Thioalkalispiraceae bacterium
TCATCAATGTACTGGCTTACGCGCTGATTTATCAACAATACGCCCGGGCAGATGATCGCCCTATAAACAACGCCTCTGAGAACAACCTGTCGATGAATGACTTCACACGTGATATATCGCCGTTATCGACTACGCCATAACACATGGTTTTGTTACCGTTACACTCCCGCATCAGCTTTTCTAAATAAGTAAATCCACCTATACCTATTCGTTCAACAAAATCTCCGCCATACCATCTAATTGCGTTTTAGCAGCTTCCCATTCAGGCATATGCTTAAATAATAAACGATAGAACTGTGGACTATGATTATGTATTTTCAGATGGCAAAGCTCATGCAGTAGAACATAATCGACACATCGTATTGGCGCTTTAACTAAATGCGGGTTTAAGTTTAATGTTCCTTTAGGAGAACAGCTTCCCCATTGTTTTCTCATTTTTAGCAGCTTCCATTCAGGTTTGGTTTTTATCCAACTAAGATTAACGCAAATATTTTCAAGTCGTCTATCAAACAGCTTGATGGCATGATTCCTATACCAGCCCCATAACTGTTCTTTTATTACCTCATGGCTAGTATTCGAAGCAGCAACCTGCAACTGCCCCTGACGTAATTTAACTACGGGTTGCTGGTGTTCATTTTTTCGTATTTTGAGCACATAACGCCGCCCCAGGTAGAGGTGACTTTCACCACTTACATATTCGCGTGGTAAAACATTGGCATATTGCTGCCTGGCACGATCAAGCTGATTACATAACCATCGACCGCGCTTACTAACAGCCTTTTTAACTTCTGTTAACGGTGCCTGTGGAGGAGCATCAATCTGTACAGTACCATCAGGATGTACATGTATCGCAATTTTTTGCTGCCGGCCCTGTACAAAAAAAACTTTATAGGGAATTTTTAATTCCCCATAATGCAAGCATTGATCAACCATTAAAAGTCACCATGATTAAGACCAACTCTGGTGATGAGTATAATTTCTTCAATTACCTCGTTTGCTTTATCCATACCGATTAACTTAAACAATCCAGGCAGTATATTTTTGCGGATAGCCGATTCGATATTCTGCGGATTTAGCGATTGTTCTGCTACCGCCTTATCCACAATTTTATCGATAGATAAAGCCTCATCTATATAAATCCGCTCTTGACCGCCCTCAGCACCAGTAAAATAATTCTCTCCCAAAACCAGTCGCATGGCACCATAGTATGCTCTGGCGTGAGGGTTATCCTTAAGTGATTCAGGAATATTTTCTAACTCTCGTTGCTCCAACTTCTCCTCAAATGATTTAAACAGTGCATATTGTTTTAACGGATGTTCAAACAGTGCTTCTGCTTCAGCAATGGCTTCTTTTAATAATTCAGAAAAAACTTTTTGTGCGTAAGGGTCACCATTAAGTTCCTGTTCAATGGTTTTCTTAATGCGTGTGCGAATCAGGTCGGTTTCATTCCGAGTTTTTTCTTCTGACCACTCTTCAGGTTTCTGCCCAAGTTCATTGACTAAATAAGCCCCTGTCGGCTCTTTGATTTCATTGCCGACAACCTGCTTGTCTACCAGTCGCGATAACTGTGCATCGTAGACACTGTAATCCACGGTTTCCTGCGCATCCCGGCGAACAATTTTGCGCAGGTTAGTAAACCAGCGCAAATCATTCTTATAAGTTCTAATCATTTCTTCCGTAAAACTGCCATCTTCAAAAAACGAGCGGGAAGAAAGCGACAGTTTTAAACACAAGCCAAAGTCAGTAAGTGCAGCATAAAAATCTTCACGTACTTTTTGCCGTTTATCGTAACTGTTGCCATCACTGTCCTCCGCATACTCTGGAATTAGTATCTGACGAAATTGCTCAAGATCGAGCCGATTCTTTACATTGGCAAAAACTGACCAGAGCGCATCATGTAATCTGGGCAGACGCTTATACTCAGTACTCATCTGATGATACAGGCCTTCAATATCGTCTACGTCATAACCACCCTGGGTTCGACTGGCAAGATCCTGAAATTTCTGGATAGCAGTGTCCAGCTCTTCGAGAATACCGCGGTAATCAATTAGCAGACCATATTGCTTTTCTTCATGCAATCGATTAACACGCGCAATTGCCTGAATAAGATTATGTTCTTTTAAAGGTTTGTCGATATATAAAACCGTATTGCGCGGCTCATCAAAACCAGTAAGCAATTTATCAACGACGATTAATAGATCAGGGTTACCAACGGTAGAAAAATTATTTATCACCGTTTTTTCATAATTTTCAGCATCACTATCAACGTTATCTTTCCACCACTGCTGCACTTCAGGCAGTTTTGTTTCATCAACGTCCCTGTGGCCTTCACGGGTATCAGGTGATGAAATCATAACGGCACTACTTACCAACTCTGTTGCATCAAGAAATTTTTTATAACGAATAGCAGACAGTTTGCTGTCACAGGCAATCTGCCCCTTCAATCCCAACTTCAATTTTTTAATATTGTCATTAAAGTGTATCGCAATGTCCCACGCAATAAGCTCAATACGATTGGCCGATTTGTATATCGCCCCTTTACGCGCAAACTTTTTCTTGAGGTCTGCTTTCTGTTCTTCAGAAAGTGCTGCGGTAATTTTATCAAACCAGTTATCAATGGCTTTTTCATTGACATCCAGATCGGGCTTACGTTCTTCATAAAGCAATGGTGTAACCGTGCCATCTTCAACGGCACGTTGCATGGTGTAAGCATGAATAATAGAGCCAAACTTGTTAGTGGTTTTATCGTCTTTTAATAGTGGCGTGCCGGTAAAGGCAATATAAGCAGCATTAGGTAGCGCCTTACGCATACGCTCGTGATTCTCGCCCCCCTGGCTACGATGCCCCTCATCGATTAACACGATAAGCTTATCGGACGAGTTATAACATTCAGCTTGTTTAGAAGCAGTATTGAATTTATTAATAATCGAAAAAATAATCCGCTCACTGCCCTGACCGATACGTTTGGCCAAATCCTTTCCGGAACGCACACGGGTTTTTTCTCCTTCTTTTTTGCTGGCAATAATAGAACCAAATGCACCACCAGATAAAAAGGTATTAGCCAACTGTTTTTCCAGATCAATACGGTCAGTGACCACGATAATGCGGCTGCCTTTTAAGGAGGGATGTAATAACAAAGCCTTGCACAGATACACCATGGTAAACGACTTGCCCGAGCCGGTGGTATGCCAGAGAACACCGCCTTTGCGACTACCATCTGCATTGCTCTGGTTAATACGTTCGATTAACGCCTTGATACCAAATGCCTGCGGATAACGCGCGGCTATCTTGCCGACTTTTTTATCGTACAGAATAAAATAACGAATAAATTCCAGTAAGCGCTCGGGAGTAAGCAAGCTGATTAACAATCGGTCCTGCTCAGTCGGCAATTCCTCATTTGCCCACAATTGTTCAAAATAAAAACGTATTTTTTCCGGCTTGTCAGCAAAAAGTGCCATCTGCTCTTCCGGTTTTAGCCGTTTGTTTTTTATTGCCGAAAAATGTTCTTCCGCAAACGCCTCATCCCGCCAACGCGTCCAGAATTTATTGAGAGTTTTTGTGGTGCCATACTTACCATCAATACCACTGATAGACAGTAGTAATTGTGAATAAACAAATAACTGCGGAATCTCATCGACTTTCTGGTTGCGAATAGTCTGGCTGATGCCCTCGTTAATCATGTTTTTATTCGGGTTGCCAGAATCCGGACGCTTGGCCTCGATAATCACTAAAGGTAAACCGTTGATATAACACACGATGTCCGGGCGGCGAGTATGTGTACCATCCGTACTCAGCACTTCCAGTTCTTCCGTCACCAAAAAGCTGTTTTCATCCAGGTCATCCCATTTGATAATGGGGATGGTTGGTGAATGTTTTTTGCCGTCTATAAATTCTGTAACGGTTACACCTAAACATAACTTGTCGTAGAGGCGCTCACTCGCGGTATACAGACCTTCATTCAAACCCGGCGAAGACAACTCACGAATAATCTGTTCGATGGCATTGGGTGAAAGTGAATGCCACTCACCTTTGTATTCAAAACGACGTTGTTGCAATACGCTGATGAGTTCATCTTTGAGAATCACATGTCGATTACTACCGCGTTTTTTTAAACAATCAGCAGGCGACAGATACTGCCAGCCCAATGCCAGCAACGTCTTTAATGCTGGAATATGGCTGCTAAATTGTTCTTTGGTTTCGGGCAATGCTGACATGGCTATGAATTAATTATTTTCCTTAGAATCGACCATTTTCCTGGCATCACGAAAATGGTCGATTGTTTCCAGTTTTACACGGCGTTTGCCGGTGAGAAGTTGTTGCATGAGGGCTTTTTTTT
>CAZDEC010000087.1:4436-10927 GCA_964504295.1 uncultured Thioalkalispiraceae bacterium
TTTTTTCTGTGTTTTGCTGTTTTCAATGAGTTTTTCGGTGGTATCAATGGCTTTATCCCAGGTAGAAAGGATTTTGGCGATTTTGGTTTGCTCAAATAATGTTGGCAACATGAAGGGTAACGCTTTAAATATATTCGCATTCAAAACCCCCATAGTTCCACCTTGCGAAAGCTTTAACAATAAATTTTGAGTTCGAATATCTTCCAGATAGTATTTAAGATACAAAGGAAGTACTTTGTTAATATCTACTGAAATTCTTATCAACCGAGGATTAATTACTCCATTTGGTGCATCATCAGGTATTAATAATATTTTACCCAACGTACCAACTAAGCTAATAAGTATATCTCCTGAAATTACAGCGCATGATTGCAACTCTGTAAATTTATTTTCATCTATAAAGTAGTCACCATAAAATGGGTCATTACGAATAACTTGTTCTTGCCCATAAACTTTGTAGCCAGCTTTAACATAGAACTGTTTTTTTAATGACGAACCAAACGGCCCGGCCTTTACTGCTGGCCTAAAACCACTAGATAAATCACCCAGTTTTACCAGACACCACTCTTTAGGAGCCACTCTAGATTCCATATAAACACATACTCATTTCTTTTTCTCACCCTTCAATTTCTTCTGCACCTGCTCAAGCATTTTAAGCGTTTCTTCCACATCATCCTGATCGGCTTTATTTAACTCAACTGCCTTTCGCTGCGTTTCAAATTCACGATAGTGCTCATGGGTAACGTCCAACATTTTTTGATGTGAGACTTTACCTTTTCCGGTGAGGACTTCACGTTCATTAAAGTTTAAAAAACTGTCGGTGTGGTTTACCCATTCTGTCATGGTGATCTGTTGGCGTTGCTGAGCGCGGTCTTCAGCGAAATCGAGGAACATAGTGGTCAGGCGATTGAGTTGTTGCACTTCTGATTGATTCAGATAATTTTTGGAAATACTGATATCGCCTTTGCGTACTCTGCTGCCTTTCCAGTTGGTCAGCCCCATGTTTGGTGCTGCACCATCGGCGCGCTCGAGAATTAATTCTGCGGCGGTGTGCCTTGTAACGGCATACAGCATTTTATTTTGAATGGTCTGAAAAAAGGTTTTTGCTGTTTGTGTGCTGCTATCGTAATCAACACTGGTTTGCGCAAACAGGTCGCGCACGCGCTGGTAAAAACGCTTTTCGCTGGCGCGGATGTCGCGGATGCGTTCCAGTAATTCATCAAAGTAATCCCAGCTGGGTTCTTTCAGGCGTTCGTCGTCCATGGCGAAACCTTTGCGCAGGTATTCACTGAGCACGGTTGTTGCCCAGCGCCGGAACTGGATACCGCGCGGTGAGCGCACCCGGTAACCCACGGCCAGTATCATCAATAAGGCGTAATGTTTTGTATTGTATTGCTTGCCATCGCCGGCAGTTGTCAAGTATTGCTTGACTACTGCCGACTCCTGCAATTCGTCATCTTTTAATATGTTACGAACATGCAAACTGATATTTTGTTTGGTTGCCTGAAACAGCTCGGCCATTTCTGCCTGCGTCAGCCAGACAGAGCCATCCCGCTCCTGTAGCAGTATTTTCGACATGCCATCATCGGTGGTATATAAAATCAGCTTGCCTTCGGCCATTAGTAACCCAGCTCTTTCAGGTAACCGTCCATTTGCTGCTCCAGCGTTTCCAGTTCGGCTTTTAATGCTTTGCGTTCATTGCGCACGGCAATTAAATCAATCTCTTCCTCTTCCTCAAAGGTATCGACGTACCGTGGAATATTAAGGTTAAAATCGTTTTCCTCTATTTCTGTGATGTCTGCAAGATAGGCATATTTATCAACGTCTTTTCGCTTGTGATAAGTATCAACAATTTTTTGAATATTTTCTTCGGTAAGATGATTCTGGTTTTTATCATCTTTATATTCACGACTGGCATCAATAAACAATACCTTGTCATCCTGTTTTTTCTTTTTAAAAATTAAAATTGCCGCTGGAATACCGGTGCCGTAGAACAGTTTTTCCGGCAGACCGATAACGGTATCAAGCAGGTTTTCTTCAATAAGTTTTTGGCGAATTTTGCCCTCACTGGAACCACGAAATAGTACGCCGTGCGGTACAACCACACCCATGCGTCCAGTCTTGGGTTTCATGGTTTCGATCATGTGCAAAATAAAAGCGTAATCGCCTTTTGTTCTGGGTGGTACGCCCCGACGAAAACGTGCGTATTTATCATCTCCAGCTGATTCATGCCCCCATTTTTCCAGTGAGAATGGCGGATTGGCGACCACTACATCAAAATGCAGCAGGTCTTCATTTTTATCCAGCAGGCGCGGGTTGCGTAGGGTATCGCCCCATTTAATAATATGGTTATCTTCACCGTGCAAAAACATGTTCATTTTTGCCAGTGCCCAGGTACTGCCGATGGCTTCCTGTCCGTAGAGCTGATATTTTTTTGAGCCATTGAAATGCTGTTTGATCTGACGACCGCATTTCATTAACAGTGATGCTGAACCACAGGCCGGGTCGCAAATGGCATCGCCTTCCTGCGGCTCGACCAGTTCGGCGATCAACTCGGAGACTTCTGCCGGGGTATAGAATTCACCGGCTTTTTTACCAGCACCGGCGGCAAATTTTTCGATTAAATATTCGTAAGCATCACCGATAATGTCTTTTTTACCGACGCGGCTGGGACGCAGGTTAAGTTCTGGTTTGTTGAAGTCTTCTAACAGGTGACGCAGCACATCATTTTTTTGCGCTTCATCTCCCAGCTTGGTGGAGTTGAAAGAGATGTCCTGAAATACACCGTGGTCGCCATCGCGCAGTTTGCTGCTGTTGCCGTCTTCAATGGCGTGCAAAGCTTTGTCGATGCGCTCACCATTGCCCGCTTCATAACGTTTATCGTACAGTGAGTAGAAGTTGGCCGATTCGGGCAATACAAAGCGTTCATTTTTTAGCAGCTCTTCTATAAGTTCCGGATGATCACCGTGTTCTTTCTGGTATTCATCGTAATGATCCTGCCAGACATCGGACAGATATTTGAGGAATAACATAGTGAGCACGTAATCTTTATAAACGCTGGAATCGACCGTGCCGCGAAAGGTATCGCAGGCAGCCCAGACGGCTTTGTTGATTTGATCCTGGTTAACGCTGCTGGCAACCTGAGCTTTTTGCTCGACATTTTCACTTTCTTTAACTTTGTTATTTTTAGCTATTTTCTTTTGTTTTGGCATGGCTTGCTTTGACATAACACTTAGTGCTCCATCTCTGATTTCAATAACTGCTGAAAAATACCGTTAAGCATCTGTTCGCGATTATCAAGTAATTTTTTTGTTAGCTGTTTTTCCTGCTGCCATATTGCGTTCATGGCAACAATTTTGTGCTGAATTTCCAGCGCTGGCAGTTGCACCGGCAATGCCGCCAGACTGACTTTATTCAGCATCGGTATGCTGGTACCACTGCGGTGAGTTTTAAAATAATGCTGCGACAGAGCCTGGTTAAGATACCAGCAAAGATATTCGTTAGTCACACTATTCGTACGGCTGTGGAGAATAAACAACTGGTTAGTGGCTATTACCGGCTCATTTTCACCAGCTTCCTGCTTATAGATGGCAGCATTGTAGTGCTCACCTCTTGCCGGCATAACGATATCGCCTGCTTGCAGGGCTTTGGGCGTTTTTACGGCAGGCCATTTTATTAGAGGTAAAATTTTTACATTAAGCGTGTCACAGGCTTTTATGTCTTTAATTTGCACTACACGCACGTTGCCTGACGGGCTAGTAATGATGCTGCCGCGAAAGGTGTGCCCGCTGCGAATGTTGGCGAGTTTGTGTAAAGGTTTCTGCATAAATTGTATTTTTGATAATAATGCCATCCGTGGCTCCTCTGATTATGCGGTGCATGTTTCCAGTTGCCGCTTCAACCATTGACTAATTTTGCTATCGAGACCCGTCCATGCAGCCTCACCCTGTAAACGAGTTATTAACAGACCGTCATCAGAATCAAGTGCCAGCTTCAGATCATCCCGAATCTGAGTCGCTGTATATTGACTTGCTATGAGCCAGCTAGATTCAAGAGCATGACACCAGCTCCCCAGGTTTTTTATACGCTTATATAGCGCATCGTAATTTCTTTGGTTACGCAAATCGTAACTGATTTGATATACTTTCATTGGTTCTTTCTCCGTGCCCAGCGATTCTATCTGGTGGCGTTGAGATTTAACTTGTGCGGCAGGCTGGAACCTGCCGCATTTCCCACTCTATTCAGCCTTGCCCAACCTAAAAATACGCAGTAGAGCACCTACTATTAAATAGTTGCTCACTATTATCGTCTTTTCTCACACCTTGTCAAGACAGTTACACAGTAGATGCTCTACATATTTATTGCAATATAGAAAATTTTATGTAAACTTTCAAATAGTGCAAGTTTCTGGAATTTTATTAACTCATACAGGTTCAGAGCATTTGAAATGCAAACATTAACGCAGCAACTAATTGACAGAGGGTTAGCCAACCGTGTGATTACAGACACGCAACTATCACGTTTGCTGGAAGGTAGTGATCAACGACGCCACAATCTGGTAAATCGCGCCATCAAGGCGGGCGAGATGCTGCGTTTACGCCGAGGTAGTTATCTGCTGGCGGAGCACTTTCGAGATTATTCTGCACACCCGTTTACCCTGGCGCAGGCATTTGTACCGGGTAGTTATGTGTCATTTGAAACCGCGTTAGCACATCATGGCTGGATTCCCGAAGCCGTGTACACCGTCGCCAGTGTCACACCTAAACGCAAATCGGTTGATTATAAACACGATGTGTTTGGGCAGTTTACTTTTCACCCGCTGGCGATCAATAAGGGTTA
Organism: uncultured Thioalkalispiraceae bacterium; assembly: GCA_964504295.1. Lineage (GTDB taxonomy): Bacteria > Pseudomonadota > Gammaproteobacteria > UBA6429 > Thiohalophilaceae > SZUA-37. The sequence goes on from CAZDEC010000087.1 coordinate 9,276, forward strand.
TTTTCTTGAACTTGTAGCACGCAAACAGATTATGGAGCAAACCATGCTGCTAGCCGAGCCTTTTCGCGCCCTGATGGATCTTGTCTGTTTGAGAAAAACACAGTGGCAGGGGCTGGACTGGCTAATTGATGGTATGCGCATTGATTATGATTTACTGCGACAAATTACCGGTGCCGACATCAGAACATTGCAACAGGTTTATAAACAAAAACGCATCAAGGTTTTTCTTGAGTCTTTATCCAGGGAGTTAGGTAATGATTAAATTAATTCAGCAACAGTTAAATAGCTACAAGGTAAGTAATTCTGTAGAAGAAGAACAGGCAATGAAAGAAATTTTACAGGAGATTGCATTATATTCTTTATGGCGAGCAGGTTTTTTTGAAGTAGGTGCATTTCAAGGCGGCACAAGTTTACGAATTATGCATGGTTTGCCACGATTTTCTGAAGATCTGGACTTCATACTCAAGAAACCCGATCCTGATTTCGAGTGGAAACCCTATCTGGAAAAATTACTTGAAGGTTTCCAGGAATTTGGTCTGCATTCTGAAGCACTGGATACAGGTCGCATGGATCAATGCATAAAAAAAGCCATGCTGAAAGATAATTCCATATGCAACCAGCTCGATCTTTCTTTTTATCGTGGACGGGAAAATCAAAAATTAAAAATCAAACTGGAAATCGATGTCAACCCACCCGAAGGCTCCAGATTTGAATACTCATATCTGGACTTCCCTCTTGATTACGAAGTTTGCCACCAGGATTTAAGCAGTAACTTTGCATTGAAAATTCATGCCCTGCTTTGCCGGCCCTATTTAAAGGGACGCGACTGGTATGATTTCAACTGGTATATAAAACAGGAAGTTACGCCTAATTTATTGCACTTACAGGCGGCACTTATCCAATATGGTCGCTGGCAGGGCGAGCCGCTTAACGTTGATTATGATTGGTTAATTGACTCACTACAAACAAAGGTAGCGTCGATTAACTGGGACGAAGCTAAACATGATGTTCAACGCTTTATGAAGGAAGTTGAACAAAAAAGTCTTGATCTGTGGAGCGAAAGATTTTTTCTTAATAAAATTCAAAACCTTAAGGAGCTTCAAACAAGGGTATCGTGACTCACAGGTTTTAGCGACTTAAAAGATAGTGCACACTGAACAGTCTATCTTTATCCAGCCAGGTTTTCACCAGTTCGAAACCGGCCTTTGCTGCCAGTTCACTAAAACTCTCTACCGAATATTTATGTGAGTACTCAGTCAGAATTGACTGGTCTTTTTTAAAGTAAAACTCTTCATCACCGATACGTACGTTTTGATCCTGCGTGCTGAGCAGATGCATTTTGATGCGATGCTCTTCTTTATTAAAAAAAGCCAGATGCTGAAACTGTTCAAGATTAAAATTCGCACCCAGTTCGCGATTGATGCGTACCAGTAGGTTTTTATTAAACTTTTCTGTATAACCTTTTTTATCGTTATACGCAGCGTTTAAGATAGATGTATCCTTTTCCAGATCAACACCGATCAGCAAACCACCATCGACACCAACCATGTTTTTTATTTCTTCAAGAACCTGCACCGCCTGTTTAGGAATAAAATTACCGATGGTCGAACCCGGAAAAAAAGCAACCTTATTGGTTGCTTCGACGTGATAAG
>CAZDEC010000088.1:0-10845 GCA_964504295.1 uncultured Thioalkalispiraceae bacterium
TAACTGGACTTTAGCAGATGAACAACTACCACCAGTATCTGCAGATGAATATTGGACGGAACCTGTTAAATCAAGTATTCGTTACCCATCAGATTATCATATTGGAAAAGTCAGTAGCGATATTATAATGCTTGGACATGCTTTTGTACCAGAAGGGGAAGCTGCGACTGAACTCGATGTCAGTTTAAAAGTAGGACGAGTTAAAAAAACAATTCGCGTCTTTGGTGAACGTCAATGGCAAGATGGTAAAATATCACCGCCTAAATCATTTAAAAGTATGGCTATGGTGTATGAGAAAGCTTACGGTGGTCAGTATATTTCAAATAAAAATATCGTAACCACAGAAGCACGAAACCCTGTTGGTCGTGGTTTCGTTGGAGAGCGTGATGTAGAAGATATGAATGGTGCTCTTTTACCAAATCTTGAAGATCCGAAAAACTTAATCAAGAATTTAGAGGATCAACCTCTACCAGCTTGTTTTTCGGCCAGTTCTGCGCACTGGTTGCCCCGTTCAAATTATGCCGGAACCTATGATGATAAATGGAAAAATAATCGTGCTCCTTATCTGCCCGAAAATTTTGATAAGCGTTTCTTTTCAATGGCGCATCCAGATCTGATTTACCCCGGTTATTTACAGGGCGGGGAGGCTGTTGAAATAAGTAATATGCATATAAAAGGTAATATAAAGTTTAATGTACCAACTATTAAACTCAATACAGATATAAGAGTAAAAAATGAAGTTATTAAACCAAAATTTAATTTGGAAACTCTCACGATAGAACCTAATCAATTGAAAGTAAGTTTACTTTGGCGCGCTGCTGTTGAGTGTGATAAAAAAATGTTAAAGATCAGTAGAATTACAGTTTCAACCATAAAATAATGAGTAAGTAATGACCGATACAACATTTTCAAATGGACGTGGAATTGCACATAAAGGCTGTGGCGGATACAGCAATGTTTTTCCGGACGTTTGCTTAACTCCCATTGGCAATGCTGTTGTGCCAATACCCTATCCAAATTTAGGTAAAGCATCGGACACAGCAAAAGGTGCTAATACGGTTAAAACCAATGGTGAAATGCCTATGCTAAAAGGTGCGATATATACAAAAAGTTCTGGTGATGAGGCTGGTTCTCGTAAAGGTGTTGCCAGTGGTACGGTTAAGGATGAATGTGAATATATGCTGTACTCTTTCGATGTGAAATTCGAAGGCAGGAATGTCTGCAGGCTTGGTGACCCGTTATGGCATAACAAAAAAAATATTTTAGGTTAAACTTAGCTTGCATTATGTCCAATGTTTTCTCCTTAAATAATTCTCCTGGATTATCTGCTTTTCAAGATATTTTTTCACAATATATAAATGAAGCAGCATTTCTTTGGCTTTTACGATCTATTGCAATTAATGAACCACATAATGATAACCTGGATATTATTATGTTGGATAAGCGTATTGACGAACAAGTTAATGGGCTTATGTCATCTATGGATATAGGTTGGCAAGCCTGCCTTGATGCTTTAGAGCTAGAAGAACCAGGTGAAATATTTGTTGCCATGATTATCGCAATGCGAAGCCATGACTCAGTAAAAATTAGACAAGTTGTTGATAAAGGCTTTAATTCAGATAATACATTAAGCGGTCTTATTTCTGCAATGGCCTGGTTACCGAGTGATATAACGAAGCCATGGATCGAGCGTTTTATAAATGGTAAAGATTTTAGGCATAAATATTTAGGTATAGCGTCGTGCAGTGTTTGCAGAATTGACCCGGGTAGTGCTTTAGTTTCTATACTGAAACGTGAAGATTGTATTCAGGATATTAGGCTTTATTGTCGTGCAATAAGATTGGTTGGTGAATTACGCCGACAGGATTGTATGCCTCTTATTGAAGTAGCGTTACACAATAGTAACGAACAGATTCAGTTTTGGGTTAGTTGGTCAATGGTTTTACTGGGAAAAAGTAAAAGCGTGGATCATTTAAAGTCTTATTTATTTAAAGCCAATAATTTTCAAAATAGAGCTCTACAGTTGGTTTTTAGGGTTCTTAATATTGATGATGCAAGAAATTGGATATCGGATCTATCTAAAGATGAAAATAAAATTCGTACTGTTATTAAATGTCTGGGTGTTTTAGGTGATCCACATGCAATAAATTGGTTGATTTTGAAAATGAAAGAACCACTTTACGCTAAATTGGCAGCTGAATCATTTTATTGTATCACTGGAATTGACTTAACAAAGGCTAATTTGAGTATGCCCATGCCAGATAATTATCCAATAATCCCCAACGATGATTTAGATGATCAATTTGTTGGTATGGATGAAGATGAGAATTTACCTTACCCTAATGTAGAAAAAATAGCATTAACATGGCAAAAATACGGTAATAAGTTTGTTATTGGAAAACGATATTTTATGGGGAGTTTAATTACAACTGAGAATTTAAATAAAACGTTGAACTCTGGAATGCAGCGATATCGGCATGCTGCCGCGTTAGAGCTAGCTTTATCTGATAATGCCCAACCTTTGATGAATACTAAATCCAGGTCATCATTAATATGACAAGTCCACATAAAACCTACATTGCCGGTATCGGCATGATAACTTCAATAGGTGCCAATGCGGCAATGACATTTGCATCGGTTAATGCCGGTATCAGTGGGTATAGCATTTCAGAATATTCAAATATGCAAGGCTATCCTATAACATTAGCATCAGTCCCCGATGAGGTTTTTTCTACAACGAACATTGAAACTGATACTGGCAATTATTACTGCAAACTATATGATCGCATTATAAAAATGGCTATCATTTCAATTAAAGAAGCCTTATCGAATCATCAACTTACACATACTATCCCTCTTATTCTAACTCTGCCAGAAGATAAGGACTCTAATAACTATATACCTAAAGAATTATTAATAAAAAATTTAATTGATAAAAAAAACTTACCGCTACAGAAGGATAAAATTCATTGTGTCACGGTAGGTCGTTCTGGGGGGATTCAAGCTTTAGAAGTTGCTCAACATTTACTAAGTGATAATAATATCGAATATGTGCTTGTAGGGGGTAGTGATAGTTATCATTCATTAGCAAGGCTATATGACCTTGATGATGATGAGCGATTATTAGCACCAAACAGGAAAGATGGTTTTGCCCCAGGGGAAGGCGCAGGATTTTTGTTGTTGACAAGTAACAGAAAAAAAGCAATAAATTACAAAAGTAATATTATTGCTTTATTACCGCCAGGCTCCAGTAAAGAAAATGGCCATCTATACAGTACAAAAACATATAAAGGTGATGGTTTAGATAAGGCATTTAAATTAGCTTTATTAGGCTGTAAAGAAAGTAGTGTTAATTCAATTTTTAGCAGTATGAATGGAGAAAACCACTGGGCTAAAGAATATGGTGTAGCAACCATGAGAAATAAAAAAATACTCGCCGATAATTTTGTAACCGAGCATCCTGCAGATTGTTATGGTGACCTAGGGGTAGCCAGTGGTAGTGTCCTTGTTGCGATGTCGGTGCTTAGTCTATTTAAAAAGCAGAATGATGTTAGTCAGTTGGTATACAGCTCATCTGATAGCGAGTGGCGTTCTGCGATACGGCTAGAAAAGTTAGCATATACCTGAATGCACCGGTTTTGACATTCGTACAATAGCGAAGATGTTTTTTTCTTATCTGAAGTTCGGGTTATTTAGGTGTGAACTGCTCAGGCCGTAATTTTGGTGCAAAGAAATCATCGGCATTATCGATATCAATATTGTCATTTGTTATTGATATAAGCGGCAACTCAGAATCATTCCAGCCACGTAAGCCAGTTTTAAGTGAGACAACATTCTCATAACCCATTTGTTGCATAACATCAGCTGCAAAAATGCTTCGATTACCTGAGCGGCATATAACAATAACTTGTTTATTCCTTGCTTCTACTAATTCCGGGATGGTGTCATCAAAATCGTATTCGCAACATGTCTCTAATAAGCCTCGTGGGGCGTTGATTGAATTATAAATATGCATGGCTTCGAATTCTTTTGGCTCGCGCACATCGATAAGAAGAGGTTTTTCATCTTGCTTGAGCATTTCTTCTAAATCCCAGGGGAATATTTCATTTACGCGTTCGAGACATTCTTCGATTAATTGGCTGAATTTTTTCATAATATTTTTAACTTTGTTCGTCAGTTTTTTTATTGAGTCCATGTTGGACGGCCATAACAGCTGCTTCGACACGGGAATGGACTTCTAATTTTCTTAAAATAGCTTTTACGTGTAGCTTAACAGTACCATCGGATATACCAAGGTTTCTGGCAATCCCTTTGTTGCTTAAACCTTCTGCTAACAGGCCGAGTATTTCTGTTTCTCTTGGTGTGAGTTCAGAAAAAGGACTGTCTTTTATTTCTTTTGCCTGTTCGGTTTTGCCTTGTACTGCTTTTGCAAGTATAGGTGCAAGATCGGGGGCGACGACGGTTTTACCATTAACAATATCACGTAGTGCAATAACCAGTTCGTCTGGTTCCATATCTTTAAGCAGGTAGCCCTGTGCGCCACCTTTTAATGATTCAACCAGATCCTTTTCTTCGGTGCTGGTTGTTAACATTACGACAGGCAAACTTTCATAAGCGCTGCGTAGGAGCTTAAGTACGCCAAGGCCGTCGATGCCGGGCATTCGCATGTCGAGTAAAACAATATCGGGGTTGAGCTTTTTGACTAACTCAATACTATCAATACCAGTATTAACGGATGCGAGTATCTCGATGCCACGTGTTGTCAGCAAACCTTCCAGGCCAACGCGGAAGAGAGTGTGATCATCAATTAGTAATACTTTTATGCTCATGGATTAAACCTTAATATCTTTAGAGATCACAGGGGGTGGGACAAGGACTTTTCCCGAACTTAAATCACCCTCCATTTTGTTTTGATGTTTAAATGTTAGAGTAGTTCGTGTTCCTTCCCCAAGCTCACTTTCAATAACAAAGTGGCCTCCAATTCTTTTGGCACGTTCATCCATAATGCTTAAGCCAAGGTGGTCACCCGAAACTCGGTCAGCCTCTGGTGGGATTTCCATACCAACACCATCGTCTTCTATTAATATACTGCAGTCACCTTGTACGGTGCTGCGCATTATTAATCTTACAGTATGTGCCTGACTATGTTTACTGATATTATTAAGTGATTCCTGAATAATTCTGAGTGCCTGTACTTCAATATTTGGAGACAGGCTAAGGACGTCCCATTCTTTTTGTAGGAAAATGGCTATATCATTCTTATAACTAAATCGCTCGATAAGATGTTCAACCGCCGGTATTAGGCCTCGTTTATCGATGGGCGCTCTAAAGTGAGTGATTAATTCACGAAGTTCAGAATAGGCTTCATCGAGGTTGTTTTCGATTTTTTCCAGTTCATGCCAAATGGAGGGCTCTTCACCAAGACGGATTTTTTCGTCCAGTACACGTACCTGAAAACGCAAGCTGGCAAGCGTTTGCGCAAGTGAGTCGTGAAGTTCGTGAGCAAGCCGGTTGCGCTCTTCCATAATGGCGAAGCGATTGGCTTCATCATCGGTACGTGCCTTATCGATAGCCATGCCAAGATGACGACCAATACTGGTTAGCAAGTCTTCTATGTCGTCGGGGTCGGCAAAATTCTCATCGTCAACAAATAAATTATATACGCCGAGGGTTTTGTCTCGATATTGCAATGGAACCGCTATCATATGTACATTTTTAACATCAAAAAATTCACGGCCAATAATTTTGTCACATTCTGATATGTTCTTTTGAAATAAAACACTGCCATCTCTAAAGGCAGTACCACATAGGCAATGTTCTGAGGGTATAAGCTTTTCTCGCTCCATTAAGTCTTCATCGAATCCTAAACTTGAGACGAGGCGCATTTGGTTATCATCTGTTACTAGCCTAACCACGGCTGCACGGGCGTGTACCACTTCTTTCAGGCTGTGGAGGAATCGAGTCAGAAGGTCATCCAGGTTACGTGAAACATTAATACTGGCAGCAACATCGTAGACAATTTCCAGCGAGTTTGATTTACGTTCAATATGGGCTGTTTGTTTTTTTACCTGGCTTTGCATGTCCAGGCTAAGGCTTTCTACTTTATCGCTAAGGGTGTTAATATTTTTTGCTAAGGCATTAAAGTCACCGGGTAGGTATTTTGGTAAACGTGTTGCCAGGTTACCTTCACTGATTTCAATTGCCCAGGATTTAAGTTGAGATAAGGGTTGCAGTAAACGTTCCTGAATACGTCGAAACAGGATGATAAGTGTCGTCAGTGAAATAATAATAAGCGTTAAAACACTAATTAATTCTATTGTGCTAATGGGTCTCATAGCCCACAAGCTGACACCGGCTAACGTAAGGATGATAGTCGCCAAGATAAGAATTGGTGAACATAATGGGCTTTTCCAGAAACGTATCTTTTTTATAGATGAACAATATTCCTCAGTGTCATTAAAACACCGTACAGATTCATCTGATGTTGTTTTTGGCTTAGTCATTTATTTAGAGTGTTATAAATTGTGACCCGTGTCATTATCATCGGATGTGTAACTTGGGTCGTTAGGGTTTTTGAAGATGAACTGCATTTCACCGTTATCCATCGCAACGTAATCCATTTCGGTGCCATTTAGTAACTGAATACTTTGTGGTGCTATGACTATTGTGATGTCATGCGATTTAAAGGCTAAATCATCTTCTTTAGTGGTTTCTTCGAAACCAACGCCGTAGTGAAAACTACCGTCAACATTTTTCTTTGCGGCAATCCTTAAAGCAAAACCTTCGCTTTGATTTTGTTTGGCTGACTCTTTAATTTGTTCTGCAGCTGCTGCGCTTAGTGTAAACATAAATACCTCTAATTAAATTGATTTGCTTGTGATACAAAGGCTACAAACCTTTTTGTCCAATGGTTGCATGCTGTATCACGTAAATGCGTGTAGTTTGCGAGTAGATTTTTATAAATTAATCCATCTTTTTTGTTTGATATACCCGTGCCGCGTTTTACGTCGTAGGCATATTCTAAATTCTTATCAATATTTTCAAGTGAAGAATAATGAAATTCGTGTGCCGGGATAATATCATTTGAATCTGAAATTGTGGCTGCAGATAGTCTTGGCCAGGGATGGTTTGATGCTTCTTTTAGTTGCACGTAACCACGTCCCTGAGGACGCGTATGCATAACGCAATCAGCCTGGATGCTACCGACCATCTCAAATTCTTTGTCATTCCATCTTATTGAGCGTGATAAGTACATTAAACCGCCGCATTCAGCATAAGTTGGTAAACCGTTATTAATTGCATTTTTGATTGATGCTTTTAATGTTTGATTTTGACTGAGTTGCTGTAAATGTTCTTCAGGAAAACCACCACCAATAAACAGGCCATCAATTTCAGGTAATTCAGAGTAGCTTAGTGAGTTAATTGTAACAAGTTCAGCACCATATTTCTCTAATGAAGCGATATCATCCGGGTAATAAAAGCCAAATGCAGCATCATGAATAATACCAATTCTAATTTTTGAGGCCGATTTAGCCTTGTTGATAGTAATGGGGCTTGCAGAAGTTAATTCAATATCGCTCAATTTAGACGCATTGTTTGCGATGCTGATAATAGCGTTTATATCAACCTGGTCGCTAATTTGAGAACGGATCTGTTCAATTTTTTGTTCTGCAATTTTGCTTTCATTACTTGGGACGAGCCCTAGATGACGTTCGGTAATTTCCAGTGCGTTATTGTGTTGTACCGCACCTATAACGGGGACATCGGTATAATGTTCAATAACAGCCTTTAGTTTCTGTTCATGTCGCAAACCACGGTATTGATTTAAGATAACACCGGCAATATTAATGTCTTTTTGAAAAGCTTGATAGCCCAGGATTAAGGGTGCAATACCGCGTGTCATTCCTTGTACATTAATAACAAGCACCACAGGGGTGTGGGTGAGTGTTGCTAATGCGGCATTACTATTAGCGCCATCAAGGTCAAGACCGTCATATAAGCCCTTATTACCTTCTATAAGGGTAATATCAGAACAAGCTTCAGCGTTAGCAACATACTGCAAGATTTCACTATGCTGCATGGTGTAAAAATCAAGATTATAACAAGAGTTATTTGCTGCGCGTGACAACCACATTGGGTCGATATAGTCGGGGCCCTTTTTAAAAGGCGAAACGTTTAATCCTTTAGCATGCAGTGCGGCACAAATACCAATGGATAGAGTAGTTTTACCGGATGACTTGTGAGCCGCTGAGATAAATAATCGACTCATTTTTTAAACCCTGTCGTAGGTTATATGACTAAGCATGAAAGGAAAAAACCAAACTGGTAAAGCCTATGATAGCCTTCCAGTTTGGTTGTAAGCAAATTAATTTGCTTTGTAGTGAGGGTCAACGTCTTTATCAGCGAGGCTTGCTGGTAAAAATTCCATAATTTTCACACAAAAGGCAACAAGGAAAAGGGCAACAGCGAGACCACCTAAGCCAAGTAACGTTTCGGCAAGTGTTGGAACGTAGCTTGCGATTGCGCCATCAGCAAACGTTGTTTCAATAACTTCTTTGCCAGGGAATAACGCCATTGGATAAGCCTGACCACCAATGATAATGCCGTAGACCTGAGCAAGACCACCGACAACAACCAGCAGCGCGCCAAGGCCAACAAGACCGCGTGACTTTGATAATGGAGAGAAAAAGATAAGCAAAGGTATTACGCCACCAATGATAACTTGTCCAAGCCAAAAAATTTGAGTGATAACGCCACCACTAACCAGAATAAAAGCTTCAAAACCCTGATGCTGAACTTCATAAAGATTTGTTAAATGGTAAATAGTTACAATGAATAGAACGGAGGCAACAAAAATACCGAGCAGGTTTTTTAAACGATTAAAGATTGCATCGCCAAGCTCACGTCCAGTCCAGTTATAAGATGCCATAAGCACCAGTAAGAAAATAGCCAGACCAAATGAAAAAGACATTAAAATAAACATGGGCGCCATGATGGCAGCATCATATCCCTGACGTGCGACAAGAAAACCAAAGATTGAGCCTGTACCGGTTGTTAATGCAAGGCGCCAGATGAACGCTGCAATACCTGCGGCACGTGTGTATTTGCCAAGGTTGCGTTGCATCATGGTCCAGATGTAGACGATAACAATGGCAAAGAAGCCATTATATAAAAGCATATTCCAGGCAAAGATTGATTTCAGGTTGTAGTAGGTCATTGCGATAACGAGACGCTCTGGGCGACCCAGGTCTAAAACTAATACCATCAACCCACCAGCGAGTAAGGCTAAGGCTAATAGGCCTGATAAACGAGCCAGTGGTTTATAGGCTTTCTTTTGAAAAGCAGATGAAATGGAAGCAACGTTTAAAGCACCTGATGCAGCGACAATAAGGAATACCGCGAATACATGTGGGATACCCCAAACGATTTGATTCGACATGCCGGTAACATAATGGCCATGATGTTCCATGTAGTAAAAAGAACCTAGCGAGGCGAGTATAAATCCAATAAGTAATGCGAGCAGTGCGTAATAACCACTGCTACGACCTTCAATTACGAGAAACGGTATATTTTTTTTCATCTTTATAAACAACTTTAAATTAATTAAAAGTTAATATTATTTTTACGAACAGTTACTTTAGCGGTTACTTTAAACCTTGATAACGAACGCCAGTGTTTAACGCGAGGTCAGGACGTAACTGCTGGCCACCGTTTTTAGCTAATTCTTGAGAAATAGCGCTGTTGCTATCTTTTAAATCACCAAAGTACATTGCTTTATCGCCTTTGGAATTACAGGCTTCAACACAAGCGGGTGTACCATCGTTGTCAACACGGTGTACACACATCGTGCAAGATTCAACGGTACCTTTTCCGCGAGGTGCATAAACTTTCTGGTTTTGTATGGTTTCATGTATAAACGAACGTGCTTTATACGGGCAGGCCATCATGCAGTAACGGCAACCAATGCAAATATGTTTATCGACTAATACAATGCCATCTTCACGTTTAAATGATGCGCCAGTCGGGCAAACATCAACGCAAGGTGGGTTTTCGCAATGTTGACATAACAAGGGTAACGATTGTACGTGGCCAGTTTGTTTATCTTTAAGTTTTACTTTTCGGATCCACACAGCTTTTTGTGAAGCACGTGAATGCTCTTCAGAATTGTTAACGTCGCCCCAACCATTTTCAGTTTTACAGGCTGTAACACATTCAGTGCAGCCAGCACCACATTTGTTGGTATTAATTAACAGACCCCAGCGGTTTTTATTACTAACCGCTTCGCCAGCAGGTTTTGCATGCGCAACTTGCGTTAAAATAAAACCAGGTGCAAGAGCAAGACCTGCCGCTGCAGCTGTTTTACCTAAAAAATTCCGACGGTATAAATCAGTTTTTGTTTCTGTTGTTTTTATTGGGTTGGCTGATTGTGTCATTTAACGGTGCTCCCAGTTCTACTTGCTTTTGTTGGCTGGTCGTTGTGACAGTCAAAGCAATCAATACTTACCGCTGCGTAGTTATGACATGAACTACAAAAGTGTTTGTCATCGCCAACATGTGGGAAGTTGCCGTTATCGTCTTTTGAAACGTGGCAGCTAATGCATTCGGCTAAACTATCTTTTTTGGTGCGGATGCCCTTGCGCATTGTCTCATCACGTTGATGCATGATGTAATTCATATGGTGCAAACGCATATCTTTAACATCTCGAACACAGAGTGTTTCTGGATTTGCTTTCGCTTTCGCTTTAGGCACAGTTGGCATTATATTTTCTGCCTGTGCTAACACAGGTAGAAGCAATAATACGCTGAGCAAAGTGCTTATTATAGTTTTATGGCTTAACACAGTCA
>CAZDEC010000089.1:0-7233 GCA_964504295.1 uncultured Thioalkalispiraceae bacterium
TTTCGTCTCCTGAATAATCCCCCCAGCATTTTTCCAGCTATTAATGAGAGGTACGAAGGATGCTGGAAGTTCCTTATTACCTGTGAGATTTCTCCACTTCAAGTCAACGTTAATCCCCATTGTGCTCCAAGAGAATTGCCCTTCCTTGTTATTGCAGAGAACAACATCGTCGAAGTTTCGGGGGATACGTGGGGCGAGTTTCTTACCGAGTGTACTCGCCATGAGGTGAATGGCTCCGGTGAGTTCGTCCTGCTCCCGTTCAAGGTGTGCGGTTAGGATAAAATGGCACTGGGTATTGTTAGTCATCATACCAATAAAACGCTCAAGGTTATCCATCGCAACACCCCAGTCACCCATTGCCTTAACAGGTTTCGCTCCAACAACCATATCCATAGCCATTGTGTTAAGGCCAGATAAGGAATCAAGAACGATAGCTCGGTCTGTTTTCCATTCAGCTACATCACCGAAATGTTCTCCGCAGCGGTCACAGACAAAGTCGTTCATAGTCGCGGTGACGTCTAGAAACTGTCCATATTTCCGCTTATCCATATCAGACATTTGTGCGAGAGCCTTGAAAGACAGCGTGTTGATTTTTTTCTGGTTGTCGAGTAAGTCGTTCCATGTAAGCTTTGCGGGGGGAATGTACTTGTAGTGGAGGTGCTCGCAAGATAGGTCGGAGACGGTACGCATACCTGGTTCGGTGAAGATGATGAAGGGGGTGACACCTGCCTCGGGAAGCGTACGCAAGACGTGGGTTTTTCCTCCGCCAATAGCGCCTACGAGGAGGGTATTGGAACCTGGAATTGAGTGGGGTTTAGGCATTAGTGTATCTCCAAGAGGGTTTTTAGTTCTTCTATGGTTTCTCTAATTCCTAACAGATTTTCTCCAACCTTTAAGTTGGTAGTATCACCATCAGTACCTGAGACGATGTAGATTATCTGCTCAATGTTGATAAGTATAGGTTTATACTCCACACTGTTTTCATCATTTGCATGAACAGTTATTAATTTCATAAGAATAGATCCTTTAAGTCAATTGGAAGGGGAGAATTCCGCACTTCCTTCTTCGGTATATCGGTAGTGATTTTCGTAATACTAGGAGTGTATACCAGCCCTCCATCGTCGAACAATGCCCAGTCCTTCCCACACTCAACGAGTACTGCCTGTTTACTGTGGCAGGAATACTTAAGATAAACGTAAAAGCCGAGATATTTGTAGAGGTTTGGAGATATAGTCGGGTTTATTAAATCAATAAATACGGGTAAATCTCCCCCCTCACTCACTTTGAATCTTTATTTCTACAAGGCTTAACTGTAAAGGTGCGTGTACACCTTCCCAAGTAGTAAAAATTCGTGAAGAAGGATCTTGCTGGTCAAGGAAAAGCCTTAATTCCCTTACCGTACAAGCTTTATGTTGGTTTAAAAGTCCATACTCCTCTACACCAAAGATAATTTCTTTAATCTGACTCATCTCGAACAGTCTCCGCAATCGTTAAGCGCATACCCCTCGTCGTCGATGCAGACGCAAGTCTCATTCTTCTCTTCATGCGCAAGGGGATCCCATACACGCTTAACGAAGTCCTGTTCCAGTACTCGAAGGGGTTGTCGGGAACTGCATACATCGACGAGCTTACACCCCCCATAGTTGTTGCAGGAAGTGTTGAGGTCGTAGTCCCAGTCGTCTTTCTTCCAAGCCTCTATCATGCGGTTAAGATCTTTGCCGAGTTGTATAAGCCATCTATCAATAATCCACTCAGGACGATACTGCAGCGATTCTGCATGGCCATACTTTGTCTTAAGGATAGATATACCTCTAATGATAGCTCCAGCCACCGGATAACCATATTGCCTTGCTGCCCAACAATAGCCAGTAAACTGTGAGGCCAGTGCCCAAGATTTAATCCAAGAGTTTCCAAGTTGCTTTGTGGTCTTTTCATCGACGACGAAGAGTGCATTGTTATAGACTCCCAGCATATCGAAACGTCCAGTGTAGAGTAAGGGTTCACCTGTAGTGGGGTGGGCTGTTCCAGGGATTGGGAGTGCGAAACTAAATTCAACCGCAGGTTTGTCATCCGCGAAGTGCGGTTGTATATGGTCAGTGGCAAAGCCATAATTCCTGAAGTATTCATCCAAGGCTCCTATCATTCGGTCGAGGGATTTGACATGAGTTCCAGAATCAAAGTTTCCATAGGATGTTATGAGAGCTCCAACACCTGCGGCGATACAGTCGTCGGTCGAGGGGTTCTTATGAAGGTAGAATTCCAGACGAGCTGCTTCAACCCCTGCAGCATATGCCTTACCAGCGACAAGGTCAACTGATTCTAGCTTGGGTTTCCAATGCTGGAAGTAGGTGCGGAAGTAGAGCTGAGGGCAGGAGATAAAGGCAGCTCGCATCGTGTTGTCGATGGTCATAGGGAAGTCGGGTTTGTTGCTCATGGGTTTGCCTCCAAGTATCCACGGGGGTAGTATTGTATAGAAGCCGAGTTCCAGGTTTCTTCAGTATAGATAGTTGCGAATTTTCCTGCAAACAGTTCCATCGCAATAGCCCTCCCTTCCTCTGCTGTCGGAGCTTTAATAATAGCTACACAGTCGCAGTCGAAGATCTTTCCATTGACTCGGTGGGTGTGGGTGTGGGTTTGACCAAAGGTTACATAGATTTTCATTCCTTTTTCTTCCTCTTCTCGTTCTTCTCTTAAGCATTTAGGACAAGTGACAGGAAACCCATCACCCTCTCCGAGGTATTCTCCACAATTTTGACAGAAAACACCTTCAAGTATTGCATCAACTATATCCCCCATCAGCTTCTCCTCAGTAACGCATGACGAATTGCTGTCACACCACGCTTAATCATATTCGGCTTTGCATTTATCTTTTCCCCTCGTTGGAGTAATCGTTGCCACTTCAGTTTCCCGCGAGCAATGGATAAAGACTTACCGTTCAGTGGACGGTTGAGTAAACTTTTCATTTTTTAACCCCCGCACAGTAAATTGCTAAAGCTTGAAACCTACTTTCAGAGATAGCTAAAAGCTGTTCACAAGAGGTAGCCTTTAGTAACGCTTGGTTTTTCGTTTTATTATAATTGAGACTGAGGCCGGTAATTACACAGATGGCAATTGCTACAATTGCATAAAGCCCTAACCAGTGAGTATTGTCGTTCATTTTGTTTCTCCTTAAAAAGGTATGTCGTCGTCGAAGTTTGAACCTGACATTGGTTGTGGTTGAATTGGTTTCGCGTTTCCAGTACGGGAAGCTTCCCGCTATGCTGCTGCTATCTCAACAGAAATGTAGAAAGCTTTTTGAAAGAGCTGGGGGAATTGCTCCTTAAGAGCACGACTTGTACTATCAAAAATAAGATATGAAACTGTATCCCCCCTTGAATCTTCAAGACTAATGTAAGTACTTAGGTACTTTCCTTTTATCTGACATTTATAAGCCTCAGCGCTTGGTTTTTCAGAGCAGATAAAAGTTATAAGCTCTTGGTTTTCTAAATCGAAATATTTACTAATAATACTTGCGCAGAGTTCGATTTTTTCTGTAATATCTTTTGTATAGCCTATATATTGTTGCTTTTGTTCACTATATCTTACTTTTACATTAAGTCGTATTGTTTCCATTTTCTATTTTCCTTATCGGTTGTGCTGTTAGTGTTGAGTTGGTTATAGTAAAGCGTATGTTTTGTGCAAGGATTGCGAGTTGTTGGTAGGTTGGTTCGGTTTGTTGGTATAATACCTGTCGGAAGGCGTAGAGACTACTGCGTGTGGTCTCCGCTTGCGTTCGGTTTTCGTGTTCAAGGTGAACAGGTTTTTCATTCGCCATTCGGAAGAGCGAAAAATACTCTTTCGGATAGGTTTCGATAGGTCGGTACTTAGCCATCAAGCATCAAGCATCATGTGAACAAGGTCGGGGTTAGCATCACATTCGATACGTGCAGGGGTTCCCTGCAGGGCTTCATCCCCGTCCTTTCGAACAGTCCAACCCACACTTGTACCGCAGGGATATTCTCGTTCGGCGAATTGTTCCGCTTGCTCATCTGTCCAGTCTTTTGGTACACAAACTTGTACAGTGATAAACCCTTGTCGAACTACGTTTGCTTCAGTTGGTCGCATTTTGTTTCTCCAGTAGTAAAAAGATCGTTTAAATTCAATGGTATTGCTCCCTTCGTTTCCTTCTTCGTTTGTTTATCCAGTATCCCCTTTCGCTGCTCACGGATGAGGTTAAGAGCTTCTCGTTGCTCTTCCTTAGTAATGGCTTCTCCGTCTCTTACCTTAGCGCGGAGGAAGTTGATGCGGTCGATTTGGTCAGTCATAGAGATTCCTTTATATTATGTGATGTTATACCATGTGGGATTGAGTCTGTCAAGTAGATTCTAATAAGCTTATTACTCTTCCTCCTTTGGTGGTTTTAATCCCGCTGTCTCTAAACAATCTAAAGCGTGTTGGAAAATATCAATATATCGACTATGCCGTGGCGGTGATTGAGCCATTCTTATCCCTCTATCCAGTATACGCCTAACATTTTGTAGCTCAGCTATGTTGAGTGTAATATGTTGCTTAATAAATACGTGTACCCACTGTAGCTCTTTTTGTAAATGTTCCTCGCTTGCAGTTTCAGCGGGCGACCTCAACCTTGAGCTTTTTGCTCGTGCGCTAATAAAGAATAATAATTTATAGCCTTTATTTCTCAAATTCTCATTCTCGGTTACTAACTCACTGTTTGTTTGCAGTGTACGTGCAATATCATGACGCAAGTCTTCATTATCAATTTTGAGTTTCTTAATTTCATCAGCCGGTCTTGTTTTAAATAATGCTTGTTTGTTCATTTTTTTATCTCCTTTTCGGCTTGCTCATTAACCATTTTTTGTAAATCAATAATAACCCTGCGTTTACATTTAAGTTCTTCGGACTGTTCTTTTACTTTAGCTTGTAGGTTTTTAATTTCCGCTGCTAAATCATTTGGAAGCAAAGCATTCCGCATAGACTCCTGTACTTCTTCACTGAGCGGCTCGAGTTTTCGGTTTAGTTCTCTTTTAGGTCTGTGCATTATCATTTGTCTTTACCTCCTTCTTCTGTTTCACTAACCAATCCCTGATAAGCTTTGTCATCAGCGCTGAGCGCGTTCCATACTTTGGTTTTCCAAGCAAGGGGTCGGAAAGAAGAAGTTCTACTTGCGTTGCAAGGGATGTTGGGATTGCTATTTCCCAGCGTATAGGTCTATCGGTAAGGAATTTTCTACCCGGCTTCGCCATTAGCATACCCTCCAGTCTGCAAGAATCCGCATTGCATAGACTTCCTGTGCCCATTCTTCATTCCAGTCTTCAAATACCCTTTCTGGGTTTCGTCCATCCTGAGTTTTAATGTCCACAATTTCTATCTCCTCGGGTTCAAAGGGAATTCCTGCCTCCCAGTCCCCCTTCTTTGCTGAGTGGTGGTAGTAGGATATGGAAAGAAGCTTGTCTTCCCCTTCTGAGTTGGTATAAATTTGGTCAGTATTATGTAAGATTGACATTGCTGGTCTCCTAAAGAAAAGCTTTCAGACTCGCACGAGCCATACTTGCATGGAAGTAGACTGCACCCCAGCGAGTCCGAACGTTTGGTTCTCCGCTAGGTGTATGCAGAATTTCATTAGGGATGGTATCATGAATATGCTGCATGATACCATCCATCTGAGCGATGAGTTCCTGAACGTCACTTTCAAGAAGTAAATCATCAAACTTAATTATTATTCTTTCTGGCATCTTATTCTCCGAAGGTTATCTTCCACGTTTTTGAAAAGTTAATTCCTGTCACACCATTGTCTTGTGAGTCTGTAAGTAGTTTTCTATTTTTCATCAGAAAGCTCCTGATATTGAATAGCATAGAAGGTTGTGTGACCAGCGGTAAAATCTGGATGAACAAAATGCCCAGAGGAAAATCCTAGGCAGATTGTACTTTTCCGAATGACGGTAAAGTTTCCTTCAAGACCAATAACGGAAGGTCTCTGCCCAGCCTTCAGATATCCATCTGCATAGGCATCGTCAGGGTGTATTGCTGTTATGCGAATTTTCATCGTTGAAAAACCTCCTGTATTGTGTGGATTGGAAGTAGGCGCAAGACGCGAGCAACACTTCGGCCTTTTACAGTCAGTCGGAAGGTGTAGGAGCCTTTGGTATTCCCTACGCGGTAATATTCTGGTTCCCAACCTACCTTCTTAATGAGTCCACGGACGCTGAGTGCGCGGACTGTTCTTCCGTCACGGAAGGAGCCGAAGCCCCCCCTTGTCGTGCGGAGAACCTTCGCCATAGGGAAACTAAGCATTACCTTCAGTCTTCATAGATTCAAGGGAAGCTTCATCGGTTAGCTTATCAATCTTTGCTATCATTTCCTGTAAGCCTTCAGGGAGGTCTTGGGCAAGCTTTTCTAGTAACATATTTGTACTTATCTGTGGTTGTAGTTCTATATACCAACAAGGAGTTTCTTTACCTGTAACATGATTTTTCCGAACTAAGGCTCCTGTTGCACTCATAGCTAAGAATCTCTTTTCTCCTGTTTCTCCAAGGGCAATGATAACCTCACTGTCTCCGGAGATATTTTTTAATTCGGGTTTAGGGGAGGTTGCACCTTGTTTTTGCAAATCTTGCAGGCCTTCGATTAAATTCTTTAAAGATAAATTTTCCATTATTATTCTCCAGTTGTTAAAGTAAGTTGTAGTTGTACCGGAACGTAAGTTCCAATAATCGCATTACCTGCATTATCTCCAATGCCGAAGCAAAGGGGGCAAGCGGGTGTGTGCTCGGTTCTGACCTCTACCCGTTTTGGGAGGTGGCCGTATGCTGGAGCGTACATGGTATTGCTTATTCGTTCCAACATTGTGATAGGGGTTTTCGTTCTACTACTCCTCCGTTCAACGTAGAGTTCGGAGTGCCAACTGAGTCCAGTGTTTCCACATGAGGAACAGAGGGTTTCGGTTGTGATAAGTACAAGAGCTTCGTCGTCCCAGACCTTTGGGGACTTACTCGTTGCAACTGGTTGCAGGTGGTGGTTGCTTTTCTTCTTCTTCTTCCTTGTCCCTTTCTTTGGAACTTCGGTAAGCATCTTCGCAACCATTGCTTGCAGGTCTAAGGGTACTGTCATCTGGCTCTCCTATTCAGGTTGGGAGGTGGTAAAACTGAAAATGTATTATTCACGGTTTTATTGTATCAATAAATACGGGGTTATGTCAAGAGTATTTTGACGAAAAAATGAAAGTATTTTGGTGCA
>CAZDEC010000089.1:7333-10804 GCA_964504295.1 uncultured Thioalkalispiraceae bacterium
GACTGCGTTGGGGGAAAAGAACTGAGTAGGTTAGTTTGAGGAACTTCCTACTCAGTCTGGGTAATCCGTTCCCAAAGGGAAGAAGGTCAATAAGGGAGAACCTTCTTCAAGTGTTTCGACGCAGGAGAACCTTTCTCCTACTAGTCGTTTCTCGGACAGTGACCTAGGCTGACTGAAAGGA
This sequence comes from uncultured Thioalkalispiraceae bacterium, assembly GCA_964504295.1. Classification (GTDB taxonomy): domain Bacteria; phylum Pseudomonadota; class Gammaproteobacteria; order UBA6429; family Thiohalophilaceae; genus SZUA-37. The sequence goes on from CAZDEC010000089.1 coordinate 7,515, forward strand.
ATGGGGGAGGAGAATTGTGTTTGTTTGGAACTGGCACCAACTCTCCCCCTTCTACCTACCGAACGGAGATTATAATACCAGGGGTTCACTACCAGATTCTGCTGCTGCCGCTTGAGCTTTCTCTGCCGCTACTGCTGCACGAGCCGCTTTCAAGCTTGCAAGTTGCGCGTTAACTTGGTCATGATTGCGGAGAGCTTTCTTACGCTCATCATCCATACCGTCGATAAGTTCTGCACACTCTTCCAGAGTCTTACCAGTGACCAAATGAAGTGCTTCGGCCAGTTGTGTACTTTTCGGCCCAGCTGCTGCAACTCTCGTACTCCAATTACCGTCAACCAAGTCCTTCGCAACGGCTTCCGCACGAGCGAAGCTTTCCCCTGCTTCTGCGCCTGCATAGCTATCGCCAACCTTCTGAGACAGGCCATGTTTTGCGAGTCGGAGGACGATTTCCTGGGGGATGTCGTTTAAGTCTACGCGAAGTTCTGCTCCGCTTTCAATAAACTTCACTACCAGTACATCACCTTCAAAACTTTTTTCTGCTTTCTTAGCCATTAGTGGCTCCTTTAAATTAAATTGGATTATATTTTATAAGCTATCGAGAATCCCCGATATGGTGTAAATATACCGAACTTTGTATGAGGTGTCAAGTGGTATTTCATTCTCCTAATACTTTCCCTTCTTCTGAGGCTATTATCTCCTTCGCGTATTCTTCACTCAGCTGATAAAAGTGAAGGACGAATTCGTATATAAAGACTGTTGAAAGGAAGTGACTATTTCCTGCTTTTGGGGGTTCTCCGCCTGTCGGTACACCCATGAGGTAAGTAGTTTCTATCTCCGCCTCTACGTCGACCTCCGCCCAGAGGTATATATCATCCTTCTGCTCTCCAATTGTCAGCACCTTCGCCTCGATGGGAAGTTCTACTGGAATAACGATACTTCTAGATACTGGGCGGATGAGGTACTTGTAGACTCTACGGTTTGCGTTCATTTCTTTTCTCCTGTCGTTGTGGGTGGGTTTTCTGTAGCTGGGCCAGCATCCAGCACCACACGTTCTTCCTGCGTAAGCTCACCTCCGACGCAAGCCTTTGCGTAGACCCCTTCGTATGTGAGAATCTCTGGCTTCTGTTCCCCTGCTGGTGCTGGTGCTGATTGGGTTCCGTAGCCTAAGTCTGCGAGTGTCGGCGCATTCTTCTCTTCCTGTGTCGGTTCTTTCTGGTCGAAAGTCATCTTCCCGACTGCCTCCGTTTCTCTATTCCTAATCTCCTCCTGTGTACTATGCCCTGCGCGATGTAGCGCCTGTTGTAGTGTCCCAAGCCTATCCCCTACACTCGCCCCTCGTCCTACATAGAGCGTTCTTTTATCTTGTTGGTTTAAGCCTACGGTAACCTCCCGAAGTCCTGCTGCCACTTGTACAATCGGAGTGAGAAGATGCTCGAAGCTCTTCCCTGCTGCTCGAAGCAGTTCCACCTTCTCTGCCATCTCAATTGTCGCCTTCCTGAGTGCATAGAACCTATGCCGATAGTAAGCTGCCTCCTTCCTATCCTTACATTCTATCTCTACAGTCTCTGTCGTCGCGAGAATCAGTATCCTTCGCTCCTCCTCATGGTAGACGTTGGGGTCTTTGCTGAATGCCATTGGGTCAGTCTCCTAGTTGAATATGTTAAATGGGAAAATATGTTATACCATCAAACCGTTAGATTGTCAAATGGTAATATGAGGCACTTGTAGAAATATCAGAGATTCTACCTGATGCTAACCTGATAATGCTGATTCACTAGAGATTGATAGCCCCCCCATCTGTATGTCTCTCTTTAACCCCTTGGATCTTATAAAAAAAAATATCTATACTAAGTTCCAAGCGGGGAGTACGGACGGGGATAGATGGGGGGGTACGCGGTTCCTAGTGAATCAGCCGAATCAGGTTAGCATGAGGAAGAATATGGTTTAACCATTTAACCGATTTTCCCTCATTATACCTTCCCCCCCAGACGAAGGGGGAATTTCACTGCCTTGTTGGGGATAATTAGGGGGAGGGAGGGAAAAAGGGGAACGGGAGGATTCCTCCTCCTGCTCCCAGCATCCCTCCTAAGTGAATAGATAGCTGTTAATCAGGGCAATTGCGCCGATGATGCAGACTGCGTAGACAAGCCAGAACTTTCCTACGAATGACATACTGAATACCTCCAAGTAAAAGGGCTTCCCTGCCCGAGACCTTCCCTAACTGAACAGGTCGTTCAGGTCGTCGTCTGAATCCCCTGCGGCTTCTGCCAACGCTGCAGCACGTTCCATTTCCATCACGGCTAATTCATGCTTAACGTCTGCGTGCTTCCGCAAGGCCTTCTGCTTCGCATCATCCATGCCCTGCCAAAGCTCCAAGCACTCTTCAACCGTTTTCCCTGTAACCCGATGAATCGCTTCAACGATCTTACCGCCGCGCGATACCTTCGCACCCCACAAACCGGCTTTCAGATTCGTCCAAACCCCATGCGCCAAGCCAACAGCCTCCGCGATACTTTCCGCTCCGGCGTACGAGTCACCAACCTTCTGACTCAACCCGTGAACCGCGAGCTTCCGGATAATCACATCATCCAATTCATCGAGCCGCAGGGCTAATTCCTCGCCATTTTCAAACTCAATTTGAATGCCGCCTTCAATTGGCACTTTCTTTGCAATCTTACCCATAATCATTTCTCCAGTGTAAAAGTGGGGGCTGATACCGCAGCCCCCGGACGGCTAATTCCCAACAAGCTCCGGCGTAAACAGGGGAAAATCTTCCCCTGTTTGTAATAGCCATGCTGCACCCAGACTACCATACAACGCCTGTGCTTCGCGATAATCTTTGATACTACCATAGGCCGTATCGTTAAGGCTTTGCATCATATCGCGTAAGGTGGTTGGGCAGATACTATCTGAATTGAAAAGGATATACATATCATTATTCTCCAGTGACCAGCGGAATATACCGCCATACAATACAGTATGCAATACCCGTGCCAACATTCACCCCGCACCACTGGTGGCTATTCCCTGACCGAGTGACAAAAATGGTCACAATGTGACGTCACTAAGTGACGCGCTACGTCACCCATCGTACACCGTCCTGAATACGAATCGTTCGCAGTCAACCCCGCCTCCCTCCCATGCCCCTACGGGGGGCGCCTTAGTCTATAGCAGCTTCTTGAACTGCGCTTACTTTTTAGTTAAACCCGTGTTTATTAAATCAATAAACCCGACAACAACCCATCTCCCCCCCTCCCCTTCCCCCCCCCCCCCCCCCCCCCCTGCCCCCC
>CAZDEC010000090.1:0-10763 GCA_964504295.1 uncultured Thioalkalispiraceae bacterium
CCCCAAAATAAACATACCCGTTCCCCTCTTATGATCTTTCCCAACCAGACTCCCCAAACCAACCGACCCGTTCTTCTCTACGCGCACTTATGATCTTTTTCAACCAGACTCCCCCAAATCAACCGACCCGTTCTTCTCTCTACAACCACCTATGATCTTTCCCAACCAACCAGCCCCCCAAACCAACCAACCCGTTCTTCTCTACACCCACTCATGATCTTTCCCAACCAGCCCCCCCCAAAATAAACATACCCGTTCCCCCACTCATGATCTTTCCCAACCAAAGTAAAACCACAAGCTTAATACAAACTATGAGCAGCATAATGTTTTATCATCATCAAAAAAAATGTAACAATATTGACATAAACTAGTCTGACATTTCAGTTCAACCCAGTATAAACATCTAACGTATTGATATTAAAGTCTTTATTTTTCATGCAATTAAGCTTGTTTGTAATAAATCTGTCATATAAAGAGTCTACACTGCCGCTATGCAGACTAATTCCCCCAATAAGCCAGCCCGTTTCTCGCGTACCCAAATACGCACCATAAAAGATAAATTAACCGCTTTTAATATGGCTGTTGGTGGCATCGGGGTTATCGTTACCATTCTGCTTATCTTTTTCTACCTGCTATATATCGTCTACCCGCTGATGGAAGATGCCAGCGTCACCCAGGCAAGCGAATATTCTCTGAGTGAGCAATATGGACAAACCTTGCATATTGCCATCGAAGAACAGAACAAAGTGGCCGTGCAATACACCGATAAAGGTTATGCCGTTTTTTTTAACGCCAAAAATGGTGAAGCCATTAAGCAGGTTAAATTAATAAGTAATAAAGCCACGGTTACAAGCTTTAAGATTTCTCAACTCTCCAACAACACGGTCATACTTGGGTTATCGAATGGCCAGGTTGTGATTGTTAAACATCATTACAAAATCAGTTATCCAAATGACAAAATGTTTATTGCCCCGGAAATTCTCTTCCCTCTGGGTCAGTCACCCATACAGATAGACAAAAAACACACCGCACTAACGAATGTAACCTATCAACAAGACGAAGAAAAAATCAGCATTATCGCAACCACTGAAGATGATCGGCTTGTTATGTCTTTACTGGAAATAGAGTCGTCAGGCTTGCTTGAAGAAGACAGTGAAGAAAGTGCACAGGATTTCACTTCTCAAACAATTCAATTACCGCAAATAAGGAATGTTAAATTTCTGTTGTTAGAACCACAGCAGCGCATACTGTATCTCGCAAGCAGCCAGGGCGAAGCCACGCTCATTGATTTAAGTGATACTGATAATACAAAAGTTATTGAGAATGTTAAGTTATTTACCGAAGGACAAACGCTAACCCATTTGTCGTTACTGACAGGGGGGATATCTTTACTGGTGGGAAACAATAAAGGCGAGGTATCACAATGGTTCCCGGTTAACAAAGATAATGTGCCACACTTAACCTTTATTCGAAAATTTAAATCACTGCAAGGCTCAGTCAGCGATATACAAACCGAACAACGACGCAAAGGTTTTATAGCGGCAACAGACAATGGTCAGTTCACTATATACAATGCCACGGCAAAACATGATGTTGCAACAATAACAATTCCTGACGAAACGATTCAACATATAGCCCTTTCTCCACGTGCCGACTTTTTAATAACAAGCAATAAAAATAAAGTAACAACCTGGCTTATTGATAATGAGTACCCGGAAATGTCCTGGGCTATTTTATGGGAAAAAATCTGGTACGAAAGCTACACAGAACCTACTTATACCTGGCAGTCATCTTCAGCAGATAACGACTTCGAACCCAAGTACAGTTTTATGCCGCTGGCATTTGGCACACTTAAGGCCGCATTTTATGCCATGTTGTTTGCAATACCACTGGCGTTAATGGGTGCAATCTATACCGCCTATTTTATGGCACCAAAAATGCGCACTGTTGTTAAACCCACCATTGAAATAATGGAAGCCTTGCCAACGGTTATTCTCGGCTTTCTTGCTGGCCTATGGCTCGCTCCTTTTATGGAAGAAAACCTGGTCGGGGTATTCAGTTTATTGCTTATTATGCCTGCCGGTATTTTGATTTTTGCATTTTTATGGCAAAAACTACCTAAGAAATATCGCCTGCTTATTCCCGATGGCTGGCATGCTGCATTATTAATTCCCGTTGTTTTTTTTCTGGGCTGGTTGGCTCTTTCGACAAGCCCGCAACTTGAAATCTTATTCTTTGGCGGGGATATAAAACACTGGATTAAAACCGTACTCGGGCTCGATTTTGATCAACGTAATTCACTTGTTGTTGGTGTTGCAATGGGTATTGCTGTTATTCCAACGATATTTTCAATTGCAGAAGATGCTATATTCAGCGTACCTAAACATTTAACCTTTGGCTCATTAGCATTGGGCGCGACCCCTTGGCAAACTCTTACCCGAGTCGTTATTCTAACCGCAAGCCCCGGTATTTTTTCTGCCATCATGATCGGCATGGGACGCGCAGTGGGTGAAACGATGATTGTCCTTATGGCTACCGGCAATACCCCTGTAATGGACTTAAGCATCTTCCAGGGCATGCGTACTTTATCAGCTAATATCGCCGTTGAAATGCCAGAAGCAGAAGTTGCAAGTAGCCACTATCGGATTTTATTCCTCGCTGCGCTGGTTCTGTTTCTATTTACATTTATTTTTAATACTGCGGCAGAAATTATCCGCCAACATTTACGCAAGAAATATAGCTCATTATGATTAAAAAATGGTTTAAAAGTGGCGACCCATGGATATGGCTGAATGCATCCGCTGTTAGCATCAGCATTATAATTGTTGTTGGTTTATTACTCGTTATTGCAGTAAAGGGTTTAAGCCATTTCTGGCCAGCGCATATTATTCAGGCAGAACTCACAAAAGGCCAACAGCACACAACTCTTATTGGTGAGTTAGTTGAAACCAGCGAAGTGCCGGTACAACGGCTTATTGATTCCGGGATGGACATTAAAACCGATAAAGAAATTATTCAGCGGCATTTAATTAAAGTTGGCAACCGTGATCTGCTCGGTTCAGATTTCCGCTGGGTCATCTTTCCTGAAAATACACGCATTGACTTACCTGAAGAACTTACCGTTATTGAACGACGTGAGTGGGGTAATTTTTATGGTTACATAAAAACTATCTTAAAAAATGGTGAAGTCATTAAGTCAACGCAAACGACATGGCAACAACTTGAAGTTCTTATTGACGAAGCCAATGCCCTACATGAAAAAATTCGTGATATAGAAAAAAACGATATTGGTGATATCAATTTCCAGCTCGAAAGATTCCGTTTAGATCGCCGCCGGCTAGAACTCGATGGCATCACTAACAAGTCTGCCTTCACGGCTATAAAAGCCGGTGAACAAGCCTTACATCAACAATACAACGAACACAAAAAAATACTGACCAAACTGTATGCCCAGTCAAATATTTACAGTGTGCGCACTGAAATAATGAATGGTCAATCAATGACAATTCCATTATCCAAAATTGTCCGAGCTTATCAACCTAATGCACTGAATGTATTCCAGAAAATGGCTATTTATTTTTCCAGACTGGGTGAATTTGTTTTCGATGAACCTCGTGAAGCCAACACCGAGGGCGGTATTTTCCCTGCCATCTTTGGTACGGTACTCATGGTTATTTTAATGGCTATTCTTGTCACACCCTGTGGTGTCATTACCGCAATTTATTTAAGAGAATACGCCAAACAAGGGTTTGTCACCCGACTAATTCGTATCGCGGTTAATAACCTGGCCGGTGTACCATCGATTGTATACGGTATCTTTGGGCTGGGCTTTTTTATCTATTTTATCGGCAGTGAAATTGATCAGGTTTTTTACCCCGAGGCTTTACCAGCACCGACCTTCGGTACACCTGGACTATTATGGTCATCCCTCACCCTGGCAATATTAACCGTGCCCGTTGTTATCGTTGCCACCGAAGAAGGCTTGTCACGTATCCCCAAAGCCTTACGCGAAGGTAGTCTGGCACTCGGTGCAACAAAAGCTGAGACCTTATGGCGGATTGTGATTCCAATGGCGACACCGGCAATGATGACCGGAATGATCCTGGCGATTGCACGTGCTGCCGGTGAGGTTGCACCGTTAATGCTCGTGGGTGTAGTAAAACTTGCGCCATCATTACCACTCGACAGCAGCTTCCCCTTTTTACACCTGGAACGAAAATTTATGCACCTCGGCTTTCATATTTATGATGTGGGTTTCCAAAGCCCTAATGTTGAAGCTGCAAGACCCTTAGTATACGCAACGTCATTTTTACTGGTACTGGTTATTGTTATTTTAAATTTATCTGCTATCTGGATTCGAAACCACCTGCGTGAAAAATATCGAAATCTGGAAACATAAAGCAGCCGTTCTTTATTGAATCAATATTGTTGGAAAAGATTATGTCAAAAACACCTCTGTCTCATAGTGTTATTCGCGAAAAAAGTAATGTGAAAAATAATTTATCTCAGGAGAAATCTTGCCTGCAAGTGAATAATCTCAACTTGTTTTATGATAAAAAACAGGCTTTATTCGATATTAACCTGAGTATTCCAGAGAAGCGCGTATCTGCCTTTATTGGTCCAAGTGGCTGCGGTAAGTCAACCTTGCTGCGTTGTTTTAATCGCATGAATGATTTAGTCGACAATTGTCGGATAGAAGGCAATATTCAAATTAACGGTGAAGATATTTTTGCCAAAGGTGTGAATGTCGCTAATTTAAGACAAAAAATTGGTATGGTTTTCCAAAAACCCAATCCTTTCCCTAAATCAATTTATGAAAACGTTGCCTACGGTTTACGCTTGCAAGGTGAAAGAAATCGCCGTCGCATGGATGAAATCGTTGAAAAATCTCTGAAAAGTGCCGCGCTTTGGGACGAAGTAAAAGATCGCCTGCACGATAGTGCTTTAGGCCTGTCTGGTGGCCAACAACAACGTCTGGTTATTGCACGTGCAATCGCCATCGAGCCAGAAGTATTATTACTTGATGAACCAGCCTCAGCTCTCGACCCCATATCCACACTCAAAATAGAAGAATTAATTCATGAGTTAAAACAAAATTATACCATTGTGATTGTAACGCATAATATGCAGCAGGCAGCACGCGTTTCAGACTATACTGCATTCTTGTATATGGGTAAGCTGATTGAGTTTGACGATACCAATCAAATTTTTACCAATCCATCAACAAAACAAACAGAAGATTACATAACAGGCCGTTACGGTTAAGATAAAAAACGTGCAACCCATCTCATTGGAGAGTTAAAATGGACAAAACAAAAGCCGGGCAACATATATCACATCAATTTACTATTGAACTCGAAGAAATTCGTAACCGTGTTCTTGAAATGGGTGGCCTCGTTGAACAACAAATAAATAATGCCGTTAAATCTCTGGTTGAAGGCGATATTGACCTTGCAAATACCGTTATTCAGCGCGATATGAAGGTGAATGCCGCTGAAGTCGCTATTGATGAAGAATGCAGCCAGATTCTTGCACGACGCCAGCCAGCCGCCTCAGATTTACGCTTAGTCGTTGCAGTTATTAAAACCATCACCGATCTTGAACGAATTGGTGACCAGGCTGAGCGCATCGCAAGAATGGGAATACGGCTTGCAGAGCAGGAACGCCCTAAGAATGGCTACCACGAACTACAAAATCTAGGCGAGCATGTCGCAAGAATGATGCACGATACTTTAGATGCCTTTGCACGAACGGATACCGAAGCCGCATTACGTATTGCCAAAGAAGACTTAAGCCTTGATCAGGAATATGATGGCATTATGCGCCAGTCCATTACCTTTATGATGGAAGATCCACGAATGATTACACGCATGCTCGATGTCATGTGGATTGCAAGAGCTATTGAACGCATTGGTGACCATGCTAAAAATATCGGCGAATATATTATCTACCTGGTGAAAGGTAAAAATGTACGTCATATCAGCCTTGAAGATATGGAGCAGGAATTAAACGATTAAATAAAATCAAATTGCACAGCAAAACCATCATCTGTCACGCGAACAACCGTTGCCGAAATTTCACTTGCCTGCTCACCAGGCATTTTCTCAATCACTTGTATTGATACTTTCATTCCCATTTGTAATATCGCATTTTCATTACTCTCAAGAAAAACACCGCCATCACTAACATCTCGTGTTTTCATTATCACGGGATCTTCATCTTCAACAGTAACCTCAACGGTTATCGGTAACGGCGTTCGTGCATATTGCCTTTTATTACTCATGATTTAACTTTATTGGTTATAATTAAGTTTTAAAGTATAGTCATTCTTACGCTACAGACAACGAAAAAGCTCACACAAGGTCATATTGTTATTATGAAAATAGGGATATTCGATGCAGACCATCTAGCACCCAGTATTGTTCGTCGCTATGGCTGCTATGCCGATAAATTCATTCATTTTTTTGCGCCTCTTCAGGCCAGCCTTGAGCAAACTATTTCATTTACTCGTTATGATATCGTTGCGATGCAATACCCTAAATCATTACACGACAATGATTTTTATATTATTACTGGCAGCCAGCACAGTAGCTATGAAAACCTGTCCTGGATTAATGAACTGGAAAAAACCATACAAAAACTGCATCAGTATAAAATTAAAACTCTCGGCATATGTTTTGGCCATCAACTTATCGCCCAATGCTTAGGCGGTAAGGTCGAAAAAAGCTCAACGGGCTGGGAGCTAGGAATTGCAGCAACGCATATCACTCAACATCTTGAATGGATGCAACCAGCGCGTGACTTTATATTTACATTGGTAAGTCATCAGGACGAGGTAACACGCCTGCCAGAAAATGCGGTCAATTTTGCGAAAACCAATCAGTGCATTTATTCCGGATATACGATTGACCAACATATATTAACTTTACAAAGTCACCCAGAATTCAGTAACGAATATGTTCGGCTTATTATTCGATTACAGTCGAAAAATCTATCACCTGAACAGCACAAAAAAGCCATCGCTTCCTTAAAACAAAGCTCTGATACAGCACTCGTACTCAGCTGGGTCTCTAATTTCATCAATTGAAATAAACACAGCATTCAGCCGAATATAACCCATTGATATAATTATTGTTTTTTCTTCATTATAAGTATCCTAGCCACAATTAAATACCTAAAAATACCTGATTTCACTAAAGTTCTTAGTGCCCGTGCCGCCAATGTATTGATTACAGGTTAAGTTAAACAGCACTCAATGCACAACGATAGCTCAGTCAAAACGCCAGAATCACACAGGCATGTAACTCATTCACATTCTGTTTATTTGCTGAGGAATTTCACCTTAATTATAGTGGCAAGTATAATAGTTTTAAGCATCATATTTGCCACCTCATCAAAAGACATTCTAACCAATAATTTGATAGAAAGTGAAAAGCAAAATAATGAGGCTATTACTCAACTTCTGGCTAATGCTATTTGGTCTGATTTTCATCGATTTCTTAAAACTACAAATAAACTAACCGCCGATGAAATACGAAGGCATCAAAAGATGTTATTCTTGAATGATTCTATTAAGTCAAAGATACAAGGTCTTGGTATTATTAAAGTTAAAATTTACAATAATAAAGGGCTAACTATTTTTTCTTCTGAATTCAACGAAATAGGTGATTTAAATAAAACCTGGCCAAGATTTATAAAAGCCATGAATGGCAAGATTACTAGCCAACTATCCTTTCAAGATAATAATTTTGAAAAAAAAGAAGTTCTGAAAAATAAGGATATAATATCTAGTTATGTACCTATTCCAATGGGGGATGACACTACAATACAGGCAGTGTTTGAAGTTTACAAAGACATAACAAAAATCATTAACAAAACTTACAAAATTCAGCATGATATATTTTTAAGTATTGCCAGTGTTTTATTTTTACTTTTTTTAATCTTATTTGTTGTCATTAGAAAAGCAGATAGAGTAATTAAAGAATATAATCATATGCAGGAAGAAGAATCTGAAAAAATTCGTAATATTGCATTCTACGATGACTTAACCGGATTACCAAACAGAGTACTATTTCTTGACCGCCTCAAACATTCCCTACCACTCGCGTCACGTAATCAAAAACTTGTCGTTCTTATATTTCTTGATCTAGATAAATTCAAACAGATTAACGATAACCTTGGGCATGAAGCCGGAGATGAGTTACTGTTAAAAGTGTCTGAAAGACTAACTGAATGTGTAAGAACAGGTGATACCGTTTCACGCTTGTCCGGTGATGAGTTCACATTAATAGTTGAAAGCCTACAAACCATTGAGCCCGCAACAACCATTGCAAAAAAAATTATTCAGAGTATCGCCAAGCCATATATAATCAATACAAATGAAGTTTATATTACCTGCAGCCTTGGTCTTTCCGTCTACCCATTTAACGATGATAATGCTGAAAGTCTTATAAAAAAGGCGGATGCAGCCATGTTTTTTTCTAAATCATGTGGACGAAATAATTTTCACTATTTTTCACCAGAAATGCTTGATCATGGCAGTCAACGATTTGCACTTGAGAATGATTTAAATTCAGCCCTTAGTAATTCAGAGTTCTCGATTTATTTTCAACCTAAGGTTAGCCTTTCCAACCTAAAAATAATTGGCATGGAGGCATTACTACATTGGGATCACCCTGAAAAAGGTGTAATACCAAGTGATTTATTTCTTCCTTTGCTCGAAGAAACAGGCATTATTATGGATGTTGGAGAATGGGTACTAAAAGAAAGCTGCATCCAGGCAAAAAAATGGATAGATGAGGGTAAAGAGCCAATTTGTGTGTCGGTTAATATATCCGCATTGCAATTTAATCATCCTAATTTTTTAGATGTTATAACATCTATTCTTGAAGAAACAAAACTCCCTCCCAAGTATCTGGAACTTGAATTATCTGAAAGTTGTTTAATGGAAAATATAGAGCTCATAACAATCATCATGGTTTCACTCCATGAGAAAGGCATCAAACTCACCATTGATAAGTTTGGAACAGGCTACACATCCTTAAGTGACATTTGTAAGTTACCTATTGATACCCTTAAAATCGACAAAACCCTTATTCAAAATATGATGGATGACTCGGGAAAGCGGGCAACTGTCACCGCTATTATAAGCTTCGCTCACGGCCTAAGATTAAACATTCTGGCCGAAGGCGTCCAGACACTCGATCAGTTAACATTTATAAAAGCCATGCATTGCACGGCCGCACAAGGAAAATTACTAAGCGAACCGCTTTTAATTAATGACTTTACGAATTTATACAAACCAGACTTTGATTTTCATGAAAACATGAACATAGCAAATGTATAAAAGCATATATCAATTTATACAGACACTGCCTACGCCTGTAATTATTAAAGGATAAAGTACTAAATTTAGACCCATATAAAGCCCCATATATTCTATAATTGATCTACATCAAAAACTAACTTTGCAAAATAGTAGAATATCTCCGATACATTGAAAAATTAACAGGGTCTGAAAATGTCACTAAAAAATAAAATTATTGAAGAAGTTAAATGCATAGCAAGGGATATTGCAGCGCCTAATGCAGACGATGTTGATATTAACTCCCGATTTCCAATTGAATCACTCACCGCTTTAAAATCTATCCAGGCTCTCAGCGCAGGCGTTCCAGAAGCACTGGGCGGTGCCGGGATGGATATAATTGAACAGGGAGAACTATGTAGAATTTTGGCAACACGATGTGCATCTTCTTCAATGGTACTTGGCATGCACTTTATAAAAGTATCCAGCATTGTTCATTTTTCTAAAGGCAATAAAAAATTAGAAGACTACCTTCGTCTTCTGGTCGAACAACAGCGTTTAGTTGGTTCCGTCACGTCAGAGGTAGGTATAGGTGGGAACTTACGCAATAGTATTGCGGCTATTGAGGCAGGTAAAGAAAGGTTTACTTTAACGAAGCAAAGCACTTGTCTTTCTTATGGTGCCTATGCAGACGATTTAATCATTACCTGCAGAAAAAATAAAGATTCTGCCGCATCGGATCAAGCTGTAGTACTTGCTTTAAAAGATGACCTGATACTTGAGCAAACAGGAGAATGGGATGCAATGGGCATGCGAGGCACCTGTAGCCCACCCTTTAGCATAAAAGTCGATGCTGAAAACTGGAAAATACTTGAGAAAGATTTCGCTTTTATTGCAGCTCGCACCATGGTTCCTGATACACACTATATTTGGTCCACAATTTGGCTAGGCATTGCATGTGATGCAGCAGCAAGAGCACGCGCATTTGTGCAAACAAAGGCACGTAAAAATCCTTCTGTCTTACCCGAAAATGCCAGAGAACTCGCTCAACTTGAAATACGGCTTGAGCGTTTTAAAGATACCCTAAAAAGTGTTGGTGAATATTATCTTAAAGCACATCTTGCCGATGATTTTGAATTACTCTCAAGCGTTGCTTTTAGCCTTAAAATAAATGCGTTAAAACTCAACGCATCGCAGCTTGTTACAGATATTTGTATGCGTGCAATGACTGTCTGCGGGTTTGCTGGCTACCTGAATAACAACCCTTACTCTATCACTCGTCATTTAAGAGACGCCCTGTCTGCCGCACCAATGATAGGCAACGGACGAATAATAGAAACTAATGCAACTAACTTACTCGCTTACAAGGGAGATGAATTTTAATTAACTTAACACACTGCTGTCCCGTTAACTTTAAGCCCCTGCTTTGAATATGGAAAGCCTGGTCATTGCGAGCGAT
>CAZDEC010000091.1:0-10703 GCA_964504295.1 uncultured Thioalkalispiraceae bacterium
TACCTCAGGTTTACCACTTATGCTACTGTGTCATTTTTGGGGTCCACTTCAACCTTGCTTATAAAAAAACTGAGACAAGCTATGACCGCAAATACCAGTTTTAACGGATGCCACCATCAATAATGCATTGAATTCAATTGACGAAGTAATCTCTAAAAAAGTGATGCGTGCCATGAGGCAGCCTCATCACGACATAGTTGTATTGGAAAATTAAACTAAAGAAAGCTCATAGTTAATTTTACTTTGTAGCTGTTTTTGTGTCATATGTCGAAATTATTTGATTATTTCGACACATAACTTATTCATGTCGATGATCTCGACATGAATAGGCTAATTAGTCTGTTTCAATTGATGTTGAAAACGAAAAGAACCGTAACTTATCGTAATTTAATACCCTATTACACGTTACAGGATTACTGAACTTTAAATTGGTGCCGATGGCCGGAGTCGAACCGGCACAGCTTGCGCTACCACCCCCTCAAGATGGCGTGTCTACCAATTTCACCACATCGGCTATTTTTAGTTCTTTGCCTAGTCGGCAGCGGGTACGTCGGAGGATGGTGACGATTTTGTTGTTAGAGGTTTTGAATCTGCAGTTGGAACATCGGCTACCGGCACATCGGAATCAGGTGTTGAGATAGCAGACACACCCTGTTTTTTATCCACTTGTTGCTCTGTCGCATGTATTTGATCAACTACACTAGTGGCTGTTTTTGAATCCGTTGCTAAAACAAATAAAGTTAAGCTTGTTGTAAAAAATAATGCCGCTAACACACCGGTTGTGCGGGTTAAAAATGACGATGAGCCTTTCGAACCAAATACCGTACCCGAAGCACCCGCGCCAAAGGCAGCACCTGCATCGGCACCTTTGCCTTGTTGCAATAAAACAAGCGCAACCAATGAAACGGCAATGATGACATGTATAACCAGTACGATATTTTGCATTAACATATTTATTCTCTAATAATATTTTACGTCATTAACATATCAGGCAAGATTGCTTCGTTATGCTTGCAATGACAAAATTTTGTATTTTAACCCGCTGCTTTACAGATAGTTAAAAAGTCTTCAGCAACCAGTGAAGCTCCACCGATTAAACCACCGTCGATATCGGGTTGTGATAATAACTCAGCCGCATTACCGGCGTTCATGCTACCACCGTATTGAATACGTACTTTATCGGCAACGTCTTTGCTCTTTTCTGCCAATTTGCCGCGAATAAAAGCGTGTACATCTTGTGCTTGCTGAGGGCTAGCCGTTTTACCAGTACCAATCGCCCAAACAGGCTCGTACGCAATAACACAATCAGCAATGGCGTCGATACCTTCCAAATCAATCACAGCATCCAACTGACGAGCACAAACCGCTTCGGTTGTGCCATTTTCGCGTTCTTCGAGTGTTTCACCAATACATAAAACCGGTGTTAAACCTGCTTTGCGTGCAACGGCAAATTTTTTCGCTACAAGCGCATCGTCTTCGCCGTATAAACTACGACGCTCAGAGTGACCAACCAAGACATATTTGCAGCCAAAATCTAACAACATGGATGTTGAAATTTCACCGGTAAACGCACCTTTCTCTTCGGTGCTGACGTTTTGGCCACCAAAACCGATATTTGAGCCACCTAATTGCTCGGCAACGTCCGCTATATATATAGAAGGAGCGCAAACAGCCACTTCAGCTAATTTAACGTCTGCCATGCCGGCTTTGATGCCATCAAGTAAGGTTTTGATGCTCTCGCGGGAGCCATTCATTTTCCAGTTGCCGGCGATAATTGGTTGACGCATGAGATTCCTCTTTAAATAACAATGACTTATATAGTTTTTATGGGTCGAGATACGAGTTAATAGCCAATGACTAACAATACCGCCCATTCGACATAAAATAGCGCGCAAGCATACCGGCCAGCAGCCAATAAATCAATATCTGGAGCGCTATTATACTGGAATTAGCGGATATTTCTGTAATTTACAGCTACAGACTGGCTCGAACTTCGTTGGCAATGGTTTCCGCAATTTGATCAACTTGTTCGGCATCTTTGCCTTCAACCATTACCCTAATAACTGGTTCCGTGCCTGAAGCACGTAATAATACCCGGCCGGCATCAGCCAGCTCAGTTTCTGCCAGTTGCACGGCTTTTTTGACAGGTTCACATGTATCCAGGTCAAGCTTTTCTTCTAACCTAACATTGATCATTTTTTGCGGATATTTCGACATACCGGCAACCAGATCATGCAATTGCTTTTGTTGTGAAACCATGGCAGCCAAAACCTGTAATGCAGCCATACAGCCATCACCCGTGGTATTTTTATCCAGGCAGATAAGGTGGCCGGAAGACTCACCGCCTAATTTCCAGTTGTTTGCTAATAAATGTTCCATGACATACCGGTCGCCCACTTTGGCGCGTACAAAAGGAATGCCGGCCTTTTCAAAAGCATGTTCAAGCCCGAGGTTAGTCATAAGCGTACCAACTACTCCACCCTGTAACGTGCCACTCGTTTTTGCGGCCATCGCAATAATGTATAAAAGCTCATCACCATCGACAAGATTGCCGTGGCGGTCAACCATAATAAGCCGGTCACCATCACCATCCAAAGCAACACCCACATCAGCTTGATGGGTTTTAACAGCTTGCTGAAGTTGCGCCGGCGACGTTGAACCACAGTCGTCATTAATATTGATTCCATTTGGCTCGTTGCCTATCGCAATAACGTCTGCCCGAAGTTCTTCAAAAATTTTCGGTGCGACGTCGTAAGTTGCGCCGTTTGCGCAATCAACCACAATTTTCAAACTCGATAAATTCATACCACCCGGCAGTGTATGTTTGCAAAATTCAATATAGCGGCCATCGGCATCCGACATACGAACCGCTTTACCCAGGTGCGATGAGTCGTTACAGTCCATCGGCAAATCGAGCATTCGCTCAATTTCTGATTCCACTTCATCGGGTAATTTTTTACCGTCTGCGGAAAAAAACTTTATACCATTATCAAAGTACGGATTATGCGATGCGCTAATAACAATACCGGCATCGGCACGCAACGTTCTGGTTAAGTAAGCAATACCGGGGGTCGGCATAACGCCAAGCAAAACAACATTAACCCCGGCTGCGGTTAAACCCGCTTCAAGCACCGACTCAAACATATAGCCGGATATGCGTGCATCTTTACCGATAACAACCGTGCCACCTTCTACGCAAAGTACTTTACCCACGGCATAACCCAGTTTTAGAACAAAGTCGGGGGTGATAGGGAATTTACCCACTTTGCCACGAATTCCATCTGTACCAAAATATTTACGTCCCATACTTTTCTCTTTTATTATTTACGTGCTTTAAGTTTATTTTAGACTATTTATAACCGCAATGGCATCTGCGGTTGCTTTTACATCATGTACTCTTAAAATTTGTACATCTTGTTTAGCCGCCAGAGCAGCCATAACCGCGCTTGCATAGACACGATCGGTCACACTTGTTTTACTGCCGCTATCATTTATGATTGCCCCAATCATTGATTTTCGTGATACACCTACCATAACAGCATAATTCATTTCTACAAACACACCCAGGGCATTAAAGAGTGTCAGATTATGTTCTAAATTTTTACCAAAACCAAAACCTGGGTCGATTATTATGTTTTCTTTTTGTATACCCATTTGCAAACATTCATTTATACGATTTTGTAAAAAATGCTTCACATCCAGAACTACATTCGAGTAAACAGGTTGGTTTTGCATGCTTCGCGGTTGACCTAGCATATGCATTAAACACACCGGAACATTTAACTCGGCAGCCATTGTAAGAGCCCCCTCTTCCTGCAATGCACGAACATCGTTAATGATATTGGCGCCCGCCGCTATCGCTTCCTGCATTACGATAGGTTTGCTTGTATCAATAGAAAGACAACAATCGGAAAATTTTCGGATGGCTTTTATAACGGGAATAGCACGTGCCAGCTCATCTTCAACGCTTACGTCTTTTGCACCAGGTCGCGTTGATTCGCCACCTATATCTATAATGTCGGCACCCGCTTCGAGCATGTCTTTAACTTGCTGAACGGCTGCGTCTTTATGGATAAATTGTCCACCATCCGAAAAAGAATCGGGGGTAACATTTAATATGCCCATGATATGGGTTTTGTTTTCCAGCGCCATCAATACTTTTATTCCTTCACAGTATAATTAACAAAATAACTCTACCACGCTTAAACAAAAAACCCCTTATCAAATGAAAGGGGTTTTAGGTGTGCACACTAAGCGTTAAAAATTAATGCGAACCGGCAGTACCACCAATTGAACCACCTGATTTTTTATTATCCGTTGTCTTTGTTGAGTTATCAGAATCTGATTCAGAACTACTCAGCGTATCGCTATCATCCCAATCTTCTGGTGGCTGCGGTGCTTTACCCGCCATAATGTCTGCAATTTGATCTTTATCGATGGTTTCATATTTCATTAATGCATCGGTCATTGCATGCAGTTTATCCAGATTATCTTTTAATAGCTTTTCAGCACGAGCGTATTGCATATCCAAAATACGACGTACTTCTTCATCAATTATTTGCATGGTCGCAGCGGATACATTTTTATGTTGCGCCATTTGGTGACCAAGGAAAATTTCACCTTCTTCTTCTGCATAAGTCATTGGGCCCAATTTTTCAGATAAGCCCCATTTGGTGACCATATTACGAGCAATTTCAGTAGTACGTTGAATATCGTTTGATGCACCGGTTGTAACATTGTCAGAACCAAAAATAAGTTCTTCGGCAATACGTCCACCAAACAAACTACAAATAGAACTTTCTAAACGCTCCTTACTGTAAGAGTAACGATCTTCTTCCGGCAAAAACATGGTGACACCAAGCGCCCGACCACGCGGGATAATTGTTACCTTATAAACAGGATCGTGCGATGGCACCAATAAGCCAACAATCGCATGGCCGGATTCATGAAAAGCAGTATTGCGTTTTTCAGCTTCACTCATCGCCATTGATTTACGTTCGGCACCCATCATTATTTTATCTTTGGCTTTGTCAAACTCAGCCATATCCACAAGACGCTTGTTTGAACGCGCTGCAAACAATGCCGCTTCATTGACAAGGTTTGCTAAATCTGCACCAGAAAAACCAGGCGTACCACGCGCAATTGTTTTTGCATTAACATCATCCGACGCGGGTACTTTGCGCATATGGACTTTAAGAATTTGTTCACGACCACGCATATCGGGCAAGGGCACAACCACCTGGCGATCGAACCGACCAGGACGTAATAAGGCCGGGTCTAAAACATCGGGGCGGTTAGTTGCGGCAATAACAATAACGCCTTCGTTACCTTCAAAGCCGTCCATTTCTACAAGCAATTGGTTTAAAGTTTGCTCGCGTTCGTCATGGCCACCACCAAGCCCGGCACCACGATGTCTACCCACCGCATCAATTTCGTCGATAAAAATAATACAAGGTGCATGCTTTTTAGCTTGCTCAAACATATCTCGAACACGTGAGGCACCCACACCCACAAACATTTCAACAAAGTCAGAACCCGAAATAGTAAAGAAGGGCACTTTAGCTTCACCGGCAATCGCCTTGGCTAACAAAGTTTTACCGGTACCTGGTGCACCCACCATTAAGACCCCGCTGGGGATCTTACCGCCTAGCTTCTGGAATTTTGATGGGTCGCGTAAAAACTCAACCAGCTCGCCAACTTCTTCTTTTGCTTCGTCAACACCGGCAACATCATTAAATGTAATTTTTACCTGGTCTTCACCGAGCATACGCGCTTTACTTTTACCAAAAGACATCGCCCCCCGGCCACCGCCGCCGCCTTGCATCTGGCGCATAAAGAACACCCACAAACCGATAATAAGAATGAACGGGAACCATGAAATAAAGATTTGCATCAGAATGCTGTGTTCAATGGGTTTTGACTCAATTTTTACATTATTTTTGAGTAAGGAACCAACCATCGCGCTGTTGTCTGTTTCCGGGCTGTAAGTACTAAAACTTTTACCCGAAGCGAGCTTGCCGGTAATATTTTGATTAGTAATAAGCACTTCACTAACCTGGTTGCGCTCAACCGACTGCATAAAATCAGAGTAGCTTAGCTTGTCACTTTCTTTGTTAATGCCCATTTGCTGAAACACCATCATTAAAATAACAGCAACAACAACCCAAAGAAGGATATTTTTAGTTAGATCGTTCAATTTACTACCTCAAAATCGATTAAATTCTTTTCCTACTCTCAGTTTCAACTAACATTTTTACTATCGTTAGTTAAGCCAAAACAAGAGCACTTACATATAAAAGGTACTACACATTGTAGCCTCTGGCTAGCAAATAGTTCTCACGAGAACGCGCCCGAGACGCTTTGGGTTTACGAATAATAAGCTTGTCAAAATCGTTGCGCAGTTGCTTTTTAAATTCGTCCAGGCCTTCGCCATTAAATATCTTAATGAGCAAATCACCACCCGGTTTCAGTACGTTTTTCGCCAGTTCATGGCTCAATTCAGCCAAATACATCGAACGAGGCTGATCAACCGCCCGTACCCCACTTATATTGGGTGCCATATCCGACATTACAAGGTCAACCGAGTGATTTTCAATGAGCCCCATCAACTGGTCAAGCACCTCACCTGACCTGAAATCACCCTGGATAAACTCAACCCCTTTAATAGGTTCAATTTCGAGTAAATCTAAAGCAAAAATCCGACCATTTTTACCTACTTTTGTCACTGCGTATTCAGACCAGCTTCCTGGTGCAGCGCCTAAATCAACAACGTAATGACCAGGTATAATCAAGCGATCCCGTTCATCAATTTCCATTAACTTATAGATAGCTCTTGCACGATGTCCTTCCTTTTGTGCCTTTATGACATATTCATCGTTTAAATGCTCTTGCATCCAGTGACGACCACCTTTTGTTCTTGCCATTTTCCTAAATAACCTTTTACCTGAAAACTACAGTATAATAACGCACTTCTTGTGTTAATTTAATTGAGTACCCTTAATAATATGTCTTCTCTCGGAAAAAAACAGCTGCATCACCTTCGTCAACTTGCCCATGATATCAAGCCCATTATTATCGTCGGCAATAAAGGACTCACTGAAAATGTTATCGGAGAAGTTAAACTCGCTTTAGAACACCATGAGTTGATTAAAGTAAGAGTGAATGCTGGCGACCGTGAGACACGTGCGTCGATGATAGAAAAAATTAAAGACGATTGCAGTGCCGAAATTGTTATTTCCGTTGGCCATATTGTGGGACTTTATAAAAAGGCCGATGAGCCTAAAATTCTTTTGCCAAAGTAATTTTTTAGTTAGAAACTCAGAACTACTTTTGTGTAATAACTAAAGACAACCCCAATAAGCTATTAATCAAAAACAAAATAGATGCAACTCCGTGCAACTTACCAAATTCGGAACGGTTTAAATTGGTTAAACCCACAGCTTTTAACTCTGCCATCATCGGTTGTAAAACAAATTGACCTATCAAAACAATAACCAACATAACAACAAGCACCCAAAATACCCAATTGCGAGTGACCTCTGCACCTAAACGGCTAAATGTTCCTATCAGCAACAAACCACCACAAACCAGACCAATGTAACTCATGGTGGTAAATAACTGACCGGCAACATTACCAGCAACGGATTTCTCTAACAGGCTAAATAGAGTTGGTGTGACGATATAGCCAACCATCCACATTCCACCCACCCAAAGAGTTAATAGAATTTTTTCTCCAACAAGTAAACTATTGATATTTAGCATATGACCTGGCCAGTAATGGAATAAAGTAGAGGCTTAAACATAGGTATACTTAACAGAAACAATTTCGTACTCAACAATGCCACCAGGAGCCTGAACTTGCGCAACATCGTCCACTCGTTTACCAATAAGTGCACGGGCAATCGGTGAGGTCACAGAAATTAAATTTTGTTTTATATCCGCTTCAATTTCACCAACAATGGTATAGGTCACTTCGCTTTCATCTTCTACAGCGTATAATTCGACGCTTGCGCCAAATACCACTTTATCACCGGCGTTTGCACCTAATGCAGCAACGTCAATAATTTCAGCATTGGATACTTCTGACTCAATTTGTTTAACTCGACCTTCTAAAAAACTTTGTTGTTCACGCGCCGCATGGTATTCAGCATTTTCTTTTAAATCGCCATGCTCACGTGCCGTTGCAATCGCTTCAACAACCCGTGGACGTTGAACCTGTTTTAAATCTTTTAATTCGGCACGTAATATATCGGCACCTTTAGCTGTCATTGGAGGACGACTCATAATTTATTTCCTTCTTTTCAATCTAACGTCTATAAACTTAAGCTAATTCTTTATGTAGCTCTTGTATACTGTAGACATTTGTTTCACCCGTTTGATTCATCGCAGTACAAAATGCGCGCCCACCCGAAATAGTCGTAGTATAAGTTACTTTATGTTGCAGTGCATTACTACGGATGGTTGCCGAATCGGCAATCGCCTGGGTACCTTCAGTGGTATTAACAATTAAACTAATTTCATCATTTTTAATCATGTCGACGATATGTGGTCGACCTTGACCAACTTTATTAACAAGCTGACATTCCATACCCGCCGCTTCTAATATCCTGGCAGTTCCACCGGTTGCAACAAGGCTAAAACCTAAATTAATTAAAGATTGGCCTACTTCGGCAATACTGGATTTATCGTTATCCCGTACGCTTAAGAATGCTTTGCCGGATATTGGTAAAATAACACCCGCACCCAATTGAGCTTTAGCAAAGGCTTCTGCAAAGCTGTAACCCACACCCATTACTTCACCAGTTGACTTCATTTCCGGCCCTAATGCAGGGTCAACACCCGGGAATTTATTAAAAGGAAACACCGCTTCTTTTACAGAATAATATTTTGGAATAATTTCATTTAAAATATTTTGTTGCTTCAATGAGGTACCCGCCATGCAACGCGCAGCAATCTTTGCCAATGGGCGACCAGTTGCTTTCGATACAAAGGGAACCGTTCGAGAGGCGCGCGGGTTCACTTCTAATACATATATATCATCGCCTTTAATCGCGAACTGAGTATTCATTAAGCCCACTACTTTTAAACCATGAGCCATGGCAACAATTTGCTCACGTAATCGATCTTGAATTTCTTCAGACAATGTATAAGGTGGCAAAGAACAGGCCGAATCGCCGGAGTGAATGCCTGCTTGTTCAATGTGTTCCATAATACCACCGATTAAAACATCTTCGCCATCACAAATAGCATCAACATCAACTTCAACAGCGTCATCAAGGAAACGATCTAATAAAACCGGCGAATCATTTGAAACCTCAACCGCTTCATTCATATATCGACGTAACTCTGTTTCGTTATATACAATTTCCATACCGCGACCACCGAGAACATACGAAGGACGTACAACCAATGGGTAGCCAATTTCTTCAGCAAGTCTAACCGCCGTATCTATATCACGTGCGGTTCGGTTATCAGGCTGCTTTAAATTTAGCGATTCAATCAATTGTTGAAAACGTTCGCGGTCTTCAGCTAAATCGATAGAATCCGGAGATGTACCAATAATAGGTGCACCGGCGGCCTCTAAATCACGGGCTAATTTTAATGGCGTTTGACCACCGTATTGAACGATAACGCCTTTGGGTTTTTCAAGATGAATCAATTCCAAAACATCTTCAAGCGTTAACGGCTCAAAATAGAGTCTATCCGATGTATCGTAATCGGTTGAAACAGTTTCCGGGTTACAGTTCACCATAATGGTTTCATAACCGTCATCACGCATCGCAAAGGCTGCATGTACACAGCAGTAATCAAACTCGATACCCTGACCAATTCGATTCGGCCCGCCACCTAGAACCATAATTTTTTCTTTATTCGAAGGTTGCGCTTCACATTCTTCTTCATAGGTTGAATACATATACGCCGTATCGGTTGAAAACTCGGCTGCACAGGTATCCACGCGTTTATAAACGGGGCGTACTTCAAGCTGATGACGGTGTGCACGCAACTCATGTTCGGTGACACTTAACACCTTTGCTAAACGACGGTCAGAAAAACCTTTGCGTTTTAAGTTAAACATTTGCTGTTTAGTAATATCGGTTAATGCCTTATCGCGTAGAGCATTTTCTTCTAAGATAATGTCTTCTATTTGCACTAAAAACCATTTATCAACTTTGGTTATCTCGTAGAGCTCATCAACACTCATGCCAAAACGAAATGCTTCGGCTAAATACCATAAACGTTCAGGGCGAACCGTGCGGCATTCCTTTATTAAAATATCTTTTGCATCGACGGCGCTTAAATCCATAACTTCGTCGAAGCCGTCTTTACCAATTTCCAGGCCGCGAATTGCTTTTTGTAATGACTCTTGCTGGGTACGCCCCATAGCCATCACTTCGCCAACCGATTTCATTTGTGTTGTTAAACGTGAATCGGCTGTGGGGAATTTTTCAAAGGTAAAACGTGGGATTTTTGTCACAACATAATCGATTGTCGGTTCGAACGATGCAGGCGTGGCGCCACCAGTAATATCATTGCGTAATTCATCCAGCGTATAACCCACCGCAAGCTTGGCAGCAATTTTTGCAATCGGGAAACCGGTTGCTTTAGAAGCCAGTGCCGATGAACGTGATACCCGTGGATTCATCTCAATAATAATCATTCGACCATTTTCCGGGTTAATCGCAAACTGTACGTTTGAGCCACCC
>CAZDEC010000092.1:0-10698 GCA_964504295.1 uncultured Thioalkalispiraceae bacterium
CCGCGTCCATGCGGCAGACGGTCTTTAGTGAATCATTCAGGCATTCCGAGCCTTACTTTGATGGGTATTAAATACACATTTCCTTATCACAAGTTCAGGTTATTTAACTTTATTTTCGTGTAATTTACTAATCAGATTGCCACGCTGACGCTCGCAATGACCAAGCATTGTCATTGCGAGCGCCAGCGCGGCAATCTGGCTATGTTATCCCTAACAACAAAATTGTTGTACTTATAGTCTATATAAATATCGATAGTTTAAATATATCAAAACAATAGATTTAATCAAATTTATCTATCGATATTAATCACCTAAAATGCTTTCCATCAGTTAATTAATCATTATTCAACCGAGGTCAAATACCATGTTAAGCAATAAAGAAGGTCAAAACATTCCAAATACTGTTTTCCACACCCGTCAGAATGACGAATGGAAAGATGTATCAACAGATGAGTTATTCGCTAATAAAACAGTGATTGTTTTCAGCTTGCCAGGTGCCTTTACACCTACTTGCTCATCAAGCCATTTACCACGTTACAACGAGCTTGCAAAAAGCTTTGCTGACAATGGTGTCGATGACATTATTTGTATGTCGGTTAACGATACCTTTGTAATGAACGCCTGGAAACAGGATCAAGCAGCCGAAAATATCACCATTATCCCTGATGGCAATGGTGAGTTCACCGAAGGTATGGATATGCTGGTTGATAAAAATGACCTTGGTTTTGGCAAACGTTCATGGCGCTATTCTATGCTGGTTAAAAACGGCGTGATAGAAAAAATGTTTATCGAAGAAAATGTACCGGGTGACCCGTTTGAAGTGTCAGATGCCGATACTATGCTCGATTACATTAATCCTGAAGCCGCACGCCCGGACACCATTAGCATGTTCACTAAAACGGACTGCCCACATTGTGCACGAGCAAAAAAATTGCTGGATGAAAAAGGTATGGACTATGAAGTGATTGAGTTAAATAAAGATGTCACCGAAAAAAGTTTAAAGACCATTACCGGTGCAGACACAGTGCCACAAGTTTATATTAATGGTAACCACATCGGCAGTGCGGATGATCTTGAAAAATATTTTAACCAGTAAAATTAATAAAAAACCCCGCCGCAAGAGGGCGGGGTTTTTTATTGTAGGTTGGTGCTGAGGTACGAAGCCCAACAGATGTTTTAGCAGTAATTGTTGGGCTTCGTACCTCAGCACCAAGCTACATAATTTTCCGCCGCAAGCAGCATGGAATATAACCTAGGAGAGATTGAATAATACCGAGAAAAATTACATTCCCTTACAAATGTCCATTTTGTTCAACCGCTGTTAGCCAATAAATACCACGGCCAGCAATACCTTTCGTTGCACTACGTATTGATTCAAGTACCCGCTCAACGTCAGTATCTTCAAGTAAAATATCGACTCGAATCCGTGGCGTATAGCCAACCACTTTGTCACGTGCAGAAAGTAAACGATCATCGTCCATCTGCACTCCGTGACCTTCTACCTGACAAAAAGTAAAGCCCGATATTTCATCTAGGCTACGAAGATGATCGGCCAGATCCTGCTGCGCATTGTTATGAATAACCAGAATTAAATGTTTCATAGTGACTGCTCCCCGCGTTGTTTACCCATGCCTTGTCCTAATTTGCGCTCGGCTGCACTTTCTATCCAGGCATATAATGTAGGTAAGAGTATTAAGGTTAGTAATGTTGAGGTAAATAAACCACCGATAACCACCACCGCCAAAGGACGTTGCAGTTCGGAACCGGGGCCGGTGGCAGCCAGTAACGGCACAAGCCCCAGGCTGGCAATCAATGCTGTCATCAATACTGGGCGCAAACGTCGTTCAGCACCTTCACGTACCGCTTCTATAACGCTACGACCGGCTTTACGTAACTGATTAAAGTAACTGACCATCACCACACCATTTAATACCGCAACACCAAACAAAGTAATAAACCCCACCGAAGCCGGTACGGATAAATACAAACCAGAAAAATACAGACTCACCACGCCACCAATCATTGCAAAGGGAATGTTTAAAATAATCAGTCCTGCCTGTGCTAATGAGCGGAATGTTACAAACAACATTAAGAAAATCAGCGCAATCGCAATAGGAACAACAACCCCTAAACGCTTCGCTGCACGCTGCTGGTTTTCGAACTGGCCACCGAAGGTAACGTAGTAACCTGGTGGCAGCTTAACGGATGCTTCTATACTGCTTCGCAATTCTTCAACAAAGCTCACCACATCACGGCCTTCAACATTGGCCTGCACAACAACCTGACGCTTGGCCGACTCACGCGCAATCTCGACCGGCCCGTCGACTTCATGTACCTTTGCGAGCAAATGTATTGGCACTTTAGCTCCACGCGGTGTTTCAACCAGCAATGATTTTATATCTTTCACCGAAGTACGTGCCGCATGCGGGTAGCGTAGTAAAACACCGGTTCGTCGATTACCCTCAATAATTTCTGTTGCAACCTGACCGGCTACTGCGGTTTCAATCAACATATTAATATCTTCGACATTAATACCATAACGTGCAATCGCTGCTGGACGTATGTCTACTTGTAAATACGTTTGCCCAGACAGGCGACCACGAAATACATCCACGGCTCCGGCAGTTTTATTCACTAACGTTTCAATTTGTGTCGACAGTGTTTCCAGTACTTTCAGGTCATCACCATAGAGTTTAATCGCCATTGCTGCACGTACACCAGTTAGCATTTCAGAAACACGCATATCAATTGGCTGGGTAAAAGCAGAATCAATCCCTTTAAAACGATCCAGTTTTTCACGTAGTTTTTCTAATAGCGTTGCTTGATCAATTGTCCATTCATCTCGAGGACGGGTAATAATAAAGTTATCGGTTTGATACAAGCCCATTGGATCCATACGTAACTCATCGGCCCCGGTTCGTGACACGACACCAAGCACTTCTGGTATTTCCATAAAAGCTTTCTGAATAGGTGCATCCCGCTCCAATGAGTGACGCAACGAAATATCTGATTCTTTTTCAACAATAATAACCGTTGAACCTTCATCCATCAGCGGCATAAATTCTTTACCAATATGAGGGAACAAGGCGATAGTGCCAGCAAGTGCTAACAACGCAACCCCAATAGCAACAATACGAAAGCGCAATGCCCAGTTAACCACTGGCCGGTATAATTTTTTTAATTGCCGCAGCAGCCAGTCATCCTTGTTATGATTTTTAGCCTTATCCTTCATTAATAAACTAGCTAGCACCGGAATAACTGTTAACGATAAAACAAGTGAACCAATCAAAGCAAATGAAATGGTTACAGCCAGTGGACTAAACATTTTCCCTTCTAGTCCGGTCAGACTAAATATTGGCAGGAACACTACAATAATAATCAACACACCACTAATAACCGGTGTTGCCACTTCAAGTACAGCACGATAAATTAAATGCAAGCGATTAACCCCTTTAGGGGCTGAACTTAATTGAGTATGAATGTTTTCAACAATCACAACTGCAGCGTCCACCAGAATACCAATCGCAATTGCAACCCCACCCAGTGACATCAAGTTAGCGGATACACCGGTTAAACGCATCATAATAAAAGTAAACAAAACCGATAGCGGTAATATCAATGCAACCGTTAATGCTGCGCGTAAATTGCCCAGCATTACTATCAGTACCAGCAACACCAGAATTACCGCTTCAGCGAGAACTTTTTCGACAGTCCAGACTGCAGCTGTAACCAGTTCACTACGATCATAAAATGGAATAATTTTAATCCCTTTAGGCAGAGTTGCTTTAAGTGCTTCCAGCTCACGCTTTACTCCAGCGACAGTCGTACGACTGTTTGCACCCTTACGGGATAACGCCAAACCAGTCACCACTTCACCATTACCATCGGCAGTAACCGCACCATAACGGGTTAATGAACCGATACGAACGGTAGCCAGTTTACCAAGCCGAATGGGTACACCATTACGTGTGGCAACGGTAATACCTCGAATATCGTCTTCATTACGTAGCAGACCCAGTGTACGCACCAGCAACATTTTTTCACCACGAGCAATTCGGTCACCACCTGCATTGCGGTTATTTTGTTGCAGCGCTATTTGTAAATCCTTCATACTCAGGCCATACCTTACTAATGCCGCAGGATTAGGCATAACTTCAAAGGCACGTACTTCTCCACCGAGAGAGTTCACATCTGCCACGCCTTTAACCGTGCGTAAGCGTGGACGGATAACCCAGTCCTGAATAGCACGCAGCTCGCTATTGCTATAGCCCTCGCCTTCAACCCGATACATATACATTTCACCCAACGGAGTGGTTACCGGTGCAAGTCCACCATCAATACCTTTAGGTAAGTTATTCCATACCTGGTTGAGCCGTTCATTTACCTGATTCCGGGCCCAGTAAATATCAGTACCGTCTTCAAAGTCGATTTTGATAATACTCAGCGCATACTTGGTAACTGAGCGGAGTATCTTTTGCCGTGGTAGACCCTGCATTTCCATTTCAATAGGAAAGGTAATCCGGCTTTCAACTTCAGAGGGTGAAAGCCCAGGGGCTTTGACAATAATCTGTACCTGCGGAGCTGAAATATCAGGAAAAGCATCAATGGGCAAGGTCTTAAAAGCCCACACTCCCCCTATCAGCAAGGCAGCAGCAAGCAGTAAAACCATTAGTCGTTGTATTAAGGAAAAACGTATTAAGCTGGCAATCATGATTAGTTCACCCCGCCTGTATTAAGTCCAGCTTCAGTAACACTATTGCCCAACACCGAAATACCGGCTGAGATACGCACCTCGGCAAGTTCAAGCCATGCTTGTTGTAATAATTCAAGATAGCGCGCCTGTACATCAAAGTAGGTGTTGTTTGCATCAATCAATGTAAGGATATTCAATTCACCCGCTTTAAAACCTTTGCGTGTTAAAGTAAAAACATGCTGTGCTGGTTTTAATAATTTTTTACGGTAATGCTCGGCCTGTTCGATTAAATGACCAAGATGTAAATGACTTTTATATAAGCGTGTTCGCAACTTACGTTGTTGAATTCTTAATTCAGCTTGTGCTTGAGTCACCGCATAACGCGCCTGAGTAACACTGCCATTATTTTTATTCCATAACGGTACCTGAATACTCAACATAACACCCATGCTTTGTTGGCGACGATTGGCAATGTACTCTTCACTGCTAAACAAACTTAAGGTTGGGTCAGAAAAACGTTTCGACTGAGCAACCGCGACACCAGCCTTTGAAGATACAATCGTCTGCTTATAGGCTTGCAGCGATGGATGCTGCTGCATACTTTTTTCAAATGTATGCAGACTGGCAGTGGCAGGTACAGGTGCTAATGGCATTAGTGTTATTTTTTCTTCCAGTGGTAAACGCAATAAAGATTTAAAACCAGCGGCTGCTTCATTAAATTTTCCTTCCGCAAAATCGGTAGTTTGTTTAGCCGTTTGCAATACGATATTTAAACGCATCTTTTCAAGTGGTGTCAGATAGCGAATTAACGGATCATTTTTACGCCCGCCAGACTGGAAGTGATGTGCCTGTTGTAAACGTTTTTTAGCCAGCACTAATCTGGCTTTTGCAAACTGTAATAAGTGAAGTTGTTTTGCAACTTTGTATTCCACTGCCAAACGCTGTTGTCGACGACGTGCCTGTGCAATAGCAACATCGGCCTTAGCCTGTTTGCTTTGATGGTTTAATCGTCCCATCGGTAATGCTTGTGAAATTTCCAGCTGGGTCACACTGTAGCCACCACTGCCAGACTCCAGTCCCAGCGTTTCGTCCATCTGAATACTTACACTGGGATTGGGCCATGCCTCAGCCTGTTCCAGTTTACCCTGTTGCTTACCGATAGCTGCATCGGCTGCTTTTATTTCTGGCGCAACGTCCAGAGCACGCTGGATGCTCGCCCCTAAAGTCCAACGGGACTCAGGTGAGGCCACGGCCAGTGATGCAAAAGTTAATAATAGCGATGCCATAACGGCACACGACAATACAGGTCTTAATATCTTGTTCATAGAATCATCCATCTCAATTAATAACCGTTCGGCAATTAATTTCAGCTTAAAAATTTTAAATAAATTTGACTGTAAACCATCAATATTTATTAATAGTACAAATAACCATAACCAGGAAACTTTATTCCGGTCTATGAATTCGTATCAATAACAGTCGTAGTAATACGACAGAAACTAAACTGAGGTAGTCTGAGGTGGTGCGCGTAAGGGCGGATTAAATAAATAATAGACGGGAGGGCGTTCTATCCTGGACAGCCATTTTTTACGAAACAGGGACAAAAACAAAATATATATACTAAGACATATCAATGTAATCATCAGAATAAATGGATTAAATGATTCCGTGTCTTTTACCAGACTCCCTGAAACCACTTCAATTTCAGCCGGACGATCATTATCATTCTGATATTGCGCATCGTATATTGTATCTTGCTGTGAATATGCCGGGTGCATTGCAATGCTATGCCCACCATACACTGCTGATGTGTGCTCGCCTGAAACATGCATATGCAATTTGGACATCTGCCCAAGCATCAGCGTGAAGCCAAGTAAGGCTATCAGCAGGTAACTGAATGTATTGTCATAATCCCTTTTCATATCGCAAAGTTTATACAGCGATACAGGATAATGCAAACCGGCCACAATAGTTTTTTCTCCAGCATAATTAGCTACTTTTAAAAACCTGCTTTTTTTAATGCCATTAAGATAATGTTAAAAGCCATAATTACAGCAATCTAATTAAAACTAAACCAACAGAAAAACAATGACTTAGATCACCATGAATTAAGGAATAAGCAACTATATTTTATACTCCCCCCTTAATTTAAGGTATAATGCGCCTCCGTAGAAAACTTCTTTTCAGCAAAAGCCCAGTATTTGAGTCGTTTAGGGCTATTTCATTTTGATGCAACAAACGCAAGAGATTAAATT
The DNA here is from genome assembly GCA_964504295.1 of uncultured Thioalkalispiraceae bacterium. Taxonomy (GTDB): domain Bacteria; phylum Pseudomonadota; class Gammaproteobacteria; order UBA6429; family Thiohalophilaceae; genus SZUA-37. The sequence goes on from CAZDEC010000092.1 coordinate 6,949, forward strand.
ATGAGTATTGAAGACACACAAGGCCCTTTTGACAACATTCCCCATAACAGCCCGGTTCTACCAAAACGCTTAAGTGGTGAAGATAAATTTAATTTTAGCTGTTACAAAGGCATCTCCTGTTTTAATGCTTGCTGCAAACAAGCGGATATCACCCTCACGCCGTTTGATATTTTACGCTTAAAAGACAACCTAGGAATGACCTCAACTGAATTTTTAAAGAAACACACTGTTCCTTTTGAAATAGATGGCCAGGGTATGCCCGGTGTAAAACTTAGAACCGAAGACGACAACCCAGTTTGCTTATTACTTGATGGCGACAATGGCTGCGGCGTTTACGAAGACCGTCCTTCTGCCTGTCGCTACTACCCTGTCGGCTTACTTAACATGCGTGCCTTTAAAGCTGAGCAAGAAGAACAGCATTACTTTATGGTAAAAGAAAACCACTGTACCGGCCATAGCGAAAACCGTGAAATAACGGTTGATGAATATCGAAAAGAACAAGGCGTTGTTGAATACGACGACTTTAACTGGCAGTACTATCGTTTAATTTTAAAGAAAAAATCATCTGGCCCAACCATTGGTAAACCTTCTACACAAAGCTTTCACTTTTTCTTTACCGCTTGCTACGATGTAGATCGTTTTCGTGAATTTATCAAAACTGCTAACTTTTTAAAAGTTTATGACATTAAAGAAGATGAATACAACGAGCTGCTTAACGACGACTACAAGCTTATTAGTTTTGGTTTAATGCTGATGCATCAGGTTTTATTTGGTGAAAATACTATTCCTCTGGTTGATAAAGCCTATGAAAATCGCATAGAAGACCGTAAAGATGTGCTTGAAGCTAAAAGACAGTTAGCCGAAGAAATTGCAAAAAAAGAAGACCCTACTGATCAGTATATTAATGATTAACATCTAAAAGAATATCTAAACAAGAAGTATGAAAGAAAATCTACATCATTGCCGCGTGATCTTGGCACAAATCTAGTAGATTGAGATAGATTCCCGCCAAGATCACGCGGCAATGGCGCTATTAACCTGGTAGCTAATCAATAGATTAAGGATTAGTTTCTAAATGAATGTCTAAATCTGCGTGACCTTCGCGGTTAATAAAAAAAAATTAAGCTAGCTTATACTTCTATTTACGATATAGGCCACGCTTACTAGCACGTTCAGCCTGTTCAACTTGCTTCATTACCAAACCCATCGCTTCGGCATAAGGCACCGTGCCCGCTTTTCGAATAATCGCCATACCTTCACGGCTTAATGCAAACTTTATAAATTTACGTACTTTAGGAGAGCTACGTCTGCCTTTTGTAACAAGGTATAAGGGACGATATAAAAGATAGTGTCCCTTTTTAATATTCTCGTAAGTCGGCGCCTTGCCATCTAGTTTAAGAATTTTTACATCACGCCGCTTGGCGCTACTAATACCGGTTGTACCAATACCAATAATATTTTTTTGAATACCCTTTTCTAATGGCCCCGATGATTTCACGACATATTTAGCCGCTGGAAATTTCTGATCATAATTAGCAAAAACCAGCTCACGCAATGTTCTACCAACCCCCGAAAATTTGCCACGTCGCACATAAAGTTCGATTGGCGCATTCTGCCCACCCAACTGTTTCCAGTTTTTAATCTTACCCAAATAAACACCCTGGAGTTGTTCGAATGTAATACCATTAACTGGATTATCTTTATGCACTATCACTGCCAGCGCATCCCAAGCTACCGGTATTTGATATGCACTTCGCTCTTCAGGATGATTTTCTATTGCCACACGACAGGCGCCACCAATATCAATCAAACCCTTGGTTGCATTACGAATACCTTTGGTTGCACCGCCACCACTTATATTAACTTTTACGCCCGTTTTCTTTTCATAGGCTTTTGCCAGCTCCTTCATAAAAGCCTTTTTTGTAATACCACAGCCTGCCCAGTTTATTTCCTCTGGCGCAGCATAAACAGTTACAACAGCCAAACATAGAAAAAGGCTAAACAGAGATTTAAAGTACGACATTCGGTGAATCCTCAAGTTATTCCATTCATTTTATTATTATAGCTACTAAGGAAGAGATAAAACAGAAAAGTGCAATATGCACCCATATGTACCCGGATGCAAGCGGTATATTGACATAATAAAGAATCAGATCTATCGCTAGAAATCAAAAAAATTGCAAAAAAAAACCCTTATACGAAAATAAGGGCTTTTATCGAAAAATACTCAACTTTGAGCAAATTTAGCGTGCTGTTTTTAGTTTACTTCGCAATTTCTTCCAGCTGTTTTGGCGTAATAATCTGCCCGTCTAAACCAGATTGCTTACGATCTTTACCATATGCCACGCTCATTAATGTTGAGTAATACACAACCGGCATATTGAACTTGGTTTTGTATTTAGCGTTAATATCGCTTTGATACGCTTCAACATTCAACTGGCAAACAGGGCAAGGCGTTACAATCATATCGGCACCACCATCATAAGCCGCTTCAATAATATCCTTGATTAAGGCTTGTGATTTTTCTGGTTCAGAAAAGGCTAATGCACCACCACAACAAGATACTTTCTTGTCGTAGTTTTCAATTGGCTCTGCACCCATTGTTTCGACTAACTTATCCAGATATTTTGGATTTTCAAAAGATTCGCCGTCAATACCGAAAGGACGATTCGTTTGGCAGCCCACATAACCTGCGATTTTAATACCATCTAATGGATTTTTAACATGCTTACCAAGCTCGTCAAAACCAAAATCTTCAATTAAAACTTCCGCCATATGACGTACATTTTGATTTGCTTTAACCGATAAACCACCAGCCGCTAATGCTTCGTTGGTTTCTTTCATTAACTCTTCATCAGCATTTAAACGTTCTTTGGTTTCGCGTGTTGCTAACCAGCAAGCAGCACAGGTTGCAACAATATCCTGATCCGGCGCATTCGCTTCAGATAAAGCCATGTTACGCGCACTTAATGCTAAACGTGGTAACTCGCCACCTTCGGCATAACCGATAGAAGCGGCACAACAGTTCCAGTCTGGAATGGTATTTAGTTTAATATCTAAAACATCGCACATTGTTTCTACAGATGTTTGATAGTTAGAACCTGACGCTGCTTTTTGTGATGAACAGCCTGGGTAAAATGAATATTCTTTTTTCGCCATGATTGCTCTCCTAATCGAACTTCGTCATTTTAGCGTCTTCAATCTCACGCGCTTTTTTCAAAATCGCATGCAAACCGCTAGTGTCTTTAATACCGTGACCACCCAGGATTTCCATAGGAGATAAACGTTTTGTTTTCATCATATTCATACCGAGTGGCATTGCTTTAATCGCAACTTTAATACCGTTAACAAAACCATTCATAAAGTATAAAGCGATACCGAGTTTTAATTCGTTAACGCGACCTTTTTTGGTTAAGTTATTCCAGAACATTTTTGCAAATTTTCTGGTTGGTTGATTTTTAGGTGCGAGCCCTAAACGGTGAGCGTAATTAGCAAGACCGTGCATGATATGGGTAATGGGTAATTCACGTGGACAACGAGCGATACAGTTGTAACAGGATGTACACATCCACATTGCATCGCTTGATAATACTTCGTCACGTTTACCGGCACGAATCATCATAAAGAGTTTTTGTGGAGTATGTTCCCAGGCATCACCTAAAGGACATGAGCCAGCGCAAACACCACACTGCATACACATTTTAACCCAATGACCTTCTTCTACGTTCGCTTCGACTTCTTTAAGGAAGT
>CAZDEC010000093.1:0-10624 GCA_964504295.1 uncultured Thioalkalispiraceae bacterium
TGAAAGTAGGTCACTACCAGGCTTTAATTCAAAAACCCTGTATTCGAAAGAGTACGGGGTTTTTTCTTGTGTAGAGGAAAATTCAAGGCGTGAGCGGCTAATTAACCTGAACTTGGAATAAGAAAATTAGTGGCTTTAGGCCCGGACAGGAATAGCGGAATCCTTCACTAAATACACGCAAAACACGCCATTCCCTGGCTGCTCGATCTACCGCATCCATGCGACAGACGGTCTTTAGTGAAGGATTCCGCTATTCCTGTCCTAACTTCGGGGAATTTTAAACTCCCATTTTCCGTGTCCAGAGTTCAGGTTAATTAACCTCCGCTTTGTATAAGAAAGCAGATTGCTGCGTTATCGTTTGCAACGACAAAAATGGGCTCATTGAGCCTTTAGCTACGAGTAAAACGCGGCAGGCTGCTGCGTGGTAATCGGGTTAAATTATAGTGTAACGATATGCTTGAGTCGCACTTTCTCTGATTTTAAGCACAGCATTCGAATCCCAGGTTCAGTTTAACTAAACCTGAAATAAAAACTAGCGCCCTCACCTTCAATGGATTCGGCAAAAATCTCACCACCATGACGTTGAATTACGCGTGAAACATTAGCCAGGCCTATTCCGGTGCCTTCAAATTCATGTGTTGTATGCAAACGTTGAAAAGGCTGAAAAATTTTATCAACAAAATCCATATTGAAACCAATTCCATTATCCTTAATGAAGTAAAAATTTATATTATTTCTTTCTATTTGCCCAAACTCAATAACAGCCTTGTTATTTCTGCTGGAGTACTTCCAGGCATTACCAATTAAATTTTCAAAAACAATTGAAACAAGATTTTTATCGGCTTTAACGGTTAAACTAGATTCAAACTTTATTTGAATCTTACGCTCACTATTTTCAAGTAAGCGAGAAATTGCGTCATTGGCAAGAGTAGAAAGGTTAACATTTGTTATCAAAAGTTCCTGTCTGGATACGCGTGATAACAACAGTAAATCTGTAATTATTTTGCCCATGAGTTGCGCGGCCTTCCTAATTCGTTCCAGATATTCTAAAGCCGTTGCATCAAGATTATCTCCGTAATCTTCAATTAAAATCTGGCTGAATCCATCAATGCCGCGTAAGGGTGCACGTAAGTCATGCGAGACTGAATAGGCGAAAGCTTCCAGTTCTTTATTGCTCGCAAGTAGCTCAGTTGTTCGCTCTGTTATCAGTTTTTCAAGGTTTGTTCGATGTTTCTCTAATTCAATTTCCGTTAGTTTCTTCTCGGTTATGTCAAACATGTAGCCTTGTAATTTAGCCGGTTTGTTATTAATAAAGACTATTTTTATATCATCTTTAACCCATACTGTACGACCATCTGCGCTGATCATACGGTATTCGAGCTCATGAGCGCTGCCACTGCTGGTTGCTTCGTGACAAAACTTTAGCGTGAACTCGGTATCATCCGGGTGAATGTGTTCTCTCCAGAAGTTTTCCTGATACCAGTCTGTTACAGGGTAACCCAAAACCCGTACAGCCTGAGGCCCGACATAGGTAAAACGCCAGCTTGATAAATCGATTTCCCAGGGTATTGCTGTGGTTGTTTCAACAAGTTCTTTGTAGTGGCGTTCACTGTCTTTAAGTTGCTTAATAGACGTTGATAGATTTTCTTGCATAGAAGCAAAAGCCTGCACAAGTATTTCAAGCTCATCCGCTTTACTTTGTTTAGAAGGTTTTCTGTCTAAAGAAAGATGCGAGTCGAGTTTAGTGATGTCAAGCGAGGAAGTGAATTCTGACATTGTTTCTAGGTGACGGGTGATCAGGTAATTAAAGATAAAGAGTATAAAGCCGGCGAGAAAAAAAGTTTTAATACCGTTACTGACTAAAATATCAAGTATTTGTGTGAGAACCTGATTGTATGCATTATCAAGTGTGGCTTGAACATATAATGCTCCAATGGTTACCTGTTTACCTTTGTGCAGATAAGTCATTGGAAATGTTTTTATTATTATATTGGCTTTCTTTTTAAAACCATTGCTCGCAATAATTTTGCCGTTTTCCTTAATTTCCATATATTGAATATCTGGAAGTATGGCAATTTCCTTGAGGTTGGACTTGAGTGCGACGATATCGGCAGTCCATAGCCGATTGGTTAGATTTTTCAAATGAACCGTCTTAATTTCGGTGAATCGGGTGTTGATGCCATCAACATAGCGCTGATAATTTTTGTTTAGCTGATAAGCACTGGTTAGAATTGTCATTGCCGTACTCATCAGGATAACGGCAATTAGTAGTCGCCGGGCGATGCTGTGTTTTTTGCCAAAAAAAGTATAATTCATAGGTTATTTTAATGGCATAAGTATGCGGTTAAAAATAGAACGATAGCGACCATCTTGTTTCATTTTTTTAAGAGAAGCAGCAAGTTTAGGCACGATACTGATATGTTTTTTGTGTAAATAGATAAACATTTCTCGGGTAGCTAATGGTGGTGTTTGGATTTTTATATGGCTTAGATTATGTTGTCTGGTATAAAGTAGTCCCCCCCATCGCTCGTATAAAATGACATCAGCTCTTTTTTTAGACAGCATGAGAAACAGTTGCTGCTTTGTTCTTACCTTGGTAACTTCAACCGTTTTAGGTACATTTTTTTCGAGAATTTTCCAGCCATTAATAAACGAAACTGAAAAAGGTAACAGGCTAGCCCAGCCATTGTTTAGATGAATATTCTTTTCACTAAAAGCGACAAATTCCCAATCCATAATTTTTTCTGGAACACGCACAAGATTGGGATAAAGTTTTTCCATACCTTTTATTCGTCCTATTTCACCGTCTTCAATACCGGCATTGGCATTTTTAAGGCCGCGCTCGGCAGGGAGCTGTATGGTCTTCAACGTATAACCAATATGTTGAAAGGCTTCTTTGGCAACAATGTCCATAAAACCCGTAAGTTCAGGTGTATTAAGAGGAGGGCCGCCTGCCGTGTTAAGGGTAATCTCTTTTGCTGCCGAGGCATAAGAGGAGAAAAGAAAAAATAAAATGAGAATTAAGGTTTTTAACATAAATTTTTATAGTTATTGTATGCGATTTGCATCGAGTTAGTACTAAATTTAGTCGTAAGTCTAGACAAATATTGTATGATTACAATAATTTGGCGAATGATAAGGGGTAACCGTGTGTATTTTCTATACAACAATATTTTTTTAACAGGTTTGTTCTAGAATGGTGCCCAAACTTGTTCTTCTGGATTATCTAAGCGATGGGAACTTTCACTCGGGAGAAGATATTGCTGCTCAATTAAATGTAAGTCGTACAGCAATCTGGAAGCAAATAAAAAAACTAAATGCGTTATTGCCGGTGGATATTCTAAGTGTGCCTGGCAAGGGCTATAAGCTTGCTGAGCCGCTGCTGGTTTTAAATAAGGACAAAATTCTATCCAGTCTGTCAAAACAGGCTCGGTTGGCTTTGGCTAAAGTGGATATTTTGCTTGAATGCCCATCAACCAATCAGGCTTTGCTAGAGCAAGCCGAATTACAGCTGGTAGAGAATTGCTTATTGCTTGCGGAGTCACAAACAGAAGGTCGAGGTCGGCGGGGTCGACAATGGATATCACCGTTTGCCAGTAATATTTATATGTCGTTATCCTATGGCTTGAGTCTTTCCATTTCTGAAATGTCAGGCTTAAGCCTGGTGGTCGCCATTAGTGTTGCCAGGGCACTAAAAAAGAGCGGTATTGATAATGTTAAACTGAAGTGGCCAAACGATATCTATGTTGAACAACAAAAATTATCAGGTGTCTTACTGGAATTGCGTGGTGAGTCAAATGGTCCTTGCCGCGCCGTGATCGGCATTGGGGTTAATGTGAATATGCCGGATGCGGCAGCCGATGACATTGATCAGCCATGGATTGATATGCGTCGTATTCTTGGTCAATCGGTCAATCGCAACCAGGTGGTTGCGTGCATTCTGGATGAATTAATTGCTGATTTAAAGTTATTTGAAGGCAGAGGTTTTTCGGCGTTCACTCAACAGTGGGACAAACTGGATTTACTAGCCGGTAAAGCCATTAGTATTACCAGCCGTAGTTTGATGGATAAAGGTATTGCTCGAGGTGTGGATACTCAAGGTGCCTTACTGGTTGAGTTTGAAAATAAAGTGCAACCAATATACTCTGGTGAAGTGAGTATTCGTTTAAAATAATTAAAATATTCCAAAGCTTTAATTTATGACACAACTACTGATTGATCTTGGAAATTCTTTTGCCAAATACGCGATGTATAAGGCAAATACTTTATCGACAGTAAAAAAAATAGCCGCTGAGTCATTTGAAAAACAGCTACCTTTAATACACGATACCCAATCAGAACCATTACAGGGTATTTTGTTAGTGAGTGTTGCTGATGAGCTTTATACGCAAAATATTATCAATAAACTTGCGGCTTGTTTTGAATGTTCAGTGCAGCGTATTCAAACACAGCAATCCGCTTTTGGCGTAAGCTGTGGTTATCGTGATTACCGGCAATTAGGTGATGATCGTTGGCTTGTGATGCTTGCTGCATTTAATGCAGGGCATCAAAACAGTCTTAATCTGAAAAAACAATCTTCGCCGTTAGTTATAGTTGATAGCGGCTCCGTGGTGACGATTGACGTGGTAAATGGTTCAGGTCAACACATCGGTGGCTGGATGATACCGAATAGTCAATTAATGTCGGCATCTCTCGGACAAAAATCAACAGCCATTGAGGCGGCTTTACAGCAGCAAGATATCTCGTACGAAGACGATGGCAATAAAGCGGCCATGCAAATTGGTCGAACAACCCGCGAGTGCGTTGAGGTTGGTAGTGTATTGGCCGTTGTGGGCTTTATTGAGCAATGTTTTAGCCAGCTAAAAAAACAATATACACAAACACCTTTATGCTTTTTAACGGGAGGCGGGGCAGAAGAGATTATATCGTTGCTCTCAATGCGTGTAGAATACCGGCGTAATCTTGTTTTGGATGGTTTGTCATTATTTATTGAGTAACCGATATGTGGAAGTGGCTTTTATATAGCTTAATATTATTTAATGTTGGTTTTTTTGCCTGGAATTCCCAACGTGGTGTTGCCCTGGAGCCGGTTAAGCAAAATGATGATATTGATGGTGCCATCAAATTATTGCTATTAAAAGAGCAGGCATCGCCAGACTCAGAAGAGCCGTTGGCAAATGATAATGAAGCATCTTGCTATAGCGTTGGCCCACTGGCGCGTAAAGCCGAGGCGCGAGCGGTGCAAAAAAGGTTGTTAAACTGGAATATTGAAACAAAGCGAAGGGTTCAAAAAATACCATCAGAAGGGTTTTGGGTTATTATTCCGGCAGCAAAAACACGTAAAGCGGCAAATAAAAATATTAAAAAGCTTAAAGAACTGGGTATTCGCGACTACTTCCTGGTTGCGACCGGTTCGCAGAAAAATGCGGTATCGCTGGGTGTTTTTTCAAAATCTTCTTCAGCCCGTAGGCGCCTCAAAGCGATGCTTAACAAAGGTGTAAAAGCAAAAATAACCAGTGTGGATTTGCCAAAGCGAAAATATTGGTTAGATTGGTCGATAACGGCTACAGCTCTTAGCGTCGAACAATTGGCTATATTACAGAAAAGTTTTAAGGGGCTCGGTAAGGTTTCTTTGAATTGCTCCATATAATCAAATGCTTGGGGTAAACCTTTAATCCTAGATTGGTGCAGAAAATGCGTCAAATTACCATTGCCTTATGCTGAGTTTTTGCCTAAAATGCGCTCTCTTTTAAAGAAGCACTTCTGGCGACTCGCCGGAGAGTAGATTGCTTTATTTAAATGGCCGGCGTAGCTCAGTTGGTAGAGCAACTGACTTGTAATCAGTAGGTCCCGAGTTCGACTCTTGGTGCCGGCACCATATATAAAAACAACTTGGCGTTTAAGCGTTAAGTTGTTTTTTTTTGCGTGAAATGTAATGTGATTTTCAAGGACGCAAAAACCAGGGAGCAAAGGCTATTTTTTTTGCTCTATTCGTTTGAGCATCGCTGGGATAATAGTATCGAAGTAATTCATATCCTTATCTGGAATTTTTTGAAACCGACCAAAACCAACATTTTTGTAAAAAGGTTCAGAGTATTTTTTGTTTTTGTCGAAATCCGCAAATGCTGTTTTAATACGGTTTTTATTAATAACCGACAGGCTACTTTTTAACATAAGCATTGTATGCGGTATATCTTCGGTTATTGTTAGTAAGCGAAGGTGTCTACTAATAGTAGCTGGTGTTCTTTTTATCATTCCACCCGCAACGATTGCTGCGTCAGCTTGTTGAAGTGCAACGGCATACATGGCGCTACTATGAGATTTAAGATAACGTATATAAATGGATTTATTTAAGATGAGCCCATGTTGCAGTAAAAACTTTTCACCTATCAAAGTAATAATTGCCAGTCGGTCAGGTGTCACAATTTTTTTATTTTTAAGATCCTGAATAGTTTGATATGGGCTGTCTTTGTAAACGATGACATCGCCGTGTAGTTTTTTATCAAAGCCTACCAGGCGTTCATAAATTTTTTGTTTTTCAGCCAGTGCCGCAAAATGGGGTGCGGTATAATAAATATCGTATTCTTGATTATTTGCTCGGGCAATAAACGTTTTAAAATTTTTGGCCGAAGTGATTGTGATAGGACGCTGTAGTTTTATTTCTAGGTACTTTATAAGTGGGCTCCATTTCTTTACTAGAGGTTTCAGGTTTAGATATGGCAGCAATCCCAATGTAAGGGGTTTGGGCTTAGCGTCATCAGTGGTGGCTGATTTAGCTGAAGCAGAGACAGTAAGCAGCAAAGACAACAGCAAAAAAATATAAATACATTTAGAGTTTTTTTGTATGTGCATTATTTGACCGCGTGCAATTTTTTTATAAAAGATATTTGAGTGATCATTATAGCGGATGAATTTAATAGTAAAAGGTTAAGTTACGGTGGTACAAGTAAGTCGTATTTTAAAAAGGAGGATCAGTTAAAAGTAGACAACGCTTTACATGCAACACTAAAGTTATCGTTTAATTCTTTTATCTTGTTTATTACGCTTGAGATATCCCCCGATTTTCCTTGTGCTTCTAATTCAGCCGCTAGTACTGACACCTGAAGTGCACCAAGGTTGGCACTGCTGGACTTGATCGAATGTGCATTTCTGGTAAAGACTTCTACATCATTTTGTTTTTGTAGTTCAGATAGTGAGCTGACTAACTTGCCCGTATCCTCGGTAAAAGTATCAACGATAATACCAAAGTCATCCCCCATTATGTCTTTAAGTGATTCAATAACGGTTGTATCAATTGCATTATTATTCGGCATTTTTTTCCCTACGGTGTTTGTTTTATTTGTTTCTGAATACTGTCGTGTTTGCTGTGGATATATTTTCTTAAAGTATCGTAAAGAAGGTCTTTAATAATGGGTTTTGATAAGTAATCATCCATGCCGACGCTACTGCAACGTTCTTTATCCTTGTCATGCGCATTGGCGGTTAAGGCTATAATAGGCAGGTGACCTTGAAGACTATTTTCCCGTTCAAGTTGACGTATTTTCTCGGTAGCTTCAAAGCCATCGAGTACCGGCATTTGACAATCCATTAAAATTAAATCGAATTGTGTATTTTGAATTTTTTCAATAGCCTCCTGGCCATTGTTTGCAACTTCAGGTGTTAAACCAAATTTTTCCAGGATGGCTTTTGCAACAAGCTGGTTAACCATATTGTCTTCCACCAGCAGGATTTGGCCTGTTAACATAGGCTGTTCTTGATTCGATGCTATTTGTTGCTTTGTGGTTTCTTCAACCGCATTATTTATTTCCAGGTTCAAGGTAAACCAGAATGTAGCACCTTTATCCAGTTGGCTTTTTACACCAACCTCACCTTGCATTAGGTTAATAAGCTGTTTGCAAATAGCCAGGCCGAGTCCGGTGCCACCAAATTTACGTGTCGTTGATGAGTCTACCTGGGTGAAGTCAGAAAATAATTTATCCTGTGAGCTTTGATCAATTCCTATTCCAGAATCAGACACCTGTATCATGATACTGGCGGAGTCATCACTTATTTTTGAACCCGAAATGTCAATTTGCACCGAACCTTGCTCGGTGAATTTAATTGCGTTGCTGACATAGTTTTGCAAAACCTGCTTGATACGTAAGCTGTCACCTATTAATTCAGTTGGGCATTGTTTGTCGATGCTCAGTGTGAGCTGAATATTTTTTTCATCTGCCTTGCCTTTAAACAAATTACTAATATCGTTTGCTATATGAGTTAAATTAAAATTCACTTTTTCCAGCAACATTTTGCCGGCTTCGATTTTTGAAAAATCCAGAATATCGTTGATAACCATTAACAGCGAGTTACCTGAGTCCAATATGGTATCAACGTATAGTTGCTGTTCTTCCGTCAGGCGGGTGGCCGCAAGTACTTGTGCCATGCCTAATACACCGTTCATGGGAGTACGTATTTCATGACTCATGGTCGCCAAAAAGTTGCTTTTTGCAACGGATGCGGCTTCTGCGCGTGTTTTTTCAATAGCAAGTTGATAAGTGCGTTCTTCGATTTTTATTTCTAAAACTTCGTTTTGCTCCCGTACTTTCATATTGAGTACCGATGATTCAATGGTATTGGCACAGTTTAAAAGTATAATCGATAGTAATCCTAGCGTGGTCTCGTTGACACTTTCGGTGTCAAAGTTGAAAGTCGCGATAAACATTCCTATCACTTTGCCGCGTATTGCGACAACATGAAATAGTCTGGACGCGTTGTCTTTGTCGCCATGTAAAACAACGGCCCGGTTCTGGTTTAGTGCCCAGGAAAAAGTACCTTCTTTAATAGCAGTATTAGATAGCTTGTTGATGAGTTTAAAAGCATTCGCGGGTTGATAATAGTTCAGGTTAAAATCCAGACCATCATCGTCCAATAATAAAAATCCCATTTCTGTTAATGAAATAATTTTTTTAATGCGTAACCAGGCAGTATCAAGAATGGTTGTTAAATCGGGTTCACCGTCGAATTGTAGGAGTACGTCATCGGGACTTGCAATAATATGCAGTGAGTCAATAAGTTCACTGTGCATTTTTGCCATGTATTGATCGTTTTGTGGTGTTGGATTATTACTCATGCCACACCCGACTCTAAACTTTCTGCGGGCTCATTGGCACCGAGCACAAAGTCTACTGCAACAGTGTATTGCAGTTGTAATTCCTTGAGTACTGTCGCGATTATGCTATCGGGCAAGCCTATACGTTGCCATGCCTGATTATCCAATGTTGGAATCAGGTGTTCACCACTGCTGCCGAGTTGTAAGCTGTTCGCGATAATGTCGGCAACATGCACTACCGCTACTTCATCCTGAAAATCGGCGCTTCTTCTGGGGCTATGATGAAATGCCGTTGATTCAACTAATTGTGGCGGCAGCTTCCAGTCTTTTAATAGCATGCCGCCGAGTTTGGCATGGTCAAAACCTAGTACCTCTTTTTCTACAATAAATAATAACTGTTGTTTTTTTGCTGCCAGTTGTATGGCCTCACTAATTTCAGTTGGTACTTCTTTAAACATAATCAAGCGACCAATATCATGTAATAGTCCGGCTAGAAAATAGTATTCTATATTGGCTGCGCGTCTTAACGAGGCAATAATGCGTGCACTGACAGCGCAAGCGATACTATGGCGCCAGAACATTTCCATATTGATAAGTTCTTGCGGGATATCCTTAAATATTTTCATTACCGAACTGGCTAAAACTAATGCGCGTAGCTGTTGAGTGCCTATTATGGTGATAGCTTGAAAGATGGAATCAATTTTATTGGGGAAGTTAAACATGGCGCTATTCGACAGCCGCAGTAGGCGAGCAGATAATGCGGTGTCTTCGCTGAGTATATCGATAAGATACTGATTGCTGCAGTTAGCATTATTTAAAGCCTCTTCAATCTTTAAATAGATTGTTGGTAAGCTGGCAACCTGGCTGGTACTTTTTATAATATGTTCAGCACTACGCGCCATTTTTAACTCGCTTTATTATCCATGTATTGAGTTTTGCAATAATCGAACAGAATTTTTATAACGGGGTGGCTAAGGTCGTTATGCTGGAACTGGTTTGTTACGTGTTGTGTCGCCGCTTCGACTAATTCGGCCGGGTAGTGTTTTTTAATTTCATCTACTTCGATGTCGCCCTTAATATCGACTTCAAGCACTCCCCAGGTATTAAAGACGCGTAGATGTTTTTCGGTGAGGATGATGCCTTTTTTAAGCAAAACCCGCCCCTGTCGGTCAACAACATCGCTGTTGAGTTCCATGTCGATTTCTACATTGTCGAGTAATACTTTTGCCATGTTTAGTCCATTCTGGATTTAGATATAGGTACTCGTACATACAAATTAGCAACAAATATGTGCAGGCGTTATCGGCTATTGCAGCAAAAATCTTAAATTTAAGTGTTTGATAAAAGCTGAGAAAAAGATTGTATGGCAAATTTTAGGCCAAATTTGCGTTGAAATGAAAAAAACAGCAATTTTTGGCTTTATATTGAAGAATATTCGCACATTTTTATTGACACGGAGGGCTCTGCTAAACGAAAATGCACGGCTTCATTCGAGGAGGGGTTCCCGAGTGGCCAAAGGGATCAGACTGTAAATCT
>CAZDEC010000094.1:0-10571 GCA_964504295.1 uncultured Thioalkalispiraceae bacterium
CAAAGCGTTGTAATTTTTGAATCAGCTGAACATCCTGGAGCAGTACGCTGCCATGTTCACCGGCTGTATAGGAGTTCTGGTTGTCGCCAACTGCTGCACCATTGTCCCGTGTTAGCGTTTTGACTTCCGCATGTGCCATGCCAATAAAAGCAATGGCAACGCTTGCTATGCCTACTTGTTTCATATGTATATTCATAATTTTAATCCTCATGATTTAAATGAAGACTTTAGCGGGCTGATAATGGAGTAATTCTTCCTTTACCACGTATTGCTAAAATCTATGGTTAGGTATATTATTGATAGTATGTAGCAATAACAAATTGGTTGTTCCACTGGTGACAATAGGTTTTACCGATATGAGGACGTAAATGAATATTCGAGATCTTAAATATCTGTTAGCAATCGCGGACTTAGGCAGTTTTTCCCGCGCTGCAGAAAAATGCCACGTTAGCCAGCCAACACTCAGTGGACAGATAAAAAAACTGGAAGAGTCTCTGGGCGTACAGCTTTTTGAACGAACCAATAAGCAAATTTTACTCACTGCTGTAGGGGAGCAGATTATTGTCTCGGCAATGAAAGTTATTGCCGAAGTAGACAGGATAGATGCACTCGCAGAAGCGGCGATTGATCCTTTATCGGGTCGTTTCAGGCTGGGTGCTTTTCCGACACTGGCAACCTATTTCTTTCCCGGTATCGTTAAGCCGATAAAAGCGGCTATGCCTAAACTAAAACTTATTTTAGTTGAAGAAAAAACAGAGCATCTTATCGATAAACTTAAATCGGGCAAAATAGATGCGGCCTTGCTTGCGCTACCTGTGGTTGATGAACGATTTAACGTTGAAATTTTATTTGACGATTATTTCCGTCTTGCCGTAAAGAGTGATCACCCACTGGCGAGCAAAGCCGAAATTGGACAATCATCGTTATTAAGCAAAGACCTTCTATTATTAGAAGAAGGTCATTGTTTGCGCGATCAAGCATTGGAGGTTTGTAGCTTAATGGGTGCTAACGAAGAACAGGACTTTCGTGCAACCAGCCTCGAAACATTACGGCTAATGGTAAAAGTCGGAACCGGCATCACCTTAATGCCGGAAATCGCAATGGCTGTGGATATAAACACGGGGGCAGACGATATTAGATATATTCCCTTTAAAGAGCCTCGCCCAAAACGCACCATTGGACTAGTCTGGCGTAAAACACTGGTTAAAAATACTGTCATTGAAGAGCTTATAAAAATACTGACAGCTGCAAAAGAGGGCGTTTAATAAACCTTTGCAAAAAAGTTTTAGCAATAAGCAAGACAGTCATGCCAGAAAGTTATAATTTGCAGTAAGTTAACTCGAAGATTTATTATCCTCTCTTATGTCAAAAACAAGCGGGTTAAAACACCGTCAATAATCCAACAACATATATTTTAGGTTGTTTAAGTTTTTGAAAAACATAATAAAATTATTAAAGTGTGAGAGTAATCACAATACGTTATACTTTCATCAGTATTGATATTTTTCGGATAGGAGTAATGCAAATGGATGAAGCGTATAAAGGCCCTGAAAGGCGAATTGAACAACGTAGAAAGAAAGAAGACCGCAGAGATATGCTGCGTTTTGAGCCGACAAAAACCCCACGACGGTCTAATAAAGACAGACGAATAAAAAGTATTTGGGATGATAGGAATGGTTTTTAAGCTCAACTGTTAGTTTGTAGTGCTATAAACTTTAATATCTGAAACCATTAGCTCTGCCAGTGTGAATAACAAGGATAAGTGTTGATAAATACTTGGGATAAGAGATAAAGTTTTCGATTGTTGTGTAGAAACTAAAACGTATCGTCATGCCCGCGCAGGCGGGTATCCAGAAAAAGTAAAATAGGCTTTTATGTGGTATGGATTCCCGCCTGCGCGGGAATGACGAATTGCTAGGAATGACGGGTTACTGTGAATGAATAGTTACAAGGAATAACAACTTAACGAAATTATCTTAATGATGTTTAATAAAAAAAGCCGCCTCCCCGAATATTTCAGGGAGGCGGCTTTTTTGTTTACAGCAGTACTACTTATTAATTTTAATCTTCGCTTTTTTCCTTAGCTTAACAATATATTCCTGCAACTTTTTATTTTGCATAATTGCACGAACCTGTTTTTTGATATCGCTAAACTTGGGTGGCTCCATTTTACGAGTATCTTCAAGTTTAATCACATGCCAGCCAAATTTTGTTTTAATGGGTGTTTTTGTGTATGAGCCTTTTTTCATGTTGGCAACGGCTTTAGAAAATGCAGGCACCATCTGGCGTGAATTAAACCAGCCCAGGTCACCGCCATTTTTACCGGTTGGTCCTGTTGAATATGCTTTGGCCAGTTTGATAAAGTCTTTACCATTGTCTAATTCTTTTATAACCGATTTAGCTTTGTCTTCACTTTTTAATAAAATGTGTCGAGCTTTAAATTCAAGTACATTGGCAGATTTAACCCGGCGGTCATATTCGAGTTTTAATTCGGTATCGGTAATCGGGGTTGCCAACATTGTTTTACGAATAGCATGCTTAATTAATAAATCAATGCGATGCTGTTGCAGTTGAAATAACACATCTTTATCTTTATCTAGTTTTAAACGCAATGCATCCTGATACATTAACTCACGGTTTACTAATTCCTGTATCAAAACTTCTTTGTTTTTCTTGGCGTCAAATTTTGGGTCTTGCTTCTGTTTGTGAATAACATAAGCATCAAATGTTTTTTTAGCGATAGGCTTTCCATTGACGGTAGCAACGGCTTTACTTGCAGAATAAGCATTAAAGCTTAGCAGTGAAATTGAAAGACTAAGTGCGATGCTGAATACACTGCCTAGCTTGAGGGCAGTTGTTGTTTTGGTTGTAGTTTGTGACATAATTTTGTCCTTAATCGATATTTTTGTTTAGTAATAATAATTTACGTGAATTTCTTTAATGTTTGTAACAATAACTTATGGCAATACCTTTTTAAAGGGTTTTACTGTGACGCATTTATAAACACCGGCTTTAATATAGGGGTCGGCGTTAGCCCATACCTGTGCATCTTCAAAGCAATTAAATTCCGCAACGATAAGTGAACCACTGAAACCGGCTGAGCCGGGGTCTTCACTGTCGATGGTTGGATGTGGCCCGGCTAAAATAAGTGTGCCCTGATTTTTAAGTCCTTCCAGACGAGCAATATGATCCGCTCGAGCGGCTAGTCGTTTTTCTAAACTTTCCGGGTTATCTTCGGCAATAATAGCGTATAACATAGGTTTAATTAATTACTTTCAGTTGGTTGACTGTCCAGAGTCTGTTTTTGAGGCAATGGCTCGTCAGTTGCAGGTTGTTCGCTATCTTCTTCTATAATGTGTTTCGAAAGAAAAAATCCCTGAGCAATGACGAAAACCAGTGTTAAGCCTAAGATGCCAAACAGTTTAAAATCAACCCAGATGTCGAAGCTATAAAAATGTGCGACGATTAAATTTATAACACCGGTGAGCACAAAAAATAAAACCCATGAAATACTCAAGCGGTTCCAGGCATTGTCTGGCATGGATATATTCGCCTGCATCATGCGTTTTACGATAGGGGTTTTATTGCCAATAAAATGACTGGCAAAAAATACAACGGCAAACAGCCAGTTAGCAATGGATACTTTCCAGATAAGAAACTGTGGTTCTTTAAAATAAATGGTTGCGCCACCAAAAATAACAACCAGCACCAGTGTAACAATATGCATCTTTTCAATTTTTTTATGGCGCAACCAGTTGTAAGAAATTTGTATAACGGTTGCAGCAATAAGTGCGGCGGTGGCGGCAACCATACCGTCAACCTGATTGTCGTAAGACTTGAAAATAATAAAAAATAATAGAACCGGGAAAAAATCGAATAAGAACTTCATGTGTTTTAACAACTATATGTGTGTATTGCGCTTGTAGACAATGGTTAATGGGCTTGGTTTAATGTATTTGCTCGATATTATCATGTTATTTTCAGTGATACACGGTTTCTGTGGATATTACTGAGAATTGACTTATTTTTGTGAAATAAAGCAATTCAGACAGACGAATATTTATACTGTAATATATCGCGCCATTATGGCCTTATCCTACGACTTACATTCTCATTCTTCTGCTTCGGACGGCTGCTTAAGCCCGACGGAGTTAGTGCAATATGCGGTAGAAAAGGGCGTCGATGTATTGGCATTAACCGACCATGATATTACCGCCGGCATTCAGGAAGCAAAACAGGCGGCGAATGAGCTTGGTTTGTCTGTTATAGCCGGAGTAGAAATTTCAGTTATCTGGCGCAAGCAGACAGTACATATTTTAGGTTTAAATATAGATGCCGATAATGCAGAACTACTGCTAGGTTTGAGTAAAATCCGAATATCGCGAGTTGCTCGCGCACAGGAAATAGGCCGTAAACTGGCCAAAGCGGGTATTGAAGGGGCGTATGAAGCCGCCGCCGCTATTTCAAATGGTGAAAATGTCACCCGCACCCATTTTGCCAGGGTGCTTATCGAGCGAGGTTGCGCTAAAGATATGAAGCAGGTCTTTAAGCGCTATTTAGTTAAAGGCAAGCCGGGTTTTGTCGCCGGTGAATGGGCGGCGATGGAAGACGCACTTAAATGGATTAAAGACGCTGGCGGGGTAAGTGTTATTGCCCATCCGGCGCGTTATCGGCTGTCGGCCACAAAATTACGCATGCTGATTGAAGATTTCATGCAAGCCGGCGGGGAAGGCATTGAAGTGATTTCAGGCAGTCATAGCACACAGGAAGCGGCCAATATAGCCGCACTGGCACGACGTTATCATTTACTGGCCTCACGCGGCTCCGACTTTCATGACCCGGCCATTCCCTATATTAATATGCAAACATTACCGCCGCTGCCGGCGGATTTAACCCCGGTTTGGAATGCCTGGTCTTGAGTTTGAGCTTATGAGCCAATATTTTAAAATTCACCCCGACAATCCTCAGCCACGGCTAATACACGAGGCCGTTGAACGGGTACGCCAGGGCGAGGTAATAGTTTACCCAACCGATTCGGCCTATGCGCTGGGTTGCCATATTGGTGATAAAAAGGCACTCGACAAAATACGCCGTATTCGACAGGTCGATGCCCAGCACAATTTCACCTTGGTTTGCCGCGATTTATCGGAAATTTCGACCTATGCCAAGGTAAGCAACCAGGCTTATCGTTTAATTAATGCCCATACCCCAGGCGCCTATACCTTTATATTGGATGCCACTCGTGAACTACCGAAGCGTTTAATGCACCCCAAACGAAAAACCATTGGTATTCGCGTGCCGGATAACCGTATTGCGATGGCGTTACTGTCGGAACTGAACGAACCGCTGATGAGCAGCACCTTGATTTTGCCCGGCGAAGAAATGCCCATGATCGATGCAGAGGATATTAGAGAGTGCCTGGAACATGAGGTAGATTTAGTTATTGATGGCGGCCATTGCGGTATTGAGCCTACAACCGTCTTAACCTTACAAAACGATGTTGTTGAGGTTGTTAGACAGGGCAAGGGCGATAGCAGTGATTTTTAGCAAGTAAAATTTAAGCACTTTGAGTCGGCTTGCCCCTAGCCACCTCTAGCCTAAACCCGATATAATCCCCTTATTAATAAATGAAGATAATAAAAGCCATTTGGGGGCTTTATTGTTGGCTTAAAACCTTAAAGATCGTCATTCCCGCGCAGAGCTTGTCCCCATCGGGGACGGGAATTCAGAAAATATAACGTTTTACCCAATCAACAACATACTGGATTCCCGCCTGCACGGGAATGACGAGCTAATAAGACAGCAGTGAAAATTTATATAACTAAACCTATTTCGGAGTAATGAGTGTCATCCCTAACGAATAATAACCGGGTCTTGTCCGGGATGCGCCCGACGGGTGCATTACATCTTGGCCATTACCACGGCGTGCTTAAAAACTGGTTGAAACTGCAACATGAATACCCGTGTTTTTTCTTTGTAGCTGACTGGCATGCGCTAACCACCCATTATGACGACCTTTCTAATTTAGAAAACAGTGTTTGGGACATGCTTATCGACTGGCTGGCCATAGGCGTGAACCCGAACTCGGCAACGGTTTTTATTCAGTCTCAAGTTCCCGAACATGCTGAATTGCACTTATTGCTTTCCATGATAACGCCGCTGAGCTGGCTGGAAAGGGTGCCAAGCTATAAAGATCAGCAAGAAAAGCTGAAAGAGCGGGATTTAAATAACTATGGCTTTTTGGGCTATCCGGTCTTGCAATCGGCGGATATTCTTATGTATAAGGCAGGTCGAGTGCCGGTGGGCGAAGATCAGGTTGCCCATGTTGAGTTAACCCGTGAAATTGCACGGCGCTTTAATTATATCTATGGCAGGGAAGTCGACTTTGCAGAAAAAGCAGAAGCGGCCATGAAAAAAATGGGCAAGAAAAATGCCAAACTTTATAAAGAGTTACGTAAAAAATACCAGGAAAAAGGCGACAAAGAAGCACTGTCAATCGGACAGGCGCTGCTCGATTCGCAGCAGAATATCACGGTCGGTGACAAAGAACGTTTGCTGGGCTTTCTCGAAGGCAGTAGTCGAATTATCTTGCCTGAACCCGAGGCAATGTTGACAAAAGCATCGAAAATGCCGGGATTAGACGGCCAAAAGATGTCAAAATCGTATAACAACACCATTGCACTACGTGATGCGCCGGAAGATATAGAAAAGAAACTCCGCAAGATGCCAACCGACCCTGCACGGGTTCGAAAAACTGACCCCGGTACACCAGAAAAGTGCCCGGTTTGGAATCTGCATCAGGTATACTCAGACGATAAAACATTAGAATGGGTACAGCAAAGTTGCACCTCGGCCAGTATTGGCTGCCTCGACTGCAAGGCGCCCATTATTGAAGCGGTTTTAGCCGAGCTAGCGCCTATTCGTGAACGCGCCAAAGAATACGAAGAAGATCGTGGTCTGGTGCGTAACCTGATTAACGAAGGCAATGAAAAAGCGCGCGAAGTCGCAAGAGAAACATTAACCGAAGTGAGGCAGGCAATGAACCTGTCATATTGGTAGCCAAAGAGAAACTATGAGTAATCCGACTGAACATTCAGAAGCAGTGCCAACAATGGCGGAAGAAGAGCATTCTTCCTGTGTGGATTCGGGTGCGGATTCGGGTGTAGATTCGGGTGTAGATTCGGGTGTAGATTCGGGTGCGGATTCGGCTGTTGAAAGCGAGCAAAAAAATACTGCTGCTGAATCAACCGAGCATACTCCGCAGCAATCAGAAATGCCCTTTGCCGTTGTGCAAGGCACGGCAATGAACGCTTTGCCACAAGATTTATATATTCCACCGGATGCCCTGGAAGTATTTCTGGCAGAAACATTTGAAGGGCCGTTAGATTTATTGCTTTACCTGATTAAACGCCAAAACCTGGAAATTCTGGATTTACCCATTGCCGAAATTACTCGTCAGTATGTTGAGTATGTTGAGTTAATGACGGATATACACTTAGAGTTAGCCGGTGAATATTTAGTGATGGCCGCGATGCTGGCCGAAATTAAATCACGTATGTTATTGCCAAGACCGAAAGTGGTCGAAGAGGAAGAAGGCGATCCACGAGCCGAACTGGTTCGTCGTTTGCAGGAATACGAACGCTTTAAACAAGCCGCCGACGATATTGATAACCTGCCACGTGTTGGTCGGGATACTTTCAAACCGGTCGTAGAAATTCCAGACTTAAGAGTGGTCAAAGAGCCACCTCAAGTCGACATGAAAGATATTTTAGCGGCGTTTAATAATGTAATGAAACGTGCAGCAACGTATAAACATCATCAAATTGATTTAGAGCCATTGTCGGTGCGTGAGCGCATGTCGAATGTATTAAACAGTGTGCGCGGAAATGAGTATGTTGATTTTTCAAAACTGTTTGATATTAAAGAAGGTAAAAGTGGCGTAGTGGTAACGCTATTGGCTATTTTGGAATTAGTAAAACAAGCATTGATTGAGTTGGTACAAACGGAAGCCTTCGCGGTAATACATGTTAGAGCGGCCACCGCAGCAAATGATGCAGACGTTAGTTAAAGTTTAAAGTTATCGGTAAAAAGATTTTATAAATAGAGGTTGTTGAATGAACAATGAAGACTTAAAACCTGTTGTAGAAGGCTTAATATTTGCGGCAGATGAACCGATGAGTATTAAAGCTTTGTTTGCTATTTTTAATGAGCGGGCCAATAAAGATCAAAATGGTAAAGAACAACCTGAAATTGAACAAGTTCAAATTAAAGAAGTATTAGACGAATTAAAAGAAGACTACGTCGGTCGTGGTTTGGAACTAAAAGAAGTCGGCAGTGGTTTCCGCTTTCAGGTAAGAGAAAAAAATGCAGAGTGGGTTGCTAAACTTTGGGCAGAGCGTCCTGCGCGTTATTCGCGTGCATCGCTGGAAACTTTAGCCCTTATTGCCTACCGGCAACCGATAACACGCGCCGAAATTGAAGACGTACGTGGCGTGAGCGTAAGCTCCAATATTATTAAAGCCTTACTTGAACGTGAATGGGTACGTGTTGTTGGGCATCGCGATGTACCGGGTAAGCCAGCTTTATTTGCCACCACCAAAGAATTTTTAAACTACTTTAATTTAAAAAGCCTGGAAGACTTACCGCCACTTTCTGAGTTAAAAGATATTGATGCAATTAACGTACAACTTGATTTAAATGCCAACCCAGACGATAAAGCAAAGGCCGAGTCTACTGAAGAAGCCGATAAATCAACCGAAGACAACGAACTAGACGAAATGGATACGGTTGATGATATCGATGTTTCAGACATGGCCGATGTTGTTAAACTAGACGATTCGCAAAAAACAGACGCTGCAGCATCAGATGTTAATGAAGTGTTAACAGCAGAAAACTAATATTGCTGTTAACTTATATCCCCGCATGTTTAAATCAGTATTTTTTTGCGGTCTGGTCATAGTATAAACACAAATTAATTCCGTCATTCCCGCGCAGGCGGGGATCCATCTTTTTATAAACGGCAACAAAAATGTCTCTCCCAAAATCAAACGATAGTGAAAAAATTCAAAAAGTCCTGGCACGCAAAGGCCTGGCATCCCGCCGTAAAGTCGAAGACTGGTTACGCGAAGGACGTATTGAAGTAAATGGTAAAACGGCTAAGCTGGGTGACCGAATAACATTAGACGACAGAGTCTTCGTTGATGGTAAGCCCGTACGCCGTTTAAATCAGCAACAACGCACCCGCGTTATTATTTACCATAAACCCAACGGCGAAGTTTGCACCCGCAATGATCCCGAAGGCCGTAAAACCATCTTCGATCACCTGCCACGTTTAGGTGGTAGCCGTTGGATAGCAATCGGCCGATTAGACATTAATACCTCCGGCATTATTTTATTAACCACCGACGGCGACCTCGCCAATCGTTTAATGCACCCACGCAGTGAAATTGAACGCACCTATGCCGTAAGGGTAATGGGTGAAGTTGAACTAAAACAAATTCAGGCATTAACAAAAGGTGTCATGCTAGAAGATGGTGTTGCTAAATTCGATTCAGTTGTAGCCGCCGGTGGTGAAGGCTTTAACCGTTGGTACCATGTCAGTTTACACGAAGGACGCAACCGCGAAGTACGGCGTTTATGGGAGGCCATTGGTTCGCAGGTAAGTCGCTTAATCCGAATTAGTTTTGCCGGTATCGCATTACCAAGAAATTTACGTTTAGGTAAACGCCAGGAACTATCGCCCGATGATGTTAGGCGTTTGCGTGAAATGGTTAAGTTAGAACGGGTACATATACCTAAAGGAAAAATGCGGCGGAAGCGGTAATAAAAAGCCGGTCATAAAATTGAGCCATGCTCTTTTTTGTTATTGCAACGACAATAAGCAAGTGTAAAACCAGATTATATCGTCGTACCTCTTCGCAACGACAGGGGAAAGACAACCAAGTAACCCAATGTCATTGCGAGCGATAGCGCGGCAAACTAGTTTTTATCTAAAACTAGCTCAATTATTAAACAAATAACTCTTTTCAAAATATTTTAATCGCAGTAAAAATTAATATTTGGTAGTGTTACAGAAAGTTTACAAAGATTTAGGTAGATTCTGTCTAAATCTTGGAAAAGACAGATTCTGTCTAAATCACTGTTATGTTTACAAATGAAAAAATGAATATTACGATTAACTGGCAAGAAATTGGTAGCGAGGAACAATTTTATAATCAGTTTCTTCCACAAGTACAAGCACCAGAATGGCATGGCCGAAACTTGAATGCGTTAACTGATAGTATCGTTACTGGCGATATAAATAAAATTGAGCCACCATTTACAATTATTAGTAAAAATAGTGACAACATTCCAAGTTCATTAAAAGAGTTTCAAGATACGGTATTTGAAATATTTAATGAGGCTATCGAAGCGAAAAGGGATATTAAAGTTGTTAAACAATAAAAAACATAACAAGGCGTTCAAAAACATTCGTTTTACTCATTCGGACAATTACCCGCTCGCTTTGCTCACGTGTAATTGCCGTTTAACTCAGCGTTATAAACCTTAAAACCAATAAAATAAAAAATAAT